>CAMDHE010000043.1 GCA_945898095.1 Roseateles toxinivorans | reverse complement strand
CTCACGGCTTGTGCTAGCGCGGCCCCGGGCGGTCTGCGGCGTTGCATTTATTGCCAATAGCACGCGCTATTGGCCGCAAAATGCGCCTTGCATCCCATCCCGGTCCGCACTGCACACATCCGCGTTGAGTTATGCAGAGCATCCCTAAGGCCGGTTCGGCACCTGCTACACCACCAGCAACATCGAGGTGGCGTTCGCTGAAAGCGTCATCCATGAGTGCGGTCGATTCGTAGGAGGCAGCTACGAGGTGCCGACTGCTGAACTGACCGAGCGATGGGTCGTGCGGTTTACCTGTGAAGGGCGCAAGGCGCTGGTGCTGGCGGATCTGACCGGGGCAGCACTCAAGTCCCTGGGCCTGAACAACGACATCAGTGCGTCCGCCGACTACTTGACGAGCCAGGCCTGGGCGAAGGCAATTCACGGCGCGAACGCAGCTTGGGACGGGATCCGGTACGTGTCGCGGCAGATGAACAAAGGCTTCGCCTACGCCATCTTCGAGCGCAGCGGGCTTCGCAAGCTACGCGCGGAGAAGCTCAAGGCTCGGCAGGTGGACGACCTCTGCGACCGGTTCAACGTCACCGCAGTGTGACGAAGCAGTCGGTACGTACTGAGGGCCGACAACCCGTCTGGATCGGCCGTCAGCTGACGGTGGCGACAGGCAATTCCTGGCATCTCGTCTGGTCAATCTCGTGACGACCCCACTGATGGGCCTGCACAAGCCGGGTTCAGCGGCGCCTATCGGCCAAGCAGCAGGCGCAAGGCCTTCAAGCTTGCTCGCACCTTCGATTCCATGGTGGCCAAGGGAGATGCGACGGGATGGGCGATTGTGGCTCAGCCGGGTTGACCCGCCAGACCAGGCAGTTGGTTCAATGGCTGTGCAGCTTTTCCTGTAACCAGACCTTGATCAAGGACTGATAAGGCACGTCGCGAGCATTTGCGGCAACCTTGATCGAATCCAGCAGATGCTGCGGCAAGCGCAGCGAAATCGTCTTTGTCGAGGGTTTCAACCTGGGCAGCGTGACCTTCCTGGCTGTCGACCAGTCCAGATATTCGCTCGAATCATTCTTTTCCCAGAACTCGCGCTCTTGCGCTTCATCGGCGAAGGAAGGAATCGTCTTAATCGGCTTGTTCATAAATGCTGCGCTCCTTCCGGTGCATGTCCCTTGCTGAAATCACCCGGATCAGTTGGCTGGATTGGCGCAACGTGAAACTGATGTGCAGCGTCCTGCCATCGTCGGTCTGACCCAATGCATGCAGCCGAACCTCCACCTGACTATGGATGGAGTCCTCGAGAACAAGCAAGGGCGCGTTGAAAAAGACTTGCTCTGCTTCAGCCATCGACACGCCATGTTTGTCGTTCTTTCGGGCATTTCCTCTGTCCCAGTCGAATCCGACAATCTGGTTCAGGTCAATCATATTTGTATATTACCATCATAGGCAATCAGGCCTACGCCAGCAAGTTGCTCGCGCGATTGAACACCGCATGCATCAAAGCAACACCGGCTCGGTCTCCAACCTGATGCCGAAGCGGCCGTAGACGCTTTCCTGGATCGCCCTGGCCAAAGTCACCACCTCGGCGCCACGCGCCTGGCCGTTGCGGTTGACCAGCACCAAAGCCTGGCGCTCGTAGACCGCAGCACCGCCGACCGCCTTGCCTTTCCAGCCGCAAGCGTCGATCATCCAGCCGGCCGCCAGCTTCAGCGTGCCGTCGGGCATCGGGTAATGGACGATGCCGGGGTCGCGGCCGATGATGTCGCGGCATTGCTCGGGCGTGACGACCGGGTTCTTGAAGAAGCTGCCGGCATTGCCGATCAGCGCCGGGTCGGGCAGCTTGGCGCGCCGGATCGCCGTGACCCAGTCGAAAATCTGCCTGGCCGAGGGGTTGTGGATGCCGGTCTCTTCCATCTTGCGTTCGAGCTCCAGATAGCCAAGCACCGGTTTCCAGGGCTTGGGGCAGCGCATCCGCACATGGGTGATGACCGACTTGCCCGCCAGACCGCCAAAGCCGGTCTGCTTGAAGACGCTGTCGCGATACCCAAAGTTGCAAACCGAAGCCGGCAGGCAGGCCGCGCGACCGGTCATCAAGTCGACCACATCGACGCTTTCCAGCCGGTCCTGCAACTCCAGACCATAAGCACCGATGTTCTGCACCGGTGCGGCGCCAACGGTGCCGGGGATCAAGGCGAGGTTTTCCAACCCGGGGTAACCCTGTTCAATGCTCCATTGCACCAAATGAGCCCAACCGACTCCCGCGCCTGCCTCGATAATCCAGGCGTCTTCGCGTTCTTCAAGCAGGCGCAAGCCAGGTATTTCAAGCTTCAGCACGACCGCATCGATGTCTTTGGTCAGTACGATATTGCTGCCGCCGCCGAGCACGAATTTCGGCGCGCGACCCAGCAGCGGATGATCGACGACACGGCGCACATCGGCAGCCTCATGGATGCGCACCAGTCGTGCGGCCATGGCAGGCAGGCCGAAGCTGTTGTAAGGCTTCAGATTGACGTCATGTTCCAACAGCAATTTGTCGGACGGAAGTCGATTCGGGGGATTTGCCGCTTTTTCCTGCATGACAGAATTTTCCCAGATCAAACGGGCAAGCAATGCCCTCAACCGACAAATAAACATGCCCAGCTTTGACACCGTTCTAGAGCCCGATATGGTTGAAATCCGCAATGGCGTTGACAACAGCGCCAAGGAAGTCGCCACCCGCTTCGATTTCAAGGGCACCGGCGCCCGCATCGAGTTGAAGGACAAGGAAAAGGAAATCATCCTCTGGGGCGATTCCGACTTCCAGCTCGAGCAGATCACCGCCGTGATGATCGACAAGCTGACCAAGCGCAAGGTCGAACTGAGCTATCTCGACATGAGCGCCAAGGTCGAAAAGCTCGGCGGCGACAAGGTCAAGCAGATCTACAAGGTCAAGGCCGGCATCGAATCCGACCAGGCCAAGAAGATCGTCACCGCGATCAAGAATGCCAAGCTGAAGGTGCAAGCCTCGATCCAGGGCGATGCAGTGCGCGTTACCGGCAAGAACCGCGACGACCTGCAAACGGCGATTGCGCTGTTGCGCAAGGAAATCACCGATCTGCCGCTGACCTTCGACAACTTCCGCGACTGATTGCTTGAACTCGCTGCGGCCGGCAATGCGCTACCCCAATCAGGGGGTTTGTCCCTGCCGCGACAGTTGAAAATAGCACGGTCGTGCTAAAAACCGGCCATTCACAAAATCCGGCTCCACATCCTGGCGCCGCCTCGATCATGTGCAGGAGAAACCGATGGATCTGAACTTCACGGCCGACGAGCTGGCATTCCGCGCCGAGATTCGCCAATGGGTGGCCGAGCATCTGCCCCAGGACATCAGCGCCAAGGTGCACGATGCCCTGCGCCTGAGCAAGGACGATATGCAGCGCTGGGCCAAGATCCTGGGAGCCCGGGGCTGGCTCGGCTGGGCCTGGCCCAAGCAGTTCGGCGGCCCGGGCTGGAGCGCCGTGCAGCGCCATCTGTTCGAGGAAGAATGTGCGCTGGCCGGCGCACCGCGCATCGTTCCTTTCGGCCCGGTAATGGTCGCGCCGGTGATCATGGCTTTCGGCACGCAAGAACAGCAGCAACGCCATCTGCCCGGCATCATGAGCGGCGAGGTCTGGTGGAGCCAGGGTTACAGCGAACCGGGTTCGGGCTCGGACCTGGCTTCGGTCAAGACCCGCGCCGAGCGCCAGGGCGACAAATACATCGTCAACGGTCAGAAAGCCTGGACCACCTTGGGCCAATATGGCGACTGGATCTTCTGTCTGGTGCGCACCGACAACTCGGGCAAACCGCAGACCGGCATCTCCTTCTTGCTGATCGACATGAAGTCACCCGGCGTCACCGTGCGGCCGGTGATCATGCTGGACGGCGGACATGAGGTCAACGAGGTGTTTTTCGACGATGTCGAAGTGCCGATCGACAACCTGATCGGCGAAGAAAACAAGGGCTGGACCTATGCCAAATACCTGCTCGCCCATGAGCGCAGCAATATCGCCGATGTGAACCGCGCCAAGCGCGAGCTTGAGCGCTTGAAGCGCATCGCCAAGGCCGAAGGCATGATGGACGACCAGCGCTTCCGCGACCAGGTGGCGCTGCTCGAAGTCGACATCGTGGCGCTCGAAATGATGGTGCTGCGCGTGCTCTCAGCCGACCGCAGCGGCAAGCAGACGCTCGATGTGGCCGGCCTGCTGAAGATCCGCGGCAGCGAAATCCAGCAACGCTATACCGAGCTGATGATGCTGGCCGGCGGCCCGTTCAGCCTGCCCTTCATCCATGAGGCGATGGCCGCAGGCTGGCAAGGCGAATATATCGGCGCTGCCCATTGCGCGCCCCTGGCCAGCCATTATTTCAATACCCGCAAGACCACCATCTATGGCGGTTCGAGCGAAGTGCAACGCAATATCGTCGCGCAGACGATGCTCGGTTAAGGGAAAAGACATGGATTTCGATTTCACTGAAGACCAGCAATCACTGCGCGAAGCCGTGTTGCGCTGGGTCGAAAAAGATTACAGCTTTGCCCGCCGGCGCAGCATCGTGGCCGATGGCGGTTTTTCGCGTGAGGCCTGGGACGGGTTGGTCGGCCTCGGACTGCTTGGGCTGGCGGTGCCCGAAGTCCATGGCGGCATGGGTTTCGGCCCGGTCGATGCGATGGTGGTGATGGAAGAACTGGGCCGCGGCATCGTGATGGAGCCGTTCGCGCAGGCTGGTCTGATAGCGCCGGCCGTACTCAGCCATGCGCCGGCCGCGGTGCAGGCCGCTTGGTTGCCGAAGATCGCCGGCGGTGAAGCGCTGGTCGTGCTGGCGCATCAGGAGCGGGCCAACCGCTACCGCCTTGACCAAGCCAGCACCCAGGAAGTCAATGGCCGGTTGACCGGTGCCAAGAGCCTGGTGGCGGCTGGTGATCTGGCCGATGCATTCATCGTGCCGGCCATCAACGGCTCAGGGCTGGCGCTCTATCTGGTCGAGCAAGGCGCAGCGGGTTTGACCACCCGCGCCTACAGCCTGCAGGACGGATCGCGCGCGGCCGAGCTGACTTTTTCCGACACGCCGGCGACCCTGCTGGTCGGCCCCGAGCAAGGCTTGGCGGTGCTCGAGTTGGCTGTGGACATCGGCATCGCCGCGCTTTGCGCTGAAGGTGTCGGCGCGATGGAAAAGCTGATCGCGATCACCGTCGAGTACATGTATACGCGCCAGCAATTCGGCGTGGCGATCAGCAGCTTCCAGGCGCTGCGCCACCGCATCGCCGATGTGAAGATGCAGCTGGAGCTGGCGCGCTCGATGAGCTATTTCGCCAGCCTCAAGCTCGGCGCCGCGCCGGCTGCCAGGCGCCTGGCGCTGGCTCAGGCCAAGCTGCAACTGGGTAACTCGATGCGCTTCGTCGGCCAGCAATGCACGCAACTGCATGGCGGCATCGGCGTCACCGACGAATACATCAGCAGCCATTACTTCAAGCGCCTGACCGTGATGGAAATCCAGTTCGGCGACAGCATGCACCAGCTCGGTGAAGTCAGCAACCGCATGCAGGAGACCGCTGGCGTCTTCGCCTGAGCGATAGGGATGCTCTGCATCCCTATCGCTATCAGCGCAAGACCGACGACATCGCTGAAAAACAATTCAGCGTACGCACCACCTCGGCAATGCCGGCGGCCTCGAAGCTGAGTTCATCGGCAGCGAGCCGCTGCGTCCCCGGCAGCAAGGCAAACCAGTCGGCCTGGGCCGGCGTCTGGCATTGCAGCCGGACCGTCAACGGCCCTGCCATCAGCAGCGGCGCCTGATGCCTCTCAAGCAAGGCCTTGGTCACGCCTTCTTCGATCAAGGCCTGGCTGTGCTGCGGCGACAGCGAGCGGCCGCTGTGCGCCGATTCGGCCCATTTGACGACGATAGCCGCCGCATCCGGCAAGACCATGGCCAGCTCTTCAGCCAGTTGTGCATCGCCGCTGGCAGCCAGTACAGGCACGCCGAAATGCCCGGCCAGCCGCGCATAAAGCCCGAGCTCGCCGACCTCGATCTGGTTCAACCAGACGCGCGAAAAAGCAAAACTGTTGCCGGTATGCGCGAGCGTGCCAAAAGCCTTGGAGCGGCAATGCCAGCCGATCAGGCAGACTGCATCAACGCCCTGATCGACGCCAGCCATCATCCCCAGCATGCGCGGCTTGCCCTGGATCAGCATGGCCCGCGGGTCGAGCTGATCGGCCAGCAGATTGCAGAAACTGCCATGTGAATCGTTGACCAGCACCGCGTCGAAGCCGGCGGCAAAAGCGCCGCACACGGCCGCGCTGGCCTCGGCGGTCATCCAGCTGCGGGCGCGCTCATACTCCGGGTTGCCAGCGCGGGTTTGCTCGGGGCGCCAGACGCCCGCCACGCCCTCGATGTCGACCGCGATCAGCAATTTTTTCATTTATCACTCTCCCATCAATTCGCGCCAATCAGGCGCAAGCTCGAGCAAACCGATGCGGCGGTGACCGTCGCGGCCGGCAACGCTCTGCGCAGCAAACAAGGCTTTCACGATCGCTTGCTCGCAGGCCTCGGCAGCGGCCTGGAAGAGCGGGTCGAGCCATCCTTCATGCAGCATGGCCAGAGCTGGCATCGGCGCAAACCGGTCATGCGGCAGGCCATAGGCGCTGGAAAACGCCAGCGCAATGTCGCCGCTGCCATGGCCATAGTCGGATCCGGTGCGCGCCAGCCCGGCGCCAGCCCGGCGCGCCAACCGGGTCAGCTGGCGTGAATCGAGCGGAGCATCGGTGGCGATCACCAGAATGATCGAGCCTTTTTCAGGCTCGGCAGCCGATGCCTGCAAGCGCTGCTGCAGCAGCGGCCCGAGCTTGTGCCCGCCCAAAGTCAGCGCCTCAGCCCGGCCGAAATTGGCCAGCACCAGCGCCGCCACCAAAAAATCAGCGCCGCGCGTCCTCCGTGAGGCCGATCCGATCCCTCCCTTCAGGCCAAAGGCCGACATGCCGCGACCGGCACCGACACTGCCCTGGGCAAAGTCGGTGCGCGCGTCCTGCAAGGCCTGCGCCAGATGCTGCTCCTGCACCGCGAAGGCCTGCGCATCGTTGAGGTAGCCGTCATTGCATTCGAACACCAGCGGATTGAGCGTCGGCCAAGCGCGGCCGATTTCCGGATGCCTGGTGATGGCGCTACGTATCAACCCGTTGGCGAGATTGCCAACGGCAAAAGTGCTGCCCAGCACGATCTCGGTTTCCAGCACGCCGAGTTCTTGCAACTGCAGCAGGCCCATGCTTTTGCCGAAACCGTTGAAGACTGCTGACCCGGCCGGTACCTTGCTCAAGAAGGGATCGCCGCCATGGGGGCGGATCAGCGTCACGCCGGTCTGCACTGCGCCTTGATCCAGCGTGCAATGGCCGACCGTCACGCCGGCCACATCGGCGAGGTTGTCGAGCGGGCCGCTGGCAAGGCAACCGATACGGGGAAAGGCCGGCATCAGCGCAGCGTCTCCAGCTTCGGGTCGAGCGCATCGCGCAAGCCGTCACCCAGCAGATTGAAAGCCAGCACGGTCAAGAAGATCGCGATGCTCGGAAACAGCGCGATATGCGGTGCGTTGACCATGTCGGTGCGCGCCTCGTTGAGCATCGCGCCCCATTCAGGCATTGGCGGCTGCGCGCCCAGGCCGAGAAAGGACAGGCTGGCCGCGGTGATGATCGATGTGCCGATGCGCATGGTGAAGAACACCACCACCGTCGACACCGTGCCGGGCAGGATATGGCGGGCAATGATGGTCCAGTCGGAGGCGCCGATCGAGCGCGCTGCTTCGACATAGGTCAGATGCTTCAGCGCCAGCGTGTTGGCGCGCACCAGCCGGGCAAAAGTCGGGATCGAGAACACCGCCACCGCGACGATGACATTGAACATGCCGCCGCCCAGGATCGCCACGATGCCGATCGCCAGCAGGATGCCGGGAAAGGCGAACAGCACATCACACATGCGCATCACGATGCGTTCCCACCAGCCTTCGTAATAACCGGCCAGCAGGCCCAGCGTTGTGCCGACCAGCGAGCCCACCGCGACTGACACCAGCCCGGCAGTCAGCGAGACTCGGGCACCCATCATGATGCGGCTGAAGATGTCGCGCCCCAGCGCGTCGACACCGAACCAATGCAGCGCCGAAGGCCGCGCATTGAGACTGTCGTAATCGAAATAATCCTCGGCATTGAAGGGCACGATCCAGGGCGCGGCGATAGCCGCCAGCACCAGCAGCAGGACGAAGCCGAGTGCGGCCACCGCCACTTTCTGGCGCTTGAACTTGCGCCAGAATTCGGCCAGCGGTGTGCGGACTTTGGCCGCCGCAGTTGTTGATGAAATATCGCTGCTCATGTCACTTGTAGCGGATGGTCGGGTTGATCACGCCGTAGAGCATGTCGACGATCAGATTGATCAGAATGAACTGCAGCGAGAACAACAGCACCTCGGCCTGGATGACCGGATAGTCGCGCATTTCAACCGCGTCGACCAGCAAGCGGCCCATGCCAGGCCAGTTGAAAACCTTCTCGACCACGATCGAGCCGCCGAGCAAAAAACCGAACTGCAAGCCCATCATGGTGACCACCGGAATCAACGCATTGCGCAAGCCATGCTTGAGCACGACGCCGACTTCTGACACGCCTTTGGCGCGCGCGGTGCGGATGTAATCCTCATGCAGCACATCGACAAAAGCCGAGCGGACAAAGCGCGCCATCACCGCAGCCACACCCGCGCCCAGGGTCAGCGAAGGCAGGATGTAATGGCGCCAGCTGTCGGCGCCAACGGTCGGCAGCCAGCCGAGTTCGACCGCGAACACCATCATCAGCAGCAGGCCCAGCGCGAACGAGGGAAATGAAATTCCCGATACCGCCAGCGTCATTCCCAGCCGGTCCTGCCAGCGGTTGCGCTTGACGGCAGCGTAGACGCCGATCGCCAACCCGGTCAGCACCGACCAGCCCATCGCCGCCAGCGTCAGCTTCAAGGTGTACGGAAAGCGCTCGGCGATCTCGTCCATCACCGGCCGTTTGGTGCGCATCGAGCGGCCGAAATCCCCCTGCACAGCGCCTGAGATGAAGCGCAGGAACTGTTCGGGCATCGGCCGGTCCAGGCCCAGATCGCGCCGCACCAGCTCGATCGTCTGCAGATCGGCTTCAGCGCCAGCGGCCAGCCGTGCCGGATCGCCCGGCAGCAGATGGACGAAAAAGAACACCAGCACCGCGACGATCAACAAGGTCGGCAGCAGGCCCAGCAGACGCCGGATGAGGTACTGAAACATCGTTCTCGTCCGCCGCCTATTTGGTGAACTCGACGTTCTCGAAGAAGAAGCTGTTGTCAGGCATCTGGTAGATGCCCTTCAGGTTCTTGGCCCTGGCGTAAGCGACCTTGGTCGTCACCAGGAAAGCCCAGGGTGCGTCCTTGAAGATGATTTCCTGCGCCTGCTTGTAGATCTGCGCCTTCTTCACCCGGTCCGAGCTGCCCAGCGCCTCGTAGAGCAGGTCGTCGAACTCCTTGTTGCTGTAATAGGCAAAGTTCTGCAATCTGGGCGGCTGCGACTCGGTCGCGAACAGCGGACGCAGGCCCCAATCGGCCTCGCCGGTGCTGGCCGACCAGCCGCCGAAGTTCATGCGGATGCCAGCGTCCTCGGGCTTTTGCACGTTCTCGACCTTCTGCACGCGCTGGCCGACTTCCATCAACGAGATCTTTACCTTGATGCCGACCTGGCCGAGTTGCTGCTGCATGAACTGGGTGGCTTTTTGCAGCGTGCTGTTGTTGGCCGACCAGAGTTCGGTCTCGAAGCCATTCGGGTAGCCGGCTTCCTTCAGCAGCTCGCGCGCCTTGGCCGGGTTGTAGTCATAGCGGCCGACATTGACGCCGAACTCGACGCCAGTGGGCACCGGCCCTTGCGCCGGTTCGGCAAAGCCATAGAACACCACTTTGGCCAGCGCCGGCTTGTTGATCGCATAGTTGATCGCATGGCGCACGCGGATGTCGTCAAACGGCTTTTTCAGCGTATTCATCGACATGTAATAGGCAAAGATGCCCGGCGCGGTGATCAGGTCGAGCTTGGGATTCTTGGCCAGGTTCTCGGCCTGCTCGAACGGCACCGGCGCGGTGAAATGGGCTTCACCGGCTTGCAGCATCGCGGTGCGGGTGTTGTTGTCGGTGACCGAGCGCCAGACGATCGCGTCGAGCTTGGGCAGGCCTGGCTTCCAGTAATTCTCGTTGCGGCTGACCTTCATATAGTCGGGCTGCTTCCACTCGACGAATTTGAACGGGCCGGTGCCGACCGGATTCATGCCGATCTGCTTGCCGTACTTGGCCAGCGCAGCGGGCGAAATCATCGCCGCCGAGGGGTGCGAGAGCTGGTTGATGAAGGCCGAAAAAGGCCTTTTCAAGGTGATGCGCACGGTGCTGTCGTCGATCACCACGGTGTTGTCGATGTTCGAGAACAGGTTGAAGCGCTTGAGCTTGTTATCCGGATTGGTGACCCGGTCGAACATCAGCTTGACCGCCGCCGCGTTGAAATCGGTGCCGTCGTGGAACTTGATGCCCTTTTTCAGCTTGAAGGTATAGATCAGCCCGGCCTTGGCGGTTTCATAGCTATCGGCCAGTTGCGGCATCACCTTCAGGTCCTTGTCGAAGGTGTAAAGCCCTTGGTAGAAGGACTTGCAGACCGACAGGTCCAGCGTCGCATTGGTGTCATAGGGGTCGAGCGAAGCAAAGCTGTTGCCTACAGCGAAGACGGCCGTCTTGTCCTGCGCGATTGCGACTTGTGTGCCACCCAGCACGATCGAGATTGCCAAGGACGCTTGCAGCAGCGAAGCGGACAGAAATTTCAGGTTCATCGGTTTCTCCTTCAAAAAGCCTGGCGCAGGCCGACGTCATGGCGAGCCACGAAATGCTGGGGACCGACGGCATGCAAGGGCGCCACCGTCGGCAGGTCATTCAAATCACGCAGCGGGCTCGGAATATCGCCGCTGAGCAGCAAACCGGGCTTGCGCCGTCGGGCCGGATCGGCCACCGGCACGGCCGCCATCAAGCGGCGGGTGTATTCATGCTGGGGATTCTCGAACAAAGCCCGGCGCGGCCCGATTTCGACGATCTGGCCCAGGTACATCACCGCCACCCGGTGCGCGACGCGTTCGACCACCGCCATATCGTGCGAAATGAACAAATAGGACAGGCCCAGTTCGGCCTGCAGGTCGAGCAGCAGGTTGACGATCTGCGCGCGGATCGACACATCGAGCGCCGACACCGCTTCGTCGGCAACGATCAATTTGGGATTGAGCGCCAGAGCGCGCGCAATCGCCAGGCGCTGGCGCTGACCGCCGGAAAACTCATGCGGATAGCGCTGCGCTGCATCGGCCGGCAGACCAACCCGCTGCAGCAGCCATTGCACCCTTGCCTGGGCCTGCGCCGGCGTGGCCAGCTTGTGGATATGGAGCGGCTCGGCAATCGAAAAACCGACCGTCAGGCGCGGATCAAGCGAAGCAAAAGGATCCTGGAAAATCATCTGGATGTCGCGCCTCAAGGGCTGCATCTCGCGCCGCGACAAGCTCGCCAGGTCGCGGCCGCCAAACAGGATCTGGCCCGAATCGGCATCGACCAGGCGCAGCAGTGAGCGGCCGGTGGTCGACTTGCCGCAACCCGACTCGCCGACCAGGGCCAAAGTCTCGCCAGCGCGCAACTCGAAGCTGACCTGCTCGACCGCATGCACCCGCTGCGTCACCCGGTTCAGCAAACCGCTGCGAACCTTGAACCTGGTGCTCAAGGCCTTGACCTCGAGCAGCATTTCGCCCGGCGGCCGGTCCTGCACCTGCACCTCGGTCATCGCACCGGCTTCGTCCATCAGGGCAAAGCTGGCCGGCGAATCGCTGCCGGCCATCGCGCCCATCGCGGGCACCGCCGCCAGCAAGGCGCGGGTGTAGCGGTGCTGCGGGGTCTTGAACAGCGGCAGCGTCGCGCCCTCCTCGACTTTTTCGCCGCGCAGCATCACGACCACCCGGTCGGCGCATTCGGCCACCACGCCCATGTCATGGGTGATCAGCATCACGCCCATCTTCAGCTCGACCTGCAGCGAGCGGATCAGGCTGAGGATCTGCGCCTGTATCGTCACGTCGAGTGCGGTGGTCGGCTCATCGGCGATCAGCAAGACCGGCTTGCAGGCCAGCGCCATCGCAATCATCACGCGCTGGCGCATGCCGCCCGAGAGCTGGTGCGGATGGCGGTCCAGACAGGCTTGCGCCGAAGGGATGCGCACCATATCGAGCAGCCGCAAGGCCTCGGCGCGCGCTTCGCTGCGGCTGCGCCGCTGATGGATGCGGATCGACTCGGCAATCTGTTCGCCCACCGTGAAGACCGGATTCAGCGAGGTCATCGGTTCCTGGAAAATCATCGCGATCTCGGCGCCGCGGATCGCTTTCATCCGTGCTTCGCTGGCCTGCAGCAGATCCTGCTGACCGGCCTGGCGCGAGTTGAACCAGATCCGGCCCTGGTCGATGGCGCCGCCACCATGTTCGACCAGCCGCATGATCGTCAGCGCCGTCACCGACTTGCCTGAGCCCGACTCGCCAACGATGGCCAGCGTCTCGCCAGCGCCGACCTCAAAATTCAGATTCCGCACCACCGCCACAGGACCAGCTTCGGTCCTGAAGCTGACCGTCAGGTCCTCGACCTGCAGCAGCGGCTTGTCGCCTGGCTGCATCAGGCCTCGTCCCGGTAAATCGCCACCACCGGCGCATTGCCCAGGCTGACATGGCCGCGGTACATGCCGGCTGTGTTGAAGGGCAGGCTGAATTCGCCATTGGCGGCCAGGGCGATCAGGCCGCCAGCCCCGCCGAGCTTGGGCAGTTTTTCCAGCACCACCTGCTCGGCCGCAGCCTGCACCGACAAGCCTTGATAAGCCATCAACGCCGACACATCGAAGGCCGCGCAACTGCGCATGAAAGCCTCGCCAGTGCCAGTGCATGAAACCGCCACCGTCGCATCATTGGCATAGCAACCGGCACCGATCAAGGGCGAATCGCCGACCCGGCCGACCGCCTTGTTGGTCATGCCGCCGGTCGAAGTGGCCGCCGCCAGATGGCCTTGCAGGTCCAGCGCCACCGCGCCGACCGTGCCGAACTTGCTCTGCTCGACGATCGGTGCCTGACCGCCTGCCTGCCCATCATGGTCGAGCAAAGCCCCGGCATCGGTTTGCTGCGCGCGCTGCAACTGTTCGAACCGCTGCTTGGTGCCGAACCAGTCGGGCGCGACTTGCTCCAACCCATGGCTGGCGGCCAGCGCATCGGCGGCCGCACCGACGAACATCACATGCTTGCTGTGTCTCAGCACCGCCTGGGCGGCCAGCACCGGATTGCGCGTACGGCTAAGTCCGGCCACGGCGCCGGCCTGCAAGTTCGAGCCGTCCATCACGCAGGCGTCAAGCTCATGGGTGGCAGCCGCGGTGTAAACCGCGCCCTTGCCGGCATTGAAGAGTTCGCATTCCTCCAGCTGGCGCACCGCCTCGACCACCACATCGAGCGCCGCAGCCCCGGCGGCGAGTTGCGCCTCGCCGGCCAGCAAAATCGCCTGCAAAGCGCCGCGGTACTTTGCTTCCTGCACTTCATCCATCTTGCTGCGCAGCAAGGTGCCGGCGCCGCCGTGGATCAGCAATACAGCCTTTTTGGGTGAACTCATCATTTTTCTTTGCTTTGCGGCTTGCCAGCCCGCGTCTTACTGATGTGCAGCCAGGGCAGGACATAGCGAGCCAGTTCCTGGGCGCGATCGACCGCTTGTGGCGTCCGCCTGGCCACTGCGGCGCACAAGGCCTCGATGCAAGCCAGCGTCGCCGCATGCGAGCTGGCCGACATCTGCTTGGCCGCATGGATGGTGATCCTGGCGTCGGCCAAGGGCGCGACCGGTGAGCCCTGCTGGTCGGTCAAAACCAGCAATTTGACACCACGCTCACGTGCCATCCGGCCGAGCAAAACCGCATCTTCGCTATAGCGCGGCATCGCCACGATGATCAGCAGATCCTCGGGGCCGAGCTTGAAAATCTGCCTTGCCGCGTGCGACGGCCCGGGCATCTGCGCCAGCGTGGTCACATTCGGGCAATAGGCATCCAGGCCATGCTGAAGCAAACCGGCCAGATAGGCGCTGGCGCCGAAGCCCAGCGTGTTGACGCTGCGAGCGGCCAAGATCATGTCGACCGCGCGTTCACAAGTGGCAGGGTCGAGTGACTCGCGGCAAGCCTCAAGGTTGCGCATGTCTTCGTCCAGTGACATCGCCATCGCTTCGGCACAGCTGGCCGGCCCCTGTGCCAAGCCACTGCGCAGCCGTTCGACTGGCGCCAGCGTCGCGGCAAAAGCACGCGTCAACTCGGTCTTGAACTGGGCATAACCGCGAAAGCCGAGCGCGACTGCAAAGCGGTTGGCCGAGGCGATCGACACCCCCGCCCCTCGGGCAAAATCATCGATCGAGGCCGTCGCAGCCCGGAACGGGTCGGCCAGCACAGCCGCGGCCATGCGCTGCTGAGCCGCAGGCATCGAGGCGGCACGCTGCGCAATCAGCTGCAGCATATCGACCCGCCAAGGCAGCGATTCAAGTCGAAGTAAATTGATGAAAAATATTTTTCATCAGTTGAATATTTCATGAAAATATTTTTTCATTGCCTGTCAATCCAGACCATCGGCAAATACCCTTGATTCGAGTCCAGGCCGCCTCCCTTGCCAGACTTGCAAGCTGCTCAGCGCCCTTGCGCAGCAGTCAAGCATGGCCACGCAGCGCTGGCCGACGGGCCTTGTGGAGGTTGCCGCGCCTGCTGAGGGACAATCGACTCATGAAGATGCGCATTTCCCAGATTCTTTTCTCGCAGGGCTTCGGCACGCGCCGGCTTTGCTCGGGCCTGCTGTTCAATGGTGAAGTCAGCATCAAGGGCGACGTCATCGGCGACCCGGATGAATTGTTCGAGACCGAAGGCCTGCAATTCGAAGTCAGCGACAAGACCTGGCCCTATTGCGAGAAGGCGCTGATCCTGCTGAACAAGCCGGCCGGCTATGAATGCTCGCAAAAGCCCAAACACCATCCGAGTGTGATGACCTTGCTGCCCGGCCCGCTGCGCGAACGCGATGTGCAGCCGATCGGCCGGCTCGACGAAGACACCACCGGCCTGCTGCTGCTGACCGACGATGGCGCCTTGATCCACAAGCTGACCAGCCCCAAGCACCATGTGCCCAAGGTTTACGAGGCGCAATGCAAGCATCCGGTCACGCCGGAGATGGTGGCGCAATTGCTCGCCGGGGTCGAGTTGCACGAACCCGAGCCCCGGCTGCTGCCCGGCAAGAGCCCGGCCAAGCCTTTGGTGGCGCGCAAGCCCGAGCAGGTGCGCGCTGAAGGCGCCGAGGCTTTCGGCACCCACGGCTTGCGGCTGACGCTGATCGAAGGCAAATACCATCAGGTCAAACGCATGATCGCGGCGGTGGGCAACCGGGTCGAATCACTGCACCGGCCGCAGTTCGGCGCCCTCACGCTGCCGCCAGATCTGAAGCCAGGCGAATGGATCTGGATCGCCAGCCCGAGCCTGATCACGCCCTGACTGTTCCCTTCTACCCCCGCTTCCACCCTGTCCTGAGCCAGGACAGCAGCCACAAAAAACATTCCATGCAGGTCTTCCGCGGTTTTCACCATCCAGGCATTGCCAGCGCTTGTGCGCTGACGATAGGCAATTTCGACGGTGTCCATCGCGGCCATCAGGCGATGCTGGCCCTGCTCAAGTCCGAAGCCTCGCATCGCGGCCTGCCATCCTGCGTGATGACCTTCGAGCCGCATCCACGCGATTACTTCGCTGCCAAACTCGGCAAGCCCGAACTGGCGCCGCCGCGCATCGCCCTGCTGCGCGACAAGTTGCAGGAACTGGCCCGCTGCGGCATCGACCAGGTGATCGTGCTGCGCTTCGGCGAATCGCTGGCCTCGCTGTCGGCGCAGGATTTCATCGAATTGGTCCTTCGCCGCGGTCTGGGCACGCAATATATCCTCGTCGGCGACGACTTCCGCTTCGGTGCCAAGCGCCAGGGCGACTACGCCACGCTCGACGCTGCCGGCCGCGGCCCAGCGGGCTTCGACGTCGCGCGGATGATGAGCTACGAAGTGCATGGCCTGCGCATCAGCAGCTCGTCGGTGCGCGATGCGCTGCACCGGGGCGATATGGCCGGCGCGGCGCAATTGCTTGGCCGGCCTTATTCGATCTCGGGCCATGTGGTCCATGGCCGCAAGCTCGGCCGCAGCCTGGGTGAATCAGCATCGGGCGCAGCCGATGGCTTTCGCACGCTGAACCTCGACTTCAAGCATGACAAGCCCGCCGCCAAGGGCATCTTCGTCGTCCGCGTGCACGGCCTGGCTGGGCGAACGCTGGACGGCGTGGCCTCGCTGGGCGTGCGGCCGACCGTCGAGGATGCCGGCCGGGTACTGCTCGAAGTGCATTGCCTGGACTGGCCGGCCGAGTTGGGCGCCGATGGAGGCTACGGTAAACTTGTCCGCGTGGAACTGCTGCATAAACTTCGCGACGAAGCCCGCTATGAGGGCCTGCCGGCCTTGACGGCTGCGATCAATCAGGATGCGGCCGATGCCAGGGCCTTCCTGGCTACCCATGCAGCCTTGCATCGCCAGACCAGCCGCGACCGAATTTGATGCCGGCAGCCCAGGCCGGCAAGGCTTGGCTGCCAACCTTCCAGAACGATCCAAATACAACCGGCCAGGCATTGCCTGACCCGAACCTACGCCTCAGCGCCGCCATGACCAACGAATCGACCCCGCAAGACTACCGAGCCACGCTCAACCTGCCCGACACACCGTTCCCGATGCGCGGCGACCTGCCCAAGCGCGAGCCGGGCTGGGTGCAAGCCTGGGAAGAACAGGGCGTCTACAAGAAGCTGCGCGACGCGCGCTGCGGCGCACCGAAGTTCGTGCTGCATGACGGCCCGCCTTATGCCAACGGGCAGATCCATATCGGCCATGCGGCCAACAAGATCCTCAAGGACATGATCGTCAAGGCGCGTCAGCTCGAAGGCTTTGACGCCGCTTATATCCCCGGCTGGGACTGCCATGGCCTGCCGATCGAGAACCAGATCGAGAAGACCTTCGGCCGCGGCCTCTCGCGCGACGAAGTGCAAGCCAAGAGCCGCGCCTATGCCGGTGAGCAGATCGACGCGCAGCGCCATGATTTCAAGCGCCTGGGCGTGCTCGGCGATTGGGGCAAGCCGTACCGGACGATGGACTTCAAGAACGAAGCCGGCGAGATCCGCATCCTCAAGCGCTTGTTCGAGCGCGGCCATGTCTACCGCGGGCTGAAACCGGTCTACTGGTGCTTCGACTGCGGCTCGTCGCTGGCCGAATTCGAGATCGAATATGCCGACAAGCACAGCCCGGCCGTCGATGTCTCCTTCCTCGCGGCCGAGCCGGCCAAGCTCGCCGCCGCCTTCGGCCTGGCCGGGTTGGACAAGCCGGCCTTCGCCGTGATCTGGACCACCACGCCCTGGACCATCCCCGCCAACCAGGCGCTGAACCTGAACGCAGCGCTGAGCTACGCGCTGATCGATACCGAACGCGGCATCTTCCTGGTCGCTGAAGCCCTGGTCGAGAAATGCCTGGCGCGCTGGCAGCTCGAAGGCCGGGTCATCGCCACCGCACTCGGGCAGGCGCTGGAGCTGCTCAAGTTCAAGCATCCGCTGGCCCATGTCGATGCCGGTTTCGACCGCGAAAGCCCGGTCTACCTGGCCGATTACGCTACCGCTGAAGACGGCACCGGCCTGGTCCATTCGGCGCCCGCCTATGGTGTCGATGACTTCAACAGTTGCGTGGCCCATGGCATGGCGTTCAAGGACATCATCAACCCGGTGCAAGGCAACGGCCAGTACGAGGCCGGGCTGCCACTGTTTGGCGGCCTGCATATCTGGAAAGCCAACCCGGTGATCGCCGATGCGCTCGAGGCTGCCGGGCGGCTGCTTTCGCACAACAAGATCAGCCACAGCTACCCGCATTGCTGGCGCCACAAGACCGCGGTGATCTACCGCGCCGCAGCGCAATGGTTCGTGCGCATGGACGCAGCCGAAGCCGGCAATAGCGGGCTTTTTGCCAGCGAACAGCCCGAAAAAACGCTGCGCCAGACCGCGCTGGATGCGATCGACGCGACCAGTTTTTATCCTGAGAACGGCCGCGTGCGGCTGCGCGACATGATCAAGGGCCGGCCCGACTGGTGCATCTCGCGCCAGCGCTCCTGGGGCGTGCCGCTGCCGATCTTCCTGCACAAGGATTCGGGCCTGGCGCATCCGGACACCCTGGCCTTCATCGAGCGGGCGGCGCAGCTGGTCGAGGCCGGCGGCGTCGAAGCCTGGGCCAAGCTCGACCCCGCGCAATGGCTCGGCGAAGACAGCGTTCATTACAGCAAGGGCGCCGACATCCTCGACGTCTGGTTCGATTCAGGATCGACCTTCGAGCATGTGCTCAACGGCAGCCATGCTGGCGCCGCCCATGACGGCGGCCCCGAAGCCGATCTGTACCTCGAAGGCCATGACCAGCACCGCGGCTGGTTCCATTCCTCCTTGCTGATCTGCTGCGCCTTGCATGGCCGCGCGCCTTACCGGGGCTTGCTGACCCATGGTTTCGTCGTCGACGGCCAGGGCCGCAAGATGAGCAAATCGGTCGGCAATGTGGTCGCGCCGCAAGTCGTCAGCGACAAGCTCGGCGCCGAGATCATCCGGCTCTGGTGCGCCTCGACCGATTACTCGGGCGATCTGGGTCTGGACGACAAGATCCTCGCCCGCGTGGTCGACGCCTACCGCCGGATCCGCAACACCTTGCGCTTTTTGCTCGCCAACACCAGCGACTTCAACGCCGCCACCGACTCCGTGCCGCTGGCGCAAATGCTTGAAGTCGACCGCTATGCGCTGGCGCGTGCGGCCGAGCTGCAGGCTGACATCCTGGCCCATTACCAGCGCTATGAATTCCATCCGGTGGTGGCCAAGCTGCAGATCTATTGCTCGGAAGACCTTGGCGGCTTCTATCTCGATGTGCTGAAAGACCGGCTCTACACCACCGCGCCGGGCAGCCTGGCGCGCCGCTCGGCCCAGACCGCGCTGGCGCAGATCACCCAGGCGATGCTGCGCTGGATGGCGCCGTTCCTGAGCTTCACCGCCGAAGAAGCCTGGCAGGTGCTGGGCCATGACAACTCCATCTTTGCCGAGACCTATTGGCAGTTCGAGCCCGCCGACGCACAGGCGCTGAGCCGCTGGAGCCGCATCCGCGAAATCCGCGAGGCAGTCAACCGCAGCCTGGAAGACCTGCGCAAGGGCGGCGGCATCGGCTCGTCGCTGCAGGCCGATCTGCTGCTGGGTGTGAATCCGCAAGACCATCAGTTGCTGCAAAGCCTGGGCGCCGACCTCAAGTTCGTCTTCATCACCTCATCGGCGACGCTGGCCGCAGCGGACGAGTTGACCGTCACGGTGACGCCGGCGAGCGCGCAGAAATGCGAGCGCTGCTGGCATTACAGCGCCGATGTCGGCAGCATCGCCGCGCATCCGACGATCTGCGGGCGCTGTGACAGCAACCTGCATGGCAGCGGCGAAATCCGCCAGGTGGCCTGATGAAAACCATCAACAAGGTCATCAACAAGGGCAGCAAGCTGGGGCAATGGCTGGCGATCGCGCTGATCATCATCCTGCTCGACCAGTTCACCAAGGTGCTGATCGTCGGCAGCTTCCAGCTGGGCGAAAGCAGCCTGGTGACCAGCTTCTTCAACGTCGTGCGGGTGCATAACAGCGGCGCCGCGTTCAGCTTCCTGGCCGGCGCTTCGGGCTGGCAGCGCTGGTTCTTCGTCGGGCTCGGCGCGGTGGCGGCGGTCTTCATCACCTGGATGCTCTTGCGCCATGGCCAGCAGACATTGTTCGCCTTCGCCTTGAGCCTGATCCTGGGCGGCGCGATCGGCAATGTGATCGACCGCCTGCTCTACGGCCATGTGGTCGATTTCATCCAGGTCCATTGGGCCGGCTGGTATTTCCCGGCCTTCAATGTCGCCGACAGCGCCATCAGCGTCGGCGCCGCCTGCCTGATCTGGGACGAAATCCGCCGGGTGCGCAAGACCTGAACCCATCGATGACAAGGGCGTTTCAAAGTCGGTAACCCGCAGGGCCGAATGCGGGCATTGTTCGCGCTTGCCAGACCCCGCAATCCGCTGCGCTGCTTGACGGGCTACTGAATTGGTTGGTAGCCCGCATGCAATGCGGGGGGCGTGAACTGGCTGCCAAGCGTTTGACCCCACCGACCGATGTATCTACTATGTAGATACATCTCAGGAGATCTGCATGGAGACGGTCATACGCAAATGGGGCAATAGTCCGGCGATTCGAATCCCGGCTTCGCTGATGAAAGCCGGGCAATTCGAGCTTGAACAACAAGTGAAAATTACTGCTGAGGACGGGCGCATCATCATCGAGCCGCTGCACAAGATCGAATATTCACTCGATGAACTGCTGGCCGGGATCACGGCTGAGAACGCTCACCCAGAAGCAAGTTTCGGCTCACCGATGGGCAAGGAAACGCTCTAATGGCAACCCGCTATGTGCCTGAGGCGGGCGATGTGGTCTGGTTTCAGTTCGATCCGCAAGCCGGGCATGAACAATCTGGCCACCGTCCTGCGCTGGTCATCAGTCCGGCGACCTACAACGGCAAGACAGGCTTGATGGTCTGCTGCCCGATGAGCACCAAGATCAAAGGCCACCCCTTCGAAGTCGTAACAACCATCAATGGATTGGCCTGCGCCGTGCTGTCAGATCAGGTCAAATCGCTCGACTGGCAAGTTCGCCGAGCCAGCAAGAAAGCCGAGACCAGCCCTGAGGTCATGCTGCATGTCAGGGCGAAGCTCAAGGCGCTGCTAGCCATTCATTGACCGCTGCCGAGTGCCAGCAAGGTCTCAATGCCGCTTGGCGCTGCGCCAATGACCAAGGCCCGCTTGAATCCGTCAAACCCTCAAGCGCAACATCCTGCTGACCATCTCGATCGAGAACTTGACCGCGTAGAGCGTCAGCAAGATGCCGACAAAGTCACCCACGGCCATGAAAAACGCGGTCGAAAGGAACTCCTCCACCGGCGCTCCGGACAGCCGCAGCACCTGCATCATCGACCCGCTGATCAGGGATGAGAGCAAGGCCAATTGCAGCAGCTGCTTGCCATTCATCTGATTGAGGTCGACCGCAACCGTCTCGACCCGGCTGAAAACCCAGCCCGCTATCCACGGCGCATAGCCCGAGATCGCGCCGACCAGCAGCAGCCCCGGCAAATCGCTCAACCCGGTCGTTTCCTGCCAGGCCAGGTAAATCGTCGCCACCGCGATGCCGGTGCATCCCAGCAGGCCGAACAGCAAGAACACCAGCAACCGCACCCCCGCTGGCAAGAAAATGAAGTTGACGCCCTGCGCATATTCGGCCGAGAACATCCAGCTGTTGAGCTTGAAGCAGGCCAGATAGGCGATCGCCGACAGCACAAAGATCGCGGTGTTTTTGACGTATGGCATGCAATGGCCCCAATCCGAGTTCGACTTGCAGTGAGCAATAAAAAGTTGATTTCTTGAAGTCCTACCCGGCAGCGGGTTGATTCGCCCAGGTTTTTACAAGAAATCCTGCAGTAGAGACGCCGCTGGCGGCAAAAGGTCAGGGCAAAGCGTGAAATATTTGGGGGAAGGGGGGAGCGAAGTGGTGCGCCTTCGGGGCTGGGAAGCGAACTCGACTTCGATTGCTTTGGCCAACCAGCCAGCCATGCCGCTTGCAGACATCCCAATAGCCAGGTCTGGCCGGCCAATAAGCAACCGTTCGTCCTGAGCTTGTCGAAGGGCAGTTGTCAACAAACCACCGATCAACCAACTATGGCCGACTACTTTTTCAAGATTGAATATCGTTCCGTCCTGAGCTCGTCGAAGGATACTCACGTTGAAAAATATCAATTACTTTGACATACCTTCGGCCGCCAATTTAAGGCGGGTAGGCGATCGCTAGGCCACCCGAGATGGTTTTTTAATTGCAATTTTCGCAAGAAAAGCTAAGGATGCTCTGCATAACTCAACGCGAGTTTGTGCAGCGCGGATCGGGATGGGATGCAAGGCGCTTTTTGCGGCCAATAGCGCGTGCTATTGGCAAGAAAGGCAACGCCGCAGACCGCCCGAGGCCGGGCTAGCACAAGCCGTGAGGGGTTATGCAGAGCATCCCTAACGCGCCGGCCAACGATTGATATCGAATCGCACCAACTTGACTCAGAGTAATTTACATTTTTTCTTGATTTGTGCAGTGCTTACGGCCTCGACTTCGCCCTTTAGCCGAGCCACATCACCCTCGTGATCCCCTGCCAGTTTGCTTGCTGGAATCAGCACAAGGAAAACTGTAGCTGCGTCAACATTCGCTTTTGTATCCTGCATTTTTGAGAACTTATCCAATTCTGCACGGGTGTCTATCATGCGAGTAACCAAGGATGAGCAATCCAGGTCGATATACTTTTCATGCGAAACAAACGATGCACGAATTGACTCAGGCCTTGTTGCACAACCGCCCAACACTACTAGCGCTGAGATCAATAAAATTACTGACTTTTGCATAATAAACTCCACTGTTAAAAAAATTATCTTCATTTATGAAATCAAACATGGACTGATGGTATGTAATGTCAACCCCTCACATGACCACCTCTGTTCGCCAACGAACAGTTGACCCACTTTTATTTTTGTCGCAGGTCAAGAAACCTACTGCTGACGTCAATTCCACCCACCACCGCTTCTTGCCGCATGAATTCAGCCGATCACGAAGGCAAGGCCTTGCTGCTCGCGCCCCGCACCATCAACAACAACATCTGCTCGATCGACAGTTGACCGCAGGCGGCTTTGTCTTGCCGGTATTGCCTGGAAAGATTCATCCAGACCTTGGTCGAGAGCAACCGGGTGGATGCGTAATTGACTTGCAGAACGGCTGCGTCAGCCAACTGCTGTGCGGTGCTTGAAAACACCCCGCGCGATACACAGCAGAGGTTCGCCAGCAAGGTTTGATTGACCGGAATCACCAATGGACTGTCAGGCAAATCGACAGCCAGATGCGAATAGCTGCAATGCAGGGCTTCGGCCAGCATGGCCAAGCCGAAAACGACTCGCGCCGCCGGATCAGCTGCGGTCAACAGGTATCGCATATCCGCTTGCCAATGCTTGCGCCAAGCCTGCTGGCGTGCGATATAGCGTGAAAATTCGGCATCCTTTTCGAAGGCTTCGAGCGCCACTTGTTGCGGAATGATCAGCAAGCGGGTCGGAGCCAGACACAAATAGTCCTGCCCGGCAATCGGAGGATTAAGCATTTCTCCACCGCCAAGCCAGGTTCCGAGGCCATGGATATTGGCCGGGATGAATTCGTCGTTCTTGTCCTTCCTGACTTGCCCGGCGCCAACCAGACCGCACAGGATGCAGGTCAGCGGCGCCATCACCTCTTGGCCAAAATACTCACCGCTCTCGAACTGGCGCAATTCGGTCAAGGGCAGCAGTTGGCTTACACGCGGCTCTGAAAAACCGATCTGGCGCAGCAGGCCTTGCGCGAGCACAGCAATGCCTTTCCTGGGCAAGGCGATTCAGTTCATGCCATCGAACTTGACTGGGTCAAGGCGAACGACCTGCGAACAGTCCGGTTCCCGATGCAGCAATGCTGTTCCGAGCTGAGGTCAACCGGCGACGACGCCAGTCTCAACGAGGCATGAAAAAAATGTTCCATTCGATTTATATCGTCAATAAAATGATTGATTCGACAATATCAGCTTTTATCGTCCAACAGGTCAGCATTGTTTTCTGGCGAACAGTCCAGACAACAAAATCTCTGTCGAAAGCCAGCAAACCTGTCGCTCCACCAATAGAGACGCCGCCGGCGGCCAAAGGTCAGGCTAAAAGTTAATTTATTTGCTAAAAATCCTGAATTAACTGATGCTGCCGCGAATGATGAAAATCCTGGAGATGCGAATGAGGCTGAAATGGCACAAGTCAGGGGTGAGCGCCTTTCTGTTGGGGCTGCTGCTTTGCGCCGGCTTGGCTTGCGCACAAGCTGCGGGGCTTGGGTTGGAGGGGTTGCTGCATGATGGGCAGGCGGCCCTTGACGGCCGGGATTTCAAGCAGGCTGCCACCCTCAGTGAGCAGGCCTTGGGGCTGGCCGAACAGTTGCCACGCGAGGAAAGCCCCGAGCTGATTCAAGCGCTGACCTTGCTGGCGCGCGCACAAGCCGGCATGGCGAATTACGAGCAAGCCCTGGCGCTGCAGCTTCGCGCTTTGACCATCAGCGAGAAGTCACTGGGTGCCGACCATGTTTCGATGGCCGACAGTTTGAATGAGATCAGCTCGCTGTATCTCAAACTGGGGCGCAATCAGCAGGCGTTGGCGATGAGCTTGCGTGCCCTCGCTGCCGCCGAAAAAACGCTGGGCCCCGGGCAAGCCACGACCGCAGCGATGCTGGAAGGTCTGGCTTCGGTTCACCTTGAACTCGGCCAGTACGCTGCGGCGCTGCCGCTGTGTCAACGGGCTGTTTCGATCCGGGAAATTGTGCAGGGGCCTGAGCACCTCGATCTGGCCCTTGGGCTGAACCTGCTTGCCGTCGTCCACGGGATGCTCGGCCAGCATCAGTTGGCGCTGCCTTTGCATTTGCGGGCGCTGGCGATGGCTGAGCGGCTCATCGGCACCGAGAAGCCTGACGTTGCCGCCATCCTGGGTGATCTGGCACAGACCTACAAGTCACTGGGCCAACTCGACAAGGCCTTGCCCTTGCAGCAGCGTGCGCTGGCGATTCGCGAAAAGGTTCAAGGTCCGGAACATCCTGACACGGCCAGTACCCTGGTCAACCTGGGCATCAGCTATGCCAGGATGGGGCAATATGAAAAAGCGCTGCCGATGCAGATGCGGGCGCTGGCGATCAATGAAAAGGTCCTGGGGCCGGAACATGCTGTCACCGCCCAGAACCTGCTCAACCTGGCCTTTACCCATGCCAGGCTGGGCCAGCATGAACAAACGCTGCCGCTGCTGAGGCGAGCGCTGGCGATCAATGAGAAAGTTCTCGGG
The DNA here is from genome assembly GCA_945898095.1 of Roseateles toxinivorans. Classification (GTDB taxonomy): domain Bacteria; phylum Pseudomonadota; class Gammaproteobacteria; order Burkholderiales; family Burkholderiaceae_C; genus Paucibacter_A; species Paucibacter_A toxinivorans_A. The sequence continues at coordinate 10,581 of CAMDHE010000043.1, read as the reverse complement.
CCCGGTCATCCCGAAACCGCCATGACCTTGAACAATCTGGCGGTCAATCACTCAGCCTTGGGCCAGTACGAGCAGGCCTTGCCGCTGCAGCAACGCGCACTGGCGATTCGCGAGAAGAACCAGGGGCCATCGCATCCGCTGACCGCCACAAGTCTTAACAATCTAGGCAATTCCCATATCCTGATCGCGCAATATGAGCTGGCCTTGCCATATCTGCTGCGCGCTTTGGCGATTCGCGAAAAAGCCCTGGGGCCGGTTCATCCCGATACCGCATCGACGCTGAACAACCTGGCTACCGTTTACCGGATGCTCGGCCGGTATGACGAAGCCCTGCCCTTTCATCAGCGTACTTTCGTGGTGTTCCATGAGGCCTATGGCCCCGACCATCCAAGCACTGCCTTGGCACTTTCGGGCCTTGCCCATATTCACCAGGCCATTGGTGATCTGCCGCTGGCGATCGCGCTGCTGAAGCAATCTGTCAACGCTTTTCAGTCGGTACGCGAACGTGCGGCAAAGATCAGCAATGCCACTTTACGCAGCTATACCGATTCGGTTTCGACCGTTTACCAGCGCCTGGCGGCAGCGTTGACCGATGCCGGCCGACTGCCCGAAGCACAGATGGTGCTCGACATGTTGAAGGAAGAGGAGCAGTTCGACTTCATCCGCCGCAGCCTGGAGGTCGACCCGGGCCGCACCCGCATCGGCTATAACCCGACCGAGCAAAAGTGGATGAGCCGCTATCAAGAGATCTCGGGCCAGGTGGCCGCCATCGGCGCGGAGCAGCAGGGCTTGCTCAAGCTGGGCAAGCAAGGCCTCAGCGCCGAGCAAAAGCAGCGCCAGCTCATCCTGGCGGCCGACCTGAAGGTGGCGCAGGCGGCTTTCGATGCTTTCATGACGGCGATGCGCGAGGACTTTGCGCGCCAGGGGCCGGCGCGTCAGGTGGATCTGGCCGAGTCGAGCGTCAAGGCCTTGGCTGATTTGCGCATCATGCTCGCCGGCCTCGGCCAGGGATCGCTGCTGCTGCAGATCTATCTGAGCGAGGATCAGGTCAACTTGCTGCTGACCAGCCCGGGCGTGCAACTGGCGCGCAGCAGCAAGGTCAGCGCCAAAGACTTGAACCGCCAGATCGCTGCCTTCCGGCGGCTGCTGCGCGACCCGAAATCGGATCCGCTGCCGGCCGCGCAGGCGCTCTACCAGTTGCTGATCGCACCGGTCGCCAAGGATCTTGAACAGGCCGGCGCGCGCACCGTGATGCTGTCGCTGGATGGTGCCCTGCGCTACCTGCCTTTCGGCGCGCTGCACGATGGACGGCGCTATCTGGCGCAGCGCTGGAACCTGCCGCTTTACACCAGCGTGGCGCGCGAGCGGTTGCGCGATGCGGTGGCGCCGCAATGGCAGGCCGCGGGTCTGGGCGTGACGCGCCAGCTCGGCGAGTTTGCGCCGCTGCCGGGGGTTGAGGCCGAGATCAGGGGCATCGTGCGCGGTGGCAATGGAGGCAAGGCTGCCAACAAATCGGCGGCCTTGGCCGGCGAGGTCTACCTCGATGGCGCCTTCACCGCGCAGCGCTTGAAAGATGTCAGCCAGCGGCAGTTCCCGGTGCTGCATATCGCCAGCCATTTCCGCTTCAGCCCGGGCACCGAGGTCAATTCGTTTCTGCTGCTGGGCGACGGGCAACAGCTGACACTGGGCGACATCCGGCAGCAGAACTACCGCTTCGACCATGTCGATCTGCTGACCTTGTCGGCCTGCGACACCGGCCTGGGCGGCGGCCGGGATGAGCAGGGGCGCGAGATCGAAGGCTTCGGCGTAATCGCCCAGCAGCAAGGCGCCCGCGCGGTGCTGGCAACGCTCTGGCCGGTGGCCGACCAGAGCACCGCCGCCCTGATGGCCGACATGTACCGCAAGCGCCAGACCCTGCATTTGAGCAAGATCGAAGCGCTGCGCCAGGCCCAGCTCGCCCTGCAGGCCAAGCCGCGTTACAAGCACCCGTTCTACTGGGCGCCGTTCATCTTGATGGGGAACTGGAAATAGGCTGGCAAGCTTGGCCCCGCATTGCGCTGCGCTGCATGGCGGGCTACGGGGCAGGTTTTTTGTAGCCCGTCATGAGGCCAAAGGCCGGAATGCGGGTCGGTTTGGCAAGCTTGGCCCCGCATTGCGCTGCGCTGCATGGCGGGCTACGGGGCGGGGTACGAGGCGTGTTATTTGTAGCCCGTCATGAGGCCGAAGGCCGGAATGCGGGTCGGTTTGGCACGGTTTCCCCCGCATTGCGCTGCGCTGCATGGCGGGCTACAGGACGGGTTACAGGTCGAATTTTTTTGGCCCGTCATGAGGCCGAAGGCCGAAATGCGGGTCGGGTTACGGGGCGGATGTACGGGTGGCCGGGATGAATGGCGCGAAGGCACATCTGGGCTTTTTTACGGCGTTTTGGCCTTTGGTCGGGCAAGGATCAGCGAGACTTGGCCCTGGACCAACTGCGGCTCGATGCGCTGGCTGGCGAGGTAGTCGAGCACCGCCGGGTCGCCAGCCATTTGCAATTTGATGCGGCCGTCAGCTTGCCGCTCGACTTGCGGCTTGACGCCTGCAGCACGCAGGCCGGCGAGCAACTCGACCAGGCGAGCTTCCGGATCGTTGACCAGCAACATCGTGGCTTGATCGCTGCCGCCACGCAGCGTTTCGGCATCCTCGGCACCCAACCAGCCGCCCTGCTGCAGCAAGACTGAAACGCCGAGCAGCAGCGAAGCCGCCAAGCCCCAGACCGGCAGTTGCTGCCATAGCGGCGGCTTCATCAAGCCCTCGCGGCGCAAGCGGAATTGCAATTGCTCGAAAAGCGCGGCATCGGCTTGCGGCAGGTCCTGCTCGATTTGCTGGTGGCGCGCCTGCAAGGCCCGGCGCAAAGCCAAGGCCTGCAGATTGCCAGCCTTGTCTGCCGCGGGATCGGCCTGCCCCGCCAAGGCAGCGAGCCAATGGGTGTCGCTCAGATCTTCAGTCGTCATCTTTGCTTCAGTTGCTCAAGAGATCAGCGCAATGAGCGATGAAGGGTTGGATTTTTTTACGGCATTGGGACAGGTATTCCTTGGTCGCGGCGATGCTGCGGCCGATCTGCAGACCGATCGCATCGATGCTCAGTCCGTCCATCTGCAGGCCCAGGACGAAAGCACGCTCAGGCATGTCAGCACTGAACGCCAGAAGGCCGGCCGCCACGCAGGCATCGATGTCCATCGCAGCGCTGCAGACCTGCGGCGCTGCTGTCGTTTCGACCAGCTCGGCCCATTTCTCGGGAATGACGGTCACTTCGCGCATGGTCACGCGGGAGTTTTGCTGATGGAAGTCGAGCAAGCAGTTGCGGGCGATCTGCCACAACCAGGCTTTGGCCGCACCACCACCATTGAAGCTGGCAGCGCTGCGGACGATCTTGACCATGGTGTTCTGCAAGATGTCCCGGGCCTCGTCGGCCGAGGCCCCCTGGCTCGCAAAAAAGCGCAGCATCAACTGGGCATGGTCGTAGTACAGCGTCTTGACGGCAACGTCCCGAGACCTACCGCCAATGCAAATGCATTTGATGATCTCTTCTTCGTTCATTCGATCGTCGTTTTTGCCTGCGCAGATTATCAGCCCCCGAGCGGCCGCATCGGCCGTCTCACTTGCAATAGACAGGTCGGCGGCGAAAAGGTCAGGCTTGTTGGCCCAATGAGCTTAGGTCTGCAGCCGAGAAAGTCGCTCGAAAAAATAGATTGAAGACTTGATTGCATAAAGCACGACCAGCGTGCCAACGCAATCTCCAAGCAACATATAGAGCCCGCTTTCAAGAAAATTCCTGGACGGATCTTCAACCAGGAAAAATATATTTTTCAAGCCTGCATTGACCATTGCGGACCAGAGCGTCAACTGCAGCAAGCGCTTGCCGGACAACCCGATCAGATTGAATTCACCATTCAAGAAAACCATGAAACTGCGCAGCGCCAGATAGGGTGCGAAGCCGGCAATGAGTCCGTAGGCCATTGCATTGGGCAAGTTCTCGATGCCGCCGTTCTGCAAAGCCAGATAGGTCGCAGCCAATGCCACTCCCGCAGCACCGACCACTCCGAGCAACATTGCAATCAGCAACCTGATGCCCGCTGGCAACCAGATGTAGTTGGCGCCATAGGCATTGCTGGCGTCAAGAAATTCCAGATTGATCTTGGAGAAGATGGCATAGACAACTGCCGACCCGATGAAGAAAAATAAATTTCTCGAATAAGTCATCGGTTGCTCCGCTGGCTATCGCCATTGATGAAAAATCCGGCCAATCCGGCCAATCCGGCCAATCCGGCCAATTTTTTGCCCTAAATTCTCAATCTGCAGTCAAATCCGCCAACGCACAACCGCTTCGGCATTGCTCGCCATAGTCACCCAGCAGCTGCCAGTACCTTGCGCTGAGTTCGATCTGCACGACCCTGCCGTCTTTGCCGGACCTGGAGACCTTGAGCCATCCGGTCTCCTCGAGCCGGCGCAAGTGCAGGCGGATCCCCTTCTCGCTGTAAGGCAAGGCCAGGTAGAGTTGTTTCAGCAAGCCCGATCGATCGCGCCAACCCGCCATCGACAACTTTGCCAGCACCAGGAACAACTCGTAGCCAAGCTGCGACGCTTCGATCGGCAGATGCTGGCGCTCCCAATCGCGCAAGGCCAACTGGCGCTTTGCCAGATCGACGAGCAGCTCACAGCGGGCATTTACAGGTTCATCAGATACAGCAAATTTATCAAATTCCACGATTTTATCTTACGATTAAATTTTTCTTAAATCAATCATAAATTGCGGAAATATTTACCTAAAAAAAATTAAAAATTTTTTTAATGAATAATTTTTCTTTTTTTAGATTAAATTAAATCAAGGTACAACCCGACACCTCTGCAACGCTCAACTGCTGGATTTCCCCGCTGGCGCTTGGCGCTGACGCGGCATAAGCTGGTCGCATGGAAGAAACCGACACCCCAGCTGAAACGGGCTTCAGCATCGAACTGCGCCCGCTGACTTTCATCGATCCGCTGCGCTGGCTGGCAGCGGGCTGGCGCGATTTCCGCGCTGCGACCGGCATCGGCCTGTTCTACGGTCTGTGCTTCATGCTGATGGGCTGGTGCCTGTTGCAGGTTTACCAACATGCGCCGATCTACACGCTGGCCTTGTCGGCCGGCTTCTTGTTGATGGGGCCGTTTCTCTGCCTTGGCCTCTACCAGGTCAGCATCCGCTTGGAAGCCAAAGAGAAACCCAGGCTGCTCGATTCGATGACCGCCTGGCGGCGGCGCCTGTCGCAGATCGCCATCTTTGGCGGCGTCCTGCTGATCCTGGAAATGCTCTGGGGCCGGGTCGCGCTGGTGATCTTTGCGGTCAGCTTCAATGGCATGCCCGACTTTGCAGGCTCGATTGCCAAGTTGCTTGATGCCAAGAATCTAGGCTTCATCGCTGCCTATCTGGCCGCTGGCGCGGTCTTCGCCGGCCTGATTTTTTCAGTCAGCGTGATCTCGATGCCGATGCTGCTTGATCGCAAGGTCGACGCGATCACCGCCGGGCTGACCAGTTTGCGTCTGGTGCTGACGCAAACCGCGGTGATGTTGTTCTGGGGCCTGTTGATCAGCCTGCTGGTGCTGCTGGCGATGCTGCCGGGCTTTGCCGGCTTGCTGATCGTCGGACCGGTGCTCGGCCATGCCAGTTGGCATGCTTACCGCGCTGCCGTGGTTGATTGAACCCGGGCGATGCCGAGGCATCGCCCGAACACCTTCAGACCAGCAGAATGCTTGATCCGGTGGTCTTGCGCGCTTCAAGGTCAATATGCGCTTGCCTGACATCGGCCAGCGCATAACGCTGGTCGATGTGGATCTTGACCTGACCGCTTTGCACGATCGCGAACAGATCGTCGGCAATCGACTGTGCGCCTTCGCGTGTGGCCAGATGAGTGAACAGCGTCGGCCGAGTCACATAGAGCGAGCCCTTGGCCGCCAGCGTGCCGATATTCAGCGCCGGCGGCACGCCTGAAGCGCTGCCGAAGGTAGCAAGCAGACCGAAAGGCGCCAGGCTGTTCAGCGAGCCCTCCCAAGTGTCCTTGCCGACCGAGTCGTAAACCACCTTGACGCCCGCGCCACTGGTGATTTCACGCACCCTGGCGGCAAAGTCTTCGCGCCGGTAATTGATTACATGAGCGGCACCCGCAGCCAGCGCGAGCGCGCATTTTTCGTCCGAACCTGCCGTGCCGATCAATTGCAGGCCGAGCGCGCGCGCCCATTGGCAGGCGATCAGGCCGACACCGCCAGCCGCCGCATGGAAGAGGATGAAGTCACCGGCCTTCAGGCCACCCTGCGGCAAGGTGCGGCGCAGCAGATATTGGACGGTCATGCCCTTGAGCATCATTGCGGCGCCGGTCTCGAAGCTGATGTCATCAGGCAGCCGAACAACGGCCCGTGCCGGCAACACCCGCGCGGTGCAATAGGCGCCGGGTGGCTGGCTGGCATAGGAGGCACGGTCGCCCACCCGCAGATGGGTGACGTCGGCACCCACGGCCTCGACGATGCCTGAGCCTTCCATGCCCAGATTCAGCGGCATCGGCAGCGGGTAATCGCCGCGGCGCTGATAGATGTCGAGGTAATTCAGGCCGCAGGCCTTGTGGCGAATGCGGATCTCGCCGGGACCGGGCTCGCCAACTTCGACATCGACCAGATGCATCAGTTCGGGGCCACCATGTTGTTCGATGCGGATGGTTTTTTCTTGAGTTGACATTCGAAATCCTGGGCTGATTGGGAAGAACTCCGCTATGGTGCCAGCAATTCCAATTATTTGCTTTGCTCCGCGTATGAAAATTTCGCCTCGTTTGGCCTTGCTGCTGACCTTGCCGCCGCTGCTCTGGGCCGCCAATGCGGTGGTCGGTCGGGTGATGTCGGCCAGCGTGCCGCCGCTGGCCCTGAACTTCATGCGCTGGGGCGTGGCCCTGCTGCTGTTGCTGCCGCTGGCCTGGCGTTTGCTGGCGAACCCGGCGCCGCTGCTGCAGCGCTGGCGCTACTTCGCCGTCATCGGTTTTCTGGGCATGGGCAGTTACAACGCGCTGCAATACCAGGCGCTGCACAGCTCGAGCGTCATCAACATCACCTTGATCGCATCGGGCCTGCCGGTGGCGATGCTGGCGGTCGGGATGCTGATTTTTGGCGTGCATCCGACCAGGCGGCAATTGATCGGCGCAGGTTCCTCGCTGCTTGGCGTGGTGCTGGTAATCACACGCGGCCAACCTTCGGCGATTGCCGAGGTGCAGTTCGTCAAGGGCGATTTGCTGATGCTGTTGGCGATCTTCTGCTGGGCGATCTACAGCTGGATGTTGGCCAAACCGCCGGCATCGCTGCGTGGAGACGCCAAACCCGACTGGAACTGGGCCGAGCAACTGGCGGCGCAAATGTTGTTCGGCGTCGTCTTCGCTGGCGCGATGGCGGGCATCGAGCAGGCATTCAATCCGCCGCCGGTCATCTGGGGGCTGCCGATGGCGCTGACCGCCGCCTTCGTGGCCATCTGCCCTTCCTTGATCGCCTACCGCTGCTGGGGCATCGGCGTGGCCGAAACCGGCCCCTCGATACCGGCGATTTTCGGCAACCTCACGCCGATTTTTGCAGCGCTGATGTCAGCCGCCATGCTCGGGGAATGGCCGCAGTGGTACCACGGCATCGCCTTCGCGCTGATCGCAGCCGGGATCCTGGTGTCGACGATCGGCGCGCGCAAGGCGACGGGGTAAGCCCCCGCCAGAACCTAGAAGACGCCCGAGTACCCCCCGCCAGAACCTGGAAGACGCCCGAGAAACCCCCGCCAGAACCTAGAAGACGCCGGGGTAGCCCCCGCCGTCGAGAATAATATTCTGGCCGGTCAGGTAGCTCGCATGGCTGCTGCACAGCATCGCGCAGATCGCGCCGAACTCGGCCGGGTTGCCGAAGCGTTGCGCCGGGATGGCAGCGCGGCGCTTGTCCATCGTCGCTTCAAGCGTCTGGCCAGTCTTGGCAGCACCAGCGGCCATGGTTTTTTTCAATCGGTCGGTGGCGAAGGCGCCAGGCAGCAGGTTGTTGATCGTCACATTACGTCCGGCCAGTTGCGGCTGGCGGGCAATGCCGGCGACAAAACCGGTCAGACCCGAACGTGCGCCGTTCGACAGACCGAGCACATCAATCGGCGCCTTCACAGCGCCCGAGGTAATGTTGATGACCCGGCCGAAACCACGCGCTGCCATCGCATCGACCGTCGCCTTGATCAGGTCGATCGGCGTCAGCATATTGGCTTCCAGCGCGGCATTCCAATCGTCGCGAGTCCAATTGCGGAAGTCGCCTGGGGGCGGGCCGCCGGCGTTGTTGATCAGGATGTCGATCTGCGGGCAGGCTGCCAGCGCGGCAGCGCGGCCTTCGGGTGTGGCGATGTCGCCGGCCACGGTGCGCACTTCGACGTTTGGGTTCAGCAAGCGCAGCTCGGCCGCGGTAGCTTCAAGCGCCTCGGTACCGCGGGCGGTGATGACGACGTTCACCCCTTCAGCCACCAAGGCCTCGGCGCAACCGCGCCCCAGGCCCTTGCTGGCCGCACATACCAGGGCCCAACGGCCGTTCAGTCCCATGTCCATTGCTTCATCTCCATTTTGTAAGCAGCCAAACGCCGCCCAGAACCAACAATGTGCCCGCCGCCACCCAAGGCGTAAACGGTTCACCCAGAATCATCACACCCATCAAAATCGTCGAAATCGGCCCGACCATGCCGACCTGCGCCGCGAGCGTAGCACCGAGCCGCTCGATCGCCAGCATCATCATCAGCACCGGCGCGAAAGTGCAGGCACTCGCGTTCAGCAGCGACAGCCAGATCACTTCGGGGGCGACGGCCAAGCCCATGTCGAGCGGCCGCAGCAGCATGAACTGCACAATGCAAAGCACACAGGCCACCGTCGAAGCCAGCCCGGTCAAGCGCAGGGCACCGAGCCGCTTGACCTCTTCACCGCTGTAGATCAGGTAGAAGGCATAGCTCAGCGCGCTGCCCACCACCAGGGCGCCGCCGAGCAGCGCATGCGCACCCTGGGCATGCAACTCATGGCCGAAGACCAGCAGCAGGCCCGCATAGCTGACACCTAGCGCCAGCACCTGCCCCCCACTGACGCGGCGCTTGAACAGCAGCCAGCTGAGAAACAGCACGAAGGTCGGATTCAGGTAGAGGATCAAACGCTCGAGACTGGCGCTGATATAGGCCAGGCCGGCAAAGTCCAGAGTGCTCGCCAGGTAATAGCCGGAAAACCCCAGCCCGATCACGACGATCCAGTCGCGCCGGGTCAAGGCTGGCTTGCCGCGCCCGGCCCACCAGGCCAGTATCAGGAACAAGGGCAAGGCGAACAGCATGCGCAACATGATCAAGGTCACCGCATCGACACCATGCCGGTAAGCCAGCTTGACGATGATGGCCTTGCCCGAAAACGCCACCGCGCCGAGCATGGCCAGGACCAGACCTGGCCACAAGGGCTTGGGGAAAACGGCAGCAGTCATTGCCCCGATTCTATGGGCCTGCGCGGCCGGACCTAGACCCGCTGCAGCTCGGACTCGCCCAGCATGCGCGCCATCAAATCGCGCACCGAACGGATCTCAGCACCAAAGGGCAAGGCGCCAACGCCGCGAAAAAACAGGCCGCGGGCGGTTTCGCCACGCAAGGCTGCAGCGAGCTGGTTGTCGATGCAGAACTGCCCGGCCTCTTTCAAGCCATCGCGCAACCCGCATTGCGCCAGGCAATCAAAGGCCTTGGTGCAACGGCTCTTGACATGAGCCATCGCCTGCAGCTTGGGTTCGGCGCGCAGGTAGTTGCGCAGCCAGGGCGTGGCCACCGCACGCGCCGGCAGTCCGGCCACGCTGGTGAACTCGATCATGTCGGACTCGCTGGCTTCGGCCAGCACGCGCTTGAATTCGGGATGGGCATCGCCCTCGATGGTGACCGCAAAAGCAGTGCCGAGTTGCACCGCCGCAGCGCCCATGCCTTGCAGGCGCTGGATGTCGGCAAAGCTGCGCACACCGCCAGCGGCGATCAGCGGAATCTTTCCGCCGATGCCGGCTTTCTCGAAAAATTCGAGGCAGGCCGGGATGACGCGTTCGAAATCAAAGCGCGGGTCATTCAGGTCGGCCACCTTGGCGGCGCCGAGATGGCCGCCGGCGAGGCGCGGATGCTCGATCACGATCGCGTCGGGCAGGCGCTGTTTGCGCTCCCATTTCTTCACGATCAGCTGGACCCCACGGGCATCGCTGAGGATGGGGATCAAGGCCACCTGGGGATGCTCCCGCGCCAGATCGGGCAGATCGAGCGGCAGACCGGCACCAACGACGATGGCCTCGATGCCACATTCGAGCGCCTTGGCGATTTGCGCTGCATATTCGCTGACCGCACGCATCACGTTCAAGGCCACCAGGCCGCGCCCTTGGGATGCTCTGCATAACCCCTCACGGTTTGTGATAGCGCGGCCTCGGGCGGTCTGCGGCGTTGCATTTATTGCCAATAGCACGCGCTATTGGCCGCAAAATGCGCCTTGCATCCCATCCCGATCCGCACTACACACACTCGCGTTGAGT
>CAMDHE010000042.1 GCA_945898095.1 Roseateles toxinivorans | reverse complement strand
CAGAATCGCGCCGTCCATCTGCGCCGCACCAGTGATCATGTTCTTCACATAGTCAGCATGTCCCGGGCAGTCAACGTGCGCGTAGTGACGGTTGGCCGTCTCGTACTCGACGTGCGCCGTGTTGATCGTGATGCCGCGGGCTTTTTCGTCCGGCGCCGCGTCGATCTGGTCATAGGCCTTGGCCTCGCCGCCGTACTTGGCTGCCAAAACAGTCGCAATCGCCGCCGTCAGCGTCGTCTTGCCATGGTCAACGTGACCAATCGTGCCCACATTGACATGCGGCTTCGTACGTTCAAATTTGCTTTTTGCCATCATTTTCTCCAAAAAGAGCGTTACGCCAGTCTATCGGTTTAGCGTTTCCGCAGTGCCCATGGGTCCCAGCGACTGGCAACTGGGTGAGCTTCTGCGAAGACGGATTCAAATCAGTCCAGACAGAACTGCCGAGCAGTTCTGTCCAGGTACCTTACTTGCCACGCGCCGTGATGATCGCGTCAGCCACATTCTTTGGAGCTTCGCTGTAATGCTTGAACTCCATCGTGTAGGTGGCACGACCCTGCGACATTGAGCGCAACGTCGCAGACAGGCTGAAACTTCAGTTCAAGCAGGTCTTACTTCGAGCGGGCCGACACAATGGCTTCAGCCACGTTGCGCGGTGCTTCGGAATAGTGCTTGAACTCCATGGTGTAGGTGGCCCGGCCTTGCGACATCGAGCGCAGAGTGGTCGAGTAACCGAACATTTCCGACAAGGGAACTTCAGCCTTGATGACTTTGCCGCCTCCAGGGATGTCGTCCATTCCTTGAACCATGCCGCGGCGTGATGACAGATCACCCATCACGTTGCCTGCATAGTCTTCCGGCGTTTCGACTTCCACTGCCATCATCGGCTCAAGGATGACCGGTGTGGCCTTGCGGCAACCGTCCTTGAAGCCCATCGATGCAGCCATCTTGAAGGCGTTTTCGTTCGAGTCAACCTCATGGTACGAACCGAAAGTCAGCGTGACCTTCACGTCCACCACGGGGTAGCCCGCGAGCACACCGTTGGGCAGCGTTTCTTCAACGCCTTTCCTGACTGCGGGAATGAACTCCTTGGGTACAACGCCACCCTTGGTAGCATCGACGAATTCAAAACCCTTGCCCGGTTCTTGTGGCTCGACGGTCAAGACGACATGGCCGTATTGGCCCTTGCCGCCCGACTGGCGCACAAACTTGCCTTCGACGTCAGACACCAACTTGCGGATTGTTTCGCGGTAAGCCACTTGCGGCTTGCCAACGTTGGCTTCGACACCGAACTCGCGCTTCATCCGGTCGACAATGATTTCCAGGTGCAACTCGCCCATACCGGAAATGATGGTCTGGCCCGACTCTTCGTCCGTACGAACGCGGAAAGAAGGATCTTCCTGGGCCAAGCGACCCAAGGCGATGCCCATCTTTTCCTGGTCCGGCTTGGTCTTGGGTTCAACGGCCTGCGAAATCACCGGCTCAGGGAACACCATCTTTTCCAAGGTGATGATCGCTTCAGGATCGCACAAGGTCTCGCCCGTCGTGACGTCTTTCAGGCCAACGCAAGCGGCGATGTCGCCGGCAAGAATTTCCTTGATTTCTTCACGCTGATTCGCATGCATCTGCAGAATCCGTCCGATGCGCTCTTTCTTGCTGCGAATCGGGTTGAATACCGAGTCACCCGACTTGAGAACGCCGGAATAGACGCGCACAAAAGTGAGCTGACCGACATAGGGGTCAGTCATCAACTTGAACGCCAGCGCGGCGAATTTTTCATCGTCCGCAGCACGACGGACGACCGGCAGGTCATCTTCGTCGGTGCCAGGCACTGGCGGGATGTCGATCGGCGAAGGCATGAAGTCGATCACGCCATCAAGCATGCGTTGCACGCCCTTGTTCTTGAACGCACTGCCACAGAACATTGGCTGGATTTCGGCTGCCAGCGTACGCAAGCGGATGCCGGTCATGATTTCCTCATTGCTGAGCTCACCGGTCTCCAGATACTTGTTCATCATTTCTTCGTTGGCTTCGGCGGCCGCCTCGACCAGGTTCTCGCGCCACTTTTGCGCGACAGCCAGCAGTTCTTCCGGAATTTCACGGTAATCGAACTTCATGCCCTGGGAAGCATCGTCCCAGAAGATCGCCTTCATCAGGATCAGGTCGATCACGCCTTTGAAGTTCTCTTCGGCACCAATCGGCACCACGATCGGCACAGGATTGGCTTTCAAGCGAGTCTTCATCTGGTCGTAGACCTTGAAGAAATTCGCACCAGTACGGTCCATCTTGTTTACAAAGGCAAGACGCGGTACCTTGTACTTGTTGGCTTGGCGCCAGACGGTTTCCGACTGCGGCTGTACGCCACCCACGGCGCAATACACCATGCAAGCGCCGTCAAGCACACGCATCGAACGCTCCACCTCGATGGTGAAGTCCACATGTCCGGGGGTGTCGATGATGTTGATCCGGTGTTCAGGGCGGGATGTATCCATACCCTTCCAGAAACAGGTTGTAGCAGCCGAAGTGATCGTGATGCCGCGCTCCTGCTCCTGCTCCATCCAGTCCATGGTGGCTGCGCCGTCATGAACTTCACCGATCTTGTGATTCACACCGGTATAGAACAATATGCGTTCGGTCGTCGTCGTCTTGCCAGCATCGATATGCGCTGAAATACCGATATTGCGATAGCGCTCGATGGGGGTCTTGCGTGCCATGATGTCACTCCAGAAAGGAAGGAGCCGCCAGCGGGTAAGTAGAAACCCGAGGCGGCTGTATCGAGGAAATTTAGAAGCGGAAGTGCGAGAACGCCTTGTTGGCTTCTGCCATGCGGTGCACTTCGTCACGCTTCTTCATGGCGCCGCCGCGACCTTCGGCTGCTTCCATCAATTCATTGGCCAGTCGCTGCGACATCGACTTCTCGCCACGCTTGCGTGCCGATTCCTTGAGCCAACGCATGGCCAATGCCATACGACGAACGGGACGAACTTCCACGGGAACTTGGTAGTTCGCACCGCCGACGCGGCGTGACTTGACTTCGACCATAGGCTTGACGTTGTTCAGGGCAACCATGAACACTTCCAGCGGATCTTTGCCGATCTTCTTTTCGACTTGTTCGAGGGCACCGTAAATGATGCGCTCTGCAATCGCTTTCTTGCCAGACTCCATGATGACATTCATGAATTTGGAAAGATCTACGTTTCCGAACTTCGGATCCGGCAGGATCTCGCGTTTGGGTACTTCGCGACGACGTGGCATGAAATTTCCTTTAGCTTCAGTTGGTGCCTGACCATGAGGTCTGCACCTTCGGATGACCACTGCATTGAGGGCCGTCCACTTACTCGGCCGCTGTCAAGCTTTGAGCTGACACGAACCGCAAACAATCTGGCGCCAGCGGAGGCCGGGCCGTTATGACGACTTATTTCTTCTTCGGACGCTTCGCACCGTACTTGGAGCGCGACTGCTTGCGATCCTTGACGCCTTGCAGGTCAAGCGAGCCGCGCACGATGTGATAACGCACACCCGGCAAGTCCTTGACCCGGCCGCCACGAACCAGCACAACACTGTGTTCCTGGAGATTGTGGCCTTCGCCGCCAATGTAGGAGATAACCTCGAAACCATTCGTCAAGCGAACCTTGGCGACCTTGCGGAGCGCTGAGTTCGGCTTTTTCGGAGTGGTCGTGTACACGCGTGTGCACACCCCGCGACGCTGGGGACAACCCTGCATCGCTGGCGACTTTGATTTCGTGACCTCGGTCTGTCGACCGTGGCGCACGAGCTGATTAATGGTTGGCATAAGTAACTTGTTCCCGTTTGAAGTCACATTCTTCTACAGCATGGCTCAGGATGAGCACAAACCCTGGCATCAGTTAAGCCCTTGTGGGCGGCGCTTGATCGGCACCGTAACAACTTGGCAAATCAGTGCACAGCGTTTCGTCTGCGCATGAGAAGACGCAGCAAGACCTGCTGGAGAGCCGATGATTGTAGGCGATAAATTGATCTTTGCACAAGAGTTTGTGATCGGCCGGGAATCATTGCCCTGTCGCCGGCATCAATGTCCGTCATAAACCGCTATGCTGCGCGCCTGCCGGAGACTAGTCGATGTCCAGTTCCACAATACCCGATGCGGTCGCGCTACCCGAATGCGCCATCGTGATCGATACCCAGGTCGTGATGGACTGGCTCGTGTTCAAGGATCCTATGGTCGCCCCCATGGTGCAGGCCATCACAGCTGGCCGCTTGAAGTGGATCGGCAGACCGGCCATGCTCGACGAGTTGCGGCATGTGCTGGCCAGGGGCATCGCATCCGGTTACCTGCCGGATCTTGGCTTGATCGAATTGGCCTTCGCCCAACGGTGCACGATGATCGCGGCCGAACCCCTGCCAGCCTTGCGCCTGCTCTGCCGCGACAAGGATGATCAGAAATTCATCGACCTGGCCTTGTCTGCCGGTGCGAGCTGGCTATTTTCCCGTGATCGGGCGGTGCTGGCCCTGGCCCGAAGGGCAAGAATCCTGGGACTGGAAATCATCACGCCGGCAGCTTGGAACAACTTGCCGGCGCCAAAATAAAAAGCCGCCCGAAGGCGGCTTTTGGTTTGGAGCGTCCGGTCTTAGCCGGCCTGCTCTTCCCCATGCGCATCGATGCTGGCGAGCTGTGCAGATGCCAGTTCCTCGGCCTCCTGCAAAGCAATGGCCCGGCGTTCGACATCGTCCATCTTCTCCTTGGCCAGACGGGCACGGTGGAATGCCATGCCTGTGCCTGCAGGGATCAGTCGACCAACGATGACGTTTTCCTTCAAGCCGCGCAACTCGTCGCGCTTACCCATGATGGCAGCCTCGGTCAGCACACGCGTGGTTTCCTGGAACGACGCCGCCGAGATGAATGAATCAGTGGACAGCGAGGCCTTGGTGATACCCATCAACACGTCGACATGAGTGGCAATGACCTTGCCCTCCTTGCGCAGACGATCGTTGGTATCGAGCAACTCTGAGCGTTCGACCTGTTCGTTGATGATGTAGTTCGAGTCGCCTGAATTGGTGATCTGCACACGACGCAGCATCTGGCGAACGATCACCTCAATGTGCTTGTCATTGATCTTCACACCTTGCAAGCGGTACACGTCCTGCACCTCGTCGACGATATAACGCGCCAACTCCTCGATGCCCAACAGTCGCAGGATGTCCTGCGGGTCAGCCGAGCCGTCCACGATCAATTCACCACGGTTGACCACCTGGCCCTCATGCACCAGGATATTCTTCTCCTTGGGCACCAGTTCTTCATGTTTCTTGCCATCTGGATCGGTGATCTCAAGGCGATTCTTGCCCTTGGTCTCCTTGCCGAATGAGACCGTACCGGTCATCTCGGCCAGGACACCAACATCCTTGGGTGAACGTGCTTCGAAGAGTTCGGCCACACGCGGCAAACCGCCGGTAATGTCGCGAGTTTTCTGACCTTCCATCGGGATCCGGGCCAGAACTTCGCCTGGGGCAAGTGTCTGTCCATCGCGCACCTGAACCAAGGAGCCGATCGGAAATCCGATCGTCACCGAATGCTCAGTACCAGGGATCTTCACTTCGTTGCCCTGCGCATCGAGAAGCTTGACCTGCGGACGAATGACCTTGGCAGCACCGCGGCGCTTCGGATCGATCACGACCAAGGTCGAAAGCCCGGTCACTTCATCGACCTGCTTGGCAACCGTTACCCCTTCTTCAACATTCTCGAATTTCGCCAGTCCGGCGAATTCGGTAATGATCGGTCGGGTCAATGGATCCCAATTAGCCAAGATCGTGCCAGCCTTGATACTCTGATCGATCTTGATGCTGAGAATCGCACCGTAAGGTACTTTATGGCGCTCACGCTCACGGCCATGGGGATCGGCAATGACGATTTCGCCAGATCGGGAAATCACCACCAACTCGCCCTTGCCATTTGTGACGTAGCGCATCGTGGCGTTGAACCCGATGATGCCATCCGACTTGGCATCGACGCTCGATGCCACTGCTGCTCGCGAAGCCGCGCCGCCGATGTGGAAGGTCCGCATCGTCAACTGAGTACCAGGCTCGCCGATCGACTGCGCGGCGATGACGCCGACAGCTTCGCCGATATTGACCTGGCCGCCACGGCCCAGATCACGCCCGTAGCACTTGGCGCAAAGTCCAAAGCGCGTCGCGCAGGTCAGCGGCGTACGCACCTTGACCTCGTCGACACCTGCCAACTCGAGCATATCCAGCGTGTCTTCGTCCAGCATGCTGCCGGCAGGCAACACCACCGACTGCGTTTCCGGGTGCAGCACATCGGTCGCTGCAACGCGGCCGAGAACGCGGTCACGCATCGACTCGATCACTTCACCGCCTTCGACCAGGGCGCGCATCGCCATGCCGTTGTCAGTGCCGCAGTCTTCCTCGATCACGACCAGATCCTGCGTCACATCGACCAGACGGCGCGTCAGATAGCCCGAGTTCGCCGTCTTCAATGCCGTATCCGCCAGGCCCTTTCGAGCACCGTGGGTGGAAATGAAGTACTGCAACACGTTCAGACCTTCGCGGAAGTTCGCGGTGATCGGCGTTTCAATGATCGAGCCATCCGGCTTGGCCATCAAGCCGCGCATACCTGCGAGCTGGCGAATCTGCGCGGCCGAGCCACGGGCGCCGGAGTCAGCCATCATGTAGATGGAGTTGAAGGACTCCTGATCCACTTCCTTGCCATGCCGGTCGATCGTCTTTTGCTTGGACAACTGGCTCATCATGACCTTGCCGACTTCGTCGCCGGTCTTGCCCCAGATGTCCACCACCTTGTTGTAACGCTCGCCAGAAGTCACCAGACCCGAGACATATTGCTGCTCGATTTCCTTGACTTCCTTCTCGGCATTCTCGATCAGGACATGCTTTTCCATGGGTACCAGCATGTCGTCGATGCAGATCGAAATACCGGCACGCGTGGCCAGTTTGAAACCGGCTTGCAACAGCTTGTCAGCCAGCACAACGGTTTCCTTCAGACCGCATTTGCGGAAGGAAGTGTTGATCAAGCGCGAGATTTCTTTCTTCTTCAATGCCTTGTCGATATTCGAGAAAGGCAGGCCCTTGGGCAGAATCTCGGACAGCAAGGCACGACCGACGGTCGTGCTAACCAGCGTAGTCTCAGGAATCCATTCGTCCAATTCAGCACCTTTGCTGAATTGGGTCAGACGAACGCTGATCCGCGCCGTGACCTCAACCACACCATTCTCAAGCGCACGCAGCATTTCGCTGATGTTCGCAAAGATCATGCCTTCGCCGCGGCCGTTGATACGCTCGCGGGTGGCGTAATAAAGACCCAGCACCACGTCTTGTGACGGCACGATCGACGGTTCACCCGAAGCCGGGAACAGCACGTTGTTCGAGGCCAGCATCAATGTGCGAGCTTCCATCTGAGCTTCGATCGACAGCGGGATGTGTACAGCCATCTGGTCACCGTCAAAGTCGGCGTTGAAGGCGGCGCAGACCAGCGGATGCAACTGGATTGCCTTGCCTTCAATCAATACCGGCTCGAACGCCTGGATGCCCAAACGGTGCAGGGTTGGCGCCCGGTTCAACAGAACCGGATGCTCCTTGATGACCTCTTCA
Organism: Roseateles toxinivorans; assembly: GCA_945898095.1. GTDB lineage: Bacteria > Pseudomonadota > Gammaproteobacteria > Burkholderiales > Burkholderiaceae_C > Paucibacter_A > Paucibacter_A toxinivorans_A. The sequence goes on along the minus strand of CAMDHE010000042.1, from coordinate 28,384 downwards.
AGGATGTCCCATACGACCGGCGTACCGGCTTCGACTTCTTTCTTGGCCGCCTTGATCGTCGTCGCGATGCCCATGGCTTCGAGACGCGAGAAGATGAACGGCTTGAACAATTCCAGCGCCATCAGCTTGGGCAGGCCGCATTGATGCAGCTTCAGCGTCGGGCCCACCACGATCACCGAACGGCCCGAATAGTCAACCCGCTTGCCGAGCAAATTCTGGCGGAATCGACCGCTCTTGCCCTTGATCATGTCGGCCAGCGACTTGAGCGCACGCTTGTTGGCGCCGGTCATCGCCTTGCCGCGACGGCCATTGTCCAGCAGCGAATCGACAGCTTCCTGCAACATGCGCTTTTCATTGCGCACGATGATTTCAGGCGCCTTCAACTCCAGCAAACGGCCCAGCCGGTTGTTGCGGTTAATGACCCGACGATACAGATCGTTCAGGTCGGACGTGGCGAAACGCCCGCCGTCCAGTGGTACCAGCGGACGCAGATCCGGCGGCAACACCGGCAGCACGTCGAGCACCATCCAGTTCGGCCGGGTGCCGGTCTTCTTGAAGGCTTCCATGACCTTGAGGCGCTTGGAATTCTTCTTGACCTTCAGCTCGGAGCCGGTCATGTCGTTGCGCAGGCGGTCGATCTCGACGTCGAGATCCATCTCCTCGAGCAAGCGCTTGATGCCTTCAGCGCCCATCAATGCGGTGAATTCATCACCGAACTCGATGCGCTTGGCGTCGTAGTCGTCTTCGGTCATGATGGTGAATCGCTTCAACGGCGTCATGCCCGAATCGACAACCACGTAGGCTTCGAAGTACAGCACGCGTTCGATGTCGCGCAAGGTCATGTCCAGTACCAATCCCAGGCGCGATGGCAGGGATTTCAGGAACCAGATATGTGCGCAGGGTGCCGCCAGGTCGATATGACCCATGCGATCACGCCGCACCTTGGTCTGCGTGACTTCAACGCCGCATTTTTCGCAGATCACGCCGCGATGTTTGAGGCGCTTGTACTTGCCGCAGAGGCATTCGTAATCCTTGATCGGGCCAAAAATCTTGGCGCAGAACAAGCCGTCACGTTCTGGTTTGAACGTGCGGTAGTTGATCGTCTCAGGTTTCTTCACCTCGCCAAATGACCACGAGCGGATCTTTTCGGGCGAAGCTAGCCCGATCTTGATCGCGTCGAAATGTTCGTCGGGTGTGAACTGCTTGAAAAGGTCCAGCAAGCCTTTCATGCATAACTCCTTGTGTGATGTTGGGATTGAAAAATCATGATCAGTTGAGGACAAGGCGTCGCTGCGCTTCTGGCGCGGCGAACGCGATGTCCGGCAAAGCCCTTAATTTCTCTCCAACTCAATATCGATACCGAGCGAACGGATTTCCTTGACCAGCACGTTGAAGGACTCCGGCATGCCGGCTTCAATCGTGTGCTCCCCCTTGACGATGCTCTCGTAGACCTTGGTCCGTCCGTTCACATCATCTGACTTGACAGTCAACATTTCCTGCAGGATGTAGGAGGCGCCATAAGCTTCCAGCGCCCACACTTCCATCTCGCCGAAGCGCTGTCCACCGAACTGCGCCTTGCCACCCAGCGGCTGCTGGGTCACCAACGAGTAAGGTCCGGTCGAGCGGGCATGCATCTTGTCGTCGACCAGATGGTGCAACTTCAGCACATGCATGTAACCGACTGTGGTCGGACGCTCGAACGCTTCGCCGCTGCGACCGTCCGACAGATAAGCCTGGGTCCGCGCCGGCGTCAGGCCGCGCTTGGCGGCGATGTCATCCGGGTATGCCAACTTCAGCATGGCGCGGATTTCCTCTTCGGTGGCACCGTCGAACACAGGCGTCGCAAACGGCACGCCCTTTGTCAGATTGCGCGCCATTTCAACGACTTCATCGTCGCTCAGGTCGTCGAGGTGTTCCTGCTTGCCGCCGGACTGGTTGTACAACTGGTCAAAGAACTTGCGGAATTCAGCCACGCGAGCCTGCTGCTGCAACATATCGCCGATGCGCTGGCCGATACCCTTGCCGGCCCAACCCAGATGCACTTCCAGCACTTGACCAACGTTCATCCGCGAAGGCACACCGAGCGGATTCAGCACGATGTCGACTGTCGTACCGTCGGCCATATAGGGCATGTCTTCGACCGGAACGATCTTCGACACCACACCCTTGTTGCCATGGCGGCCGGCCATCTTGTCGCCTGGCTGCAAGCGACGCTTGACGGCAAGGTAGACCTTGACCATCTTCAGCACGCCGGCAGGCAGTTCGTCGCCTTGGGTCAGCTTCTTGCGCTTTTCTTCAAAGGCGAGGTCGAAACTGTGACGGGTCTGCTCGAGCGAGTTCTTGATCGATTCCAACTGGTTCGCAAGATCGTCCTCTGCGGGACGGATATCGAACCAATGGAACCTCTCGACTTCAGCCAGATAGGCCTTGTCGATGACCGTGCCCTTGCTGATTTTCTTCGGGCCGCCATTGGCGACCTTGCCGACCAACAGCTTCTCGATCCGGTCGAACGCGTCGGCCTCGACGATGCGCAGCTGATCGTTCAGGTCAAGACGATAACGTTTCAACTCATCGTCGATGATCTGCTGGGCACGTTTATCGCGCTGAATGCCTTCACGGGTGAAGACCTGCACGTCGATGACAGTGCCGCTGGTGCCCTGATCGACCCGCAGCGAGGTGTCCTTCACATCCGAAGCCTTCTCGCCGAAGATTGCCCGCAGCAATTTTTCTTCAGGTGTCAGCGTGGTCTCGCCCTTCGGCGTGACTTTGCCGACCAGCACATCGCCTGGGCCGACTTCGGCGCCGACATAGACAATGCCCGACTCATCCAGACGACCCAACTGCTGCTCGGACAAGTTCGGAATGTCGCGGGTAATGTCTTCGCTGCCCAGCTTGGTATCGCGCGCATTGACCACCAATTCCTCGATATGGATCGAGGTGTAGCGGTCTTCTGCGACGACGCGCTCCGAGATCAGGATCGAATCCTCGAAGTTGTAGCCGTTCCATGGCATGAAGGCGACCAACATGTTCTGACCCAGCGCCAACTCACCGATGTCGGTGGACGCGCCATCGGCAATGATGTCTTCAGCTGCCACCTTGTCGCCACGGCGCACGATCGGGCGCTGATGGATGTTGGTGTTCTGGTTCGAACGCTGATACTTGATCAGGTTGTAGATGTCGACACCGACCTCACCAGCCACGGTCTCGTTGTCGTTGACGCGAATCACGATGCGATTCGTATCGACATAGTCAACGGTACCGCCGCGGCGCGCCGCCACAACAGTGCCCGAGTCCTTGGCTGCCACGCGTTCGACACCGGTGCCGACCATGGCCTTTTCAGGACGCAGAATCGGCACGGCCTGACGCTGCATGTTCGCACCCATCAAGGCGCGGTTGGCATCGTCATGCTCGAGGAAAGGCACCAAAGAAGCAGCCACCGACACGATCTGCGTCGGCGCCACGTCCATGTACTGGATCCGCTCTGGAGAAGTCAGTACCGACTCACCGTTCTCGCGCGCTGACACCAACTCATCGACCAGTTCGCCTGCCGGGTTCAACGAGGCATTGGCCTGGGCAATGACGTACTTGCCTTCTTCGATGGCTGACAAATAGTCGATCTGGGTCGTGACCTTGCCTTCGACGACGCGACGGTAAGGTGTTTCCAGGAAGCCATATTCGTTCAGCTGAGCGTATAGCGCGAGCGAGTTGATCAGTCCGATATTCGGACCTTCAGGCGTCTCGATCGGGCAGACGCGACCGTAATGGGTCGGATGCACGTCGCGAACCTCGAAACCGGCGCGCTCCCGCGTCAAACCACCAGGGCCAAGAGCCGAAACGCGACGCTTGTGCGTGATCTCGGACAAGGGGTTGGTCTGGTCCATGAACTGCGACAGCTGCGAGGCACCGAAGAACTCCTTCAAGGCCGCAGAAATCGGCTTGGAGTTGATCAGGTCATGCGGCATCAGCGATTCTGTTTCAGCCTGGCCCAGACGTTCCTTGACTGCCTTTTCGATCCGCGCCAAGCCCGACCGGTACTGGTTTTCGGCCAGTTCGCCGACGCAACGCACACGACGATTGCCGAGATGGTCGATGTCGTCGACTTCGCCGCGACCATTGCGCAGCTCGACCAGGATCTTGACTACATCGAGGATGTCCTCGTTGGACAAGGTCATCGCACCCTCAGGGGTGTCACGCCCGACACGCGCATTGAACTTCATGCGGCCGACCCGCGACAGATCGTAGGTGTCGGCGCTGTAAAACAGCCGGTTGAAGAGTGCCTCGACGGCGTCTTCAGTGGGCGGCTCGCCAGGCCGCATCATGCGGTAAATGGCAACGCGTGCAGCCAACTGATCGGCGGTTTCATCCGCAGCCAGAGTCTGGCTGATGTAAGCACCTTCATCGAGCTCGTTGGTGAACAAGCATTGGATGTCTTTGATGCCTGCAGCGCGCAGCTTCTTCAGCAGCGCTTCGGTCAGCTCTTCATTGGCCTTGGCGATGATCTCGCCGGTTTCACCGTCGACCATGTTCTTGGCCAGCAGGCGTCCGACCAGGAAGTCTTCAGGCACGCCCACATGCTGCGTGCCGGATTGCTCCAATTGGCGCGTGTGCCGAGCAGTGATGCGCTTGTCTTTTTCGACCACGACCGCACCGCTCTTGTCGGTGATGTCGAAGCGAGCGACTTCGCCTTTCAGACGGTCAGCGACGAATTCCATCTGCGCGCCAACGTCCATCAAACGGAAGTTGTCGAAGACGAAGAAATGCGCCAGGATCTGCTCTGGATTCAGCCCAATGGCCTTGAGCATGATCGTGACCGGCATCTTGCGACGACGGTCAACGCGGAAGAACAGAATGTCCTTCGGGTCAAACTCGAAGTCGAGCCAGGAACCACGGTAAGGAATGATGCGCGCCGAGAACAGCAACTTGCCGCTCGAGTGCGTCTTGCCCTTGTCGTGCTCGAAGAACACGCCAGGTGAGCGATGCAACTGGCTGACGATGACACGCTCGGTGCCATTGACGATAAAGGAGCCATAGTCGGTCATCAGGGGAACTTCACCCATATAGACTTCCTGCTCCTTGATCTCCTTGACCGTCTTCGCCTGGGGCGACTCGCGGTCATAGATGATCATCTGCAAGCGCGCACGGACTGCGGCGGCATAGGTCAAACCACGCTGCTGGCACTCACGGGTGTCAAACGGCGGTTTGGCAATATTGAACTCAAGAAACTTCATTTCCACGAAACCGTTGTGCGAAACAATCGGGAACGCTGAAATAAAAGCAGCCTGCAGGCCTTCGGGCTTGCGTTTGGCTGGAGGAACGTCCTTTTGCAGGAAGGCGACGTACGACTCCTTCTGCATGGTCAACAGATAAGGTACGTTGAGTACGCTCTCACGCTTGCCGAAATTCTTTCGAATCCGCTTGCGCTCGGTAAAGCTATAGGGGGTTGCTTGCGCCATAAACACTCCGTGTCGATAGCCCACCCCTGGCCGTGGGGAAGGCTTCGTCGGCGACTGGCTTTTCAAACCGGATCCGGATGCGGACGGTTTGACGCTTGGTGATTGGCCACTACCAATCGCTGGCGGACAACCCCGGCATTGCACCAGGGCCCGACCAAACCCGCTCTCTGCAGTCGGATCAGAGAGCACTTGAAAGAACCGCCGATCATACACCGAACGGTTCTTTCAACTGCTTTCGACAAAATAGCCTTGCAGAATCAGGGTCAGCCTCTCGGCTGACCCTGATCGAGCCAGTCAGGACTGCAAGGCAGTCCTGTGTCGGATCTTTACTTGATCTCGACCTTGGCGCCAGCTTCTTCCAGCTTCTTCTTGGCGGCTTCAGCGTCAGCCTTGGAGACGGCTTCCTTGACGGCCTTCGGTGCGCCATCAACCAGATCCTTGGCTTCCTTGAGGCCCAGGCCGGTGATTTCACGTACGGCCTTGATGACCGATACCTTGTTGGCGCCGAATTCCGTCAAGATGACGTTGAATTCGGTCTGCTCTTCAACAGCAGCAGCGGCAGCGCCGCCGCCAGTTGCAGGGCCGGCCATCGCTGCGGCTGAAACGCCGAACTTCTCTTCAATGGCCTTGACCAGGTCGTTGAGTTCAAGCACGGACATAGCGTCCAGGGCGGTCATGAATGTGTCTTTATCGAATGCCATTTGGGGCTCCTAGATGGATTTTTTGAACTGTTTGGTAACAACCCAACCGGGTCGCAATACCTGCAGCATCAATGGTGGTTGCTATATCAGCTGATCGTTCAGGCTGCGGCTTCTGCGACCGGCTCGGCGGTTTCGGCGACTGCTTCCGCAGTACCGGCTCCACGTTGCTCGGACAAAGCTGCCAGCACACGCGCGAAGCGTGCAATAGGCGACTGCATCAGACCCAACAGTTGTGCCAGCAAAACTTCCTTGCTGGGGATGGAAGCCAGCGCCTTGACGGCGTTGACATCCAGAGCCTTGCCGTTATAGGCACCACCCTTGATAACCAGTTTGTCGTTGGTTTTAGCGAAGTCAGCAATGACCTTCGCGGCTGCCACAGCATCTTCAGAAAAACCGTAGATCAGCGGGCCGACCATGCTCTCCGCTGCGCACTCGAACTGCGTTCCGGCGACGGCACGACGCGCCAGGGTGTTCTTCAGCACGTGAAGATACACACCCTTGGCACGCGCTTCGACGCGCAACTTGTTCAGGTGATCAACGGTGAGGCCACGGTATTCGGCCAACGCCAAGGTCTGCGACTTAGCCGCTTGGGCTGCCACATCCGAAACGACGGCTGTTTTCTCGTTGCGATTGAGACTCAAGGTCTACTCCTCACGAAAGCGTGCCTGGGGCATTGCTGCCTTTGGCACAATTCAGCGACCTTCTGTCCAGGAGACCCGCTGTGCATCGCTGCACCGCAAATCCATTTCACCCGGCTTGCGCCCGGTCTATCCTTTTCAGCGGGACCGCCATCTGCGCTGGCTTCCAACCGGGCTTGCGACGCGGTCTTCCATTAAGTCGATGCCCGAGAGCATCTCCGCCAGCGGTCTTGGATGACGCAATCAGGATCGAGATCCTGATTGCCCCACCAGTTTCATCAGCGCAGCACCAGACAAGCGCTGCGCATGCTTGTTTTCAGGGGTAGCGCTGCTCGGCAGGCTGCCCCGAAGCAGCTTCGGTCAGCTCGCTGCCTGGGCATTGATGCTGGACACATCGACGCGGGCACCAACGCCCATCGTCGAGGACACAGCCACCTTGCGCAGGTAGACACCCTTGCTCGTTGCTGGCTTGGACTTGTTCAAAGCCTCGATCAGCGCGCGCAGATTGCCTTCCAGCTTGTCGGTGTCGAACGAACGACGACCGAGCGTGCCGTGAATGATGCCGCCCTTGTCGACACGGAACTGGACCTGGCCAGCCTTGGCGTTCTTGACCGCCGTGGCGACGTCAGGCGTCACGGTACCGACCTTGGGGTTAGGCATCAGGCCGCGCGGGCCCAGGATCTGACCCAAGGTACCGACGATACGCATCGTGTCCGGTGAAGCGATGACCACGTCGAATGGCATATCACCCGCCTTGATACGCTCAGCCAGATCTTCCATGCCAACGATGTCTGCACCGGCAGCGCGGGCTTCTTCAGCCTTGGCACCTTGAGCGAACACAGCGACGCGTTTGTTCTTGCCGATGCCGTTGGGCATCACGACCGCGCCGCGAACGACCTGGTCGGATTTCTTCGAATCAACACCCAACTGGACAGCCACGTCGATCGACTCATCGAACTTGGCAACAGCAAGCTGCTTGACCAGATTCAAGGCGTCAGTCAGCGAGTACAGCTTGGTGGTCTCGACCTTGCCTTGCAAGGCCTTTTGGCGTTTAGTCAGCTTTGCCATCTCAAACCCCCTCAACCATCACGCCCATCGAGCGGGCGGAACCGGCAATCGTGCGAACTGCGGCATCCAGATCAGCAGCGGTCAAATCCTTGACCTTGATCTTGGCGATTTCTTCCAACTGCGCACGGGTCAGCTTGCCGACCTTTTCAATGTGCGGATTGGCCGAACCTTTTTCCAGTTTGGCCAGCTTCTTGATCAATGCAGTCGCTGGTGGCGACTTGATCACGAAGGTGAAGCTCTTGTCTGCAAACGCGGTGATCACCACCGGCAGTTTCATACCCGGCTCGTGGCCTTGGGTCTGGGCGTTGAACGCCTTGCAGAATTCCATGATGTTCAGACCACGCTGACCCAGCGCCGGACCGACCGGAGGTGAAGGATTAGCCTTCCCTGCGGCTACTTGCAGCTTGATAAAGCCGACAATTTTCTTTGCCATATTTTCTCCCTATGGAATCACAGCCATTCTGGCCGCGACCCTGAGTGCTAGCGCAAGGGGCTGGAGGCTTGACGCCCGTTACCCTTGCTCCTCTTGTCTGCATCTCGTCGCAGACTGACTACGGACAGGATGCAAGCCGCTTGCGCAACCTGCGAGCCCTGTCAGGCTCTTGCTCTGTATTCCTGCCAAGCCATCTCGCGGACGGCTTGTCTTTCCTAGGCCTTCGTCAAATTCGAAACGAACCTGAATCAAGCTTGATCAAATTTTCTCGACCTGCGAGAAGTCCAGCTCGACCGGTGTCGCGCGTCCGAAAATAGTCACTGACACGCGGACTTTGGATTTGTCGTAGTTCACATCCTCGACGGCGCCGTTGAAATCGGTGAACGGGCCTTCCTTGACCCGCACCACTTCACCGACCATCCACTCGACCTTCGGCCTGGGCTTCTCGATACCCTCTTGCATCTGGTTGACGATCTTGGCAACTTCTGCTTCCGAAATCGGCGATGGCCGGTTCTTCGCGCCGCCGACAAAACCCGTCACCTTGGACGTGTGCTTGACGAGATGCCAGCTGGCATCTTCCATGACCATTTCGACCAGCACATAGCCCGGGAAGAACCGCCGCTCGGTGACTGCCTTCTTGCCGTTTTTCAGTTCCACGACCTCTTCGGTGGGCACCAGAATCCGGCCGAACAGCTCCTGCATGCCGGCGCGCTCGATGCGCTCGCGCAAATTGCGCTCGACCGCTTTCTCCATGCCCGAATAGGCATGCACCACATACCAGCGCTTGGGCAAGCCGGTCGGGGCTGCAGCCGCTTCGGCCACGATATTGCTGTGTTCTTCAGTCATTGCAATCCTTCAACGCATTCAGCGATTGTTCAACAGCACTCAGCGTTTCCAGCCCAGGATCAGATCGTACAAAATCCATTCCAGCGACTTGTCAGTCAACCAGAGAAACAAGGCCATCACAAAAACAAAAGCAAATACATAACCCGTCATCTGCGTCGCTTCCTTACGCGTTGGCCATACGACCTTGCGCACCTCGCGGGAAGAATCTCGTCCGTAGGCGATCAACGATTTACCTGACTCGGAGGTGAAAAACGCTGCGACCGCGCCCGCCAACAAAGCCAGCAAAGCAGCCCATTGCACGATCGGGCCTTGCTTGGCCAAGGCATAGAACGCCACCAAGGCTGCCGCCAGCAGCAATACTGCGCCAGCCAGCTTGGCCTTGTCAGCGCTGGTTGTTACCGTTTCGACTTGAAGATTGGACATTGATTCAGTTCCAAGCCAGGGATTTACGCCCTGGCGGTCAGTAATTCATGCAATTCTTGACAGATACCCAACAGCAGCAAAGCCCGCCGGGATGAACTCCCGCGGGCTGATGCTTGATCCAACATACCAGCTACCCTGATCAATGGCAGCTGGCAGCTGGCAGGGGCGGAGGGTTTCGAACCTTCAACCTTCGGTTTTGGAGACCGACGCTCTGCCAATTGAGCTACGCCCCTATGGTTTCCCTTATCTTAGGCGATGATCGTCGCCACCACACCCGAACCGACAGTGCGGCCGCCTTCGCGAATCGCGAATCGCAAACCAGTCTCCATCGCGATCGGTGCAATCAACTTCACCGTGATGCCGACGTTGTCGCCCGGCATGACCATTTCCTTGTCCGCCGGCAACTCGACCGCACCCGTCACGTCCGTCGTGCGGAAGTAGAACTGCGGCCGATAGTTGTTGAAGAACGGCGTATGACGGCCGCCCTCTTCCTTCGACAACACATACACCTCAGCGGTGAAATGCGTGTGCGGCTTGATCGAACCCGGCTTTGACAACACCTGGCCACGCTCGACATCTTCGCGCTTCGTGCCGCGCAGCAAAATGCCAACGTTGTCGCCCGCTTGACCTTGGTCGAGCAACTTGCGGAACATCTCAACGCCAGTGACGATGGTCTTTTGCACGTCGCGAATTCCGACGATCTCAATTTCCTCGCCAACCTTGACGATGCCGCGCTCAATCCGTCCGGTCACCACCGTGCCGCGTCCCGAGATCGAGAACACGTCTTCCACTGGCAGCAAGAAAGCGCCGTCCATCGCACGCTCTGGCTGCGGAATGTAGGTGTCAAGCGCTTCGGCCAAGGCCATGATCGCTTGCTCGCCCAGCGGGCCCTTGTCGCCTTCCAGCGCCAGTTTGGCCGAACCCTTGATGATCGGTGTGTCGTCGCCCGGGAAGTCGTACTTGCTCAGAAGCTCACGCACTTCCATTTCGACCAGTTCCAGCAACTCCTCGTCGTCCACCATGTCGCATTTATTCAGGAACACGATGATGAACTTCACGCCCACCTGGCGCGCCAACAAAATGTGCTCGCGGGTCTGTGGCATCGGGCCGTCAGCGGCCGAGCACACCAGAATCGCGCCGTCCATCTGCGCCGCACCAGTGATCATGTTCTTCACATAGTCAGCATGTCCCGGGCAGTCAACGTGCGCGTAGTGACGGTTGGCCGTCTCGTACTCGACGTGCGCCGTGTTGATCGTAATGCCGCGAGCCTTTTCTTCCGGCGCCGCGTCGATCTGGTCATAGGCCTTGGCCTCGCCGCCATACTTGGCTGCCAAAACAGTCGCAATCGCCGCCGTCAGCGTCGTCTTGCCATGGTCAACGTGACCAATCGTGCCCACATTGACATGCGGCTTCGTACGTTCAAATTTGCTTTTTGCCATTTCTGCGCTCCTGAGAGAATCTGATCAAACCAGAGAGATACCGAGAGAAAAGAGATGGTGCCCATGACGCGGATCGAACGCGTGACCTCTCCCTTACCAAGGGAGTGCTCTACCACTGAGCCACATGGGCATCGGCACTGGTTTGGCGGCAGAACCGGCAAACCGATGACGACGACTCAACAACGCCGGCTTGGAGCGGGAGACGGGAATCGAACCCGTGCTATCAGCTTGGAAGGCTGAAGTTCTACCATTGAACTACTCCCGCCCGGGAGCCTTGCACTCTGATCTCGCTTGCTGCCGCTTGAATTCGAGATGCAAGACCAGCCTGCATCTCGAGTCAAGTTGACGTTTTACCTTGGTGGAGGAGGCTGGATTCGAACCAGCGTACGCGTTAGCGGGCAGATTTACAGTCTGCTGCCTTTAACCACTCGGCCACCCCTCCAAGGCAAGCCGATAACTATAGCATGTAGGCAAGTTCCCGCAAAACGTTTTTCGAATCAACCCCCCAGGCGAACCGGCGGCCTTGCTTTGGCTTCGATGCGCCCGGCCAGCCATTCCTTGAGCGCGACCAAGGCCCCGTCCGCATAGCCCCAGCTGATGACGGCCGGCGCATCGATGTCGAGCACCTGGAAAGGGTTCCAGATCGCCAGATGCAGGTCAGGCCGCGCTGCCGCAGCGGCTTTGCCATAGCGGGCACGCTGATTGGAAACCAGCACATTGAGGCGCTTGTCCTGGGGCAGATCGTTTTCCTCCAGCAGCCTCAGGTCGGGAATGAAGACATATTCGACATCGGCAAAGCCGACAAACAATTGGGCTACTGAGGCCGCCGGCAGCCCGGCTTCGGCGACGCCGGTACTGGCCACCTGCCCCTGCGTGATGACGCGCAAGGGCTGCAAGGTCGTAGGCGGCTCGGCGCCGCCGATCGCGCTCAGGCTGGCCGCCCAGGCTTTGTGCATCAAGGCGTCGTCTGTCGCCCGCTGTGCGGGCGAGTAGTCCCGTGGCTCCGCTGGATAAGCCATAGCAAGCGCGTTGAGACGTTGTTGCGCGGCCTGCAGATCCAGCAGTTTGAGCCGCCCTTCCTGAATTGCCAGCTTGATCGCGGCCAATGTGGCTGCCTGCTCGGCTTGGCTGCCCTGCGCCAAGGGCATATCGGCACCGGCCTGCAGCGCCAGCAAAGCCGCCCCTGCATGGCCGTAGCGGTCATGCACGGCCTTCATCATCAAGGCGTCAGTGATCACCACGCCTTGAAAGCCGATGCTTTCGCGCAACAGGCCGGTCAGCAAGCGGCGCGACAAAGTGGCGGGATGTTCGGGGTCCAATTGCGGGTAGACGATATGTGCTGTCATCATCGCCGGCGCCGCCAGGTCACCCTTGCTGCCATGGGCCAGCGCGCGGAAGGGCTTCAATTCCAGCGCTTCCAGTTCGGCCAGCGACTTGTCCACACAGGGCAGCGAAAAATGCGAATCGACATGCGTATCGCCATGGCCCGGGAAATGCTTCACACAGCAAGCCACGCCTTCGTGCAGCGAGCCACGCATCCAGGCGCGTGCCATTCTTTCCACCAAGGCCGGGTCAGCGCCAAAACTGCGGTCGGCTATGACCGGATTGGCCGGATTGTTGTTGACATCAAGCACCGGCGCGAAGTTCCAGTTGATGCCCAGATAGCGTAATCCGCGCGCCACTGCCGCGCCTACTTCTTCGGCCAGATGCGCATCGCCGACTGCGCCGAGAGCCATTGCAGCAGGTGCCTGCGGCAGGCTGGTAGCACGGATGACCGAGCCACCTTCCTGATCTAAGGCGATCAGAGCATATTCGCCCATCACTGCGCGCAGCTCAGCGGTCAGTTGGCGAATCTCGGTTTCGCTGCCGAGATTTTTGCGGAACAGGCAGACCGCGCGGATATGGTGGCGCCGCAGGAATTCCGCCGTTGCCTTGTCCAGCGTCTTGCCCGGAATATCGACCATCAGCAACTGGCCGGGATGAAATTCAGTCATTTCCTGCCTGCCGTCAATTGGTTTTGGTGACTTTGGCCAGATGCCGTGGCTGGTCCGGATTCAAACCACGCGCCCTGGCCAGCGCTTCGACCATCGGATAAAAGCTCTGCACGATGGCGATCGGATCGAGGTCTTCATTGCCGGTGCAACTCAAAGGCAACTCGGTACCGGGCGTGCCCAGCGGCGCGGCCAGCAGCACGCGAGCACCGCGGCCGCGCATTTCATCAGCCAAAGCCAGCAGACCCGCCTGCGCCGGTCCGCGCGGCGCAAACAGCAACATCGGATAGCCCTCTTCGACCAGCGCCATCGGGCCATGTTTGACTTCGGCGCCCGAAAATGCCTCCGCCTGAATGCCACAGGTTTCCTTGAACTTCAAAGCTGCCTCCATCGCGATCGGCAGTCCGAGGCCGCGGCCGATCACGAAAAGGCGGTCAACGTTCTTAAGTACCTCGACCGCGATATCCCAACGCTGAGCAGCCGCCTGTTCAAGCGCAGTCGGCAGTTGCTGCAGCGCAGCCTGCAAATCGTCATCCCCAGACCAGGCCGCCACTACCCGCGCACCCGCCACCAACTGGGCGATATAACTCTTGGTCGCAGCAACGCTGAGCTCCGGGCCGGCATGCAGCGGGAAAACATAACCGGCGGCATCGGCCAACGGCGAGGCGTCGGCATTGACGAAAGCGACCGTGCGGGCGCCGCCGGCGCGGAAGAACTTTATCGGCGCCACCAGGTCAGGGCTCTGGCCCGACTGCGAAAAAGCCAGTGAAACCAGGCCCTCGCAGTCGATCCGGCTCTGATACAGCGTCACCAGCGACATCGGCAGCGAAGTCACCAACCGACCCAGCCGAGCCATCACCAAATAAGCCATGTACTGGGCCGCATGGTCGGAGCTGCCGCGCGCGACGGTCAGCAAGCCGGCCGGTGGGTGCTGGCGCAGATCGGCACCGAGTGCCGCGTAAGCGGCGCCATCAGACGCCAGTTGTCTGGCCACCGCAGCCGGTGCGGCCAGGCACTCTTCGAGCATTCTTGAGCTAGGCAAGGTCAATCTCTTCTCCTTCGACGAACACGCGCTGCAACTGCAGTTGACGGTCCAGTACCACCAGATCTGCCCAAGCACCTGCGACCAGACGGCCGCGTTCGCTCAAACCCATGTAATCAGCTGCATAAGTCGAGACGCGCAGCGACGCATCGGCGATTTCCAGCCCCAGTCCCACCAGATTGCGCAAGGCCTGATCCATCGTCAAACTGCTGCCAGCCAGCGTGCCGTCGGGCAAACGCACGCCGCCCAGGCATTTGGTCACCTGATGCCGACCAAGCTTGTACTGGCCGTCGGGCATGCCGGCTGCTGAGGTTGAATCGGTGACGCAATACAAGCAGGGAATCGCCCGCAGCGCCACCCTGATCGCACCCTCATGCACATGCAGCAGGTCAGGAATCAGCTCGGCATAACGCGCATGAGCCAGCGCGGCGCCGACCATGCCGGGCTCGCGGTGATGCAGCGGCGTCATCGCGTTGAACAAATGGGTGAAGCTGCCGGCGCCGCTGGCCAACGCCGCCACGCCGTCTTCATAGCTGCCCTGGGTATGGCCGATCTGCACCTGGAAGCCGGCATTGCGCAATTCACTGATCAGCGCCAGATTGCCGGGCAGCTCAGGCGCCAAGGTGATCAGCTTGATCGGCGCCAATGCATGCAGGGCGAGGATTTCTTCCAGGCTGGCGGTTCGGGCGAAATCGGGCTGAGCCCCGAGTTTGGCCCGGTTGATGTAGGGGCCTTCAAGATGAACCCCGAGCAGGCGCGCAGCTTGCGGCTTGCGTGCAAGACAGGCCGGCGCCAAGGCAGCCAGCGCCTGCTTGATTTCTGCCAGCGGCGCGGTCATGGTCGTGGCCAGCATCGCGGTTGTGCCATGGCGCGCATGCAGGCGGGCGATCTGCTGAACTGCATCGCCGCCTTCCATCATGTCAAAGCCGCCGCCGCCATGCACATGCAGATCGACAAAACCGGGCAGCAACAAGGGCAGCGCCGATTCCTCATGGCGCAACTCGCTCTCGCTGACCAGGACGCCGACGATGTCGGTAATGCGGCCGCCACGATGCTCGAGGTGGCCACGCATGAAGCCCTGCGGCGTCAGGACAAAGCCTTCAATTCGAGATTTCAAACTCAGCCCTCGCGTCGCATCTCGGCGACAAAGTCGTAATAGTCACTGCGGCAATAGGAATGGGTCAGCTCGATCGCCTGCCCGGAACTCAGATAGCCGACCCGCGTGATGAACAAGACTGCCTGGCCGAGCGGCACCTCGAGCAAGCCGGCCAGCTTGGCATCGGCATTGAGTGCGCGGATATGCTGCAGCGCGCGCTGCGGCGCCAGACCGGTCAAGGCCAGATAGCCGTACAGCGAGGCCTCGACCGCCTGCGGCGCCGGCAAGGTCGAAGCGGGCAAGACCGACACCTCGTAGGCCATCACCACCGCATCGGCCAGGCGCAGCCGCTCAAGCCGGGCGACTTGCGCACCCTTGCCCAGCCCGAGCGACAACTGTTCGTCTTGTGTGGCTGGCGTCAGCGCGCGCGTCAACCAGCGCGAACCCGGCTTGAAACCGCGCTGCTGCAATTCCTCGGAAAAACTCGTCAATCTAGACAACGGTTGCTCGAGTTTCGGTGCGATGTAATTGCCCGAACCGCGACGGCGAACGATCAGCCCCTGCGCGACCAACCGGTCGATCGCCTTGCGGGCAGTGACGCGCGACAGGTCGAGCGTCTCCGCCAGCAGTCGCTCAGACGGCAAGGCCTCGTCGGTCTGGTACTGCCCGGTGCGGATCGCCTGGGCAAGCTGCTGCGCGAGTTGCAGATATAGCGGCGAGGCGGCGAGCGGATCAGCCTTGAATTGAAACTGCTCGCTCACAAGCACCCCTGGATGGCTTGGCGGATCAGCAACAAGGCACCGGCCGCTGAATCACCTTGGGGTTCGGTGCAACGCGCCAGCAGGCGGCTCGAAAGCCGGGGGGCGAGTCGCAAGGCGATGCTGCCGGACAGCGACAAGGGCAGATCACCGGCTGGATCAAGCGAGTTGGCAAGCCGCTCCAGTTCCTGACCTGCTGTGGCAAGCAAGGCTTCAGCCACAGGATCGGCGTCGGCATGCGCAAAAACCAGCGGCGCCAAGGCAGCAAATCCCTGCTGGCCGGCGCTGGCACAAAAGGCCAGCAGCCGCTGCCGATCGGCCCCGGCTGCAGCCCAGACAGCCCGCGCCAAAGCACCGACTTCTGCGCGGCCATCGAGTCCCTGCTGCGCCTGCCGCATGGCCTGCAAGCCAAGCCAAGCGCCGCTGCCTTCATCGCCACAGATCCAGCCCCAGCCGCTGCTGCAGACACGGCTGCCATCACGACGTAATGCTTCGCCGACCGAACCGGTGCCGACCGCGACCACCGCGCCGGGCTGTCCACCATGCGCGCCCAGCAAACTGGTGTAACCATCGCCATCCAGGGCCAAGGCCAGATAACCAGGCTGCTGCGCCAAAAAAGCCTGCGCTTGAGTTTTCACGCTGACGCCGGAGAGCCCCAGTCCGATCGCGCATTGCGCCGGCTCGATGGAGTCCAGACCGGCCTGCCTCGCCGCAGCCAGCACGGCTTGCTGGATATGTCGCCAGGCTTGTTCGATGCCCTGACCCAAGGCCGAAGGCCCGGCTGCGCCCTGACCGAGCAAGACGCCTTGAGCATCGGTCAACCTGACCCTTGTGCCGGTACCGCCACCATCAACTCCCAGAAAGTAGCGCAGATCAGCCAGATTCAGGCCGGCGCCATTGACTGAAGGGTAAAGGTAGGTCGGCAACATGCTAATACCAGTTTAATACCAAATTACCCCCATCGTCAAGGTCACAAGGCCCAGTCGATGTCGCTCCCCCTATTTTTCAGCCAGTCCGCCGCCTGTGAAAAATGCCCGCAACCGATGAAGGGCTGCGGCGGTCGGAGCGCCGACAAGGGCGACGGGTGATTGGCCTGCAGCAGCAGATGCTGCGGCCCGGCGGCCTCGATCAGGCTGGCCTTGGCCTGGGCATGCAGGCCCCACAGCATGAAAACCTTTGGCTTGGGATCGCTCGCTGCAGCCTGGATCAAGGCATCGGTCAGTCGCTGCCAACCCAGCTTGGCATGGCTGGCCGGCGCACCGGCTTCGACCGTCAAACAGGTATTGAGCAGCAGCACGCCGCGCTGTGCCCAGGCAGCCAAGTGGCCGCTTGGAGGAGGCGGCAGGCCCAAGTCGCGCTGCAGCTCCTTGAAGATATTGCGCAGACTCGGCGGCGGCTTGACGCCAGCCGGCACCGAAAAGGCCAGCCCTTCAGCTTGGCCCGGCCCGTGATAGGGGTCCTGACCGAGGATCACCACGCGGGTCTGACTCAAGGGCGTCAGCCGCAGCGCCAGCAAGGGATCGGGCGGGTAAATGACTACATTCGCTGCCCGGCGCCGGGCCAAATGCTCAAACAAACTGCGGCCGGAATCGCTGGCACACCAGGCGTCAACGATAGCTTGCCAGCCCATATCGACCGGCAAAATGCAAGTCGAATCAGGCAAACAAGGCCGCCAGCGCTATGCCTGGATCAGGCTCGCGCATGAAGGCCTCGCCGACCAGGAAAGCATTGACACCGGCAGCGCGCATCTTCTGCACATCGGCGGCAACCCGGATACCCGACTCGGTGACCAGCAGCCTGTCAGCAGGCAGCTGTTTGAGCAAGGCCAGCGTTGTATCCAGCGAGACTTCAAAGGTGCGCAAATTGCGGTTGTTGATGCCGATAAGCGGCGTTTTCAAGCGCAGCGAACGGTCGAGTTCGGCGGCATCATGAACCTCGACCAGCACGTCGAGCTTGAGGCTTCGCGCCACCGCTTCCAGATCAGCCATCTGCTGGTCATCCAGGCAGGATGCGATCAGCAGGATGCAATCCGCCCCCATCGCACCGGCTTCGAAGACCTGATACTCATCGACCATGAAGTCCTTGCGCAGCACCGGCAGCGGACAGGCCGCGCGGGCCTGCTGCAGATAGACCATATTGCCCTGGAAGAACTGCTCATCGGTCAGCACGCTCAGGCAGGCCGCACCATGCTTCCAGTAACTTTCGGCAATTGCAGCCGGCCGGAAATCTTCGCGCAGCACACCCTTGCTCGGGCTGGCCTTCTTGACCTCGGCGATCACCGCGCTGTGGCCCGCTGTGATCTTCGCCCGCAAACCTGCCGCGAAACCGCGCTGGTCCTGCCTGGACTCGGCCTCCTCGCGCTGGCTGCTCAGCGAGCGGCGCCGGCGCGCGATCGCCAGTTCTTCATGTTTGACCGCAACGATGCGTTTCAGGATGTCGGACATTGCTGCTTCTTTTTTCAGGTCTTGGCCAGCGCCTGGCTGAAAGCCAGGAATTGATCGAGTTTGGCGCGTGCCGCGCCGCTGGCAATGGTTTCGCGTGCTTTGCCGATGCCGGCTGCGATCGAATCGACGAGATTGGCCGCATAGAGCGTGGCACCGGCATTGAGGATGACAATGTCGCGCGCCGGGCCGGCCATATCGTCGAGTGCGCCGAGCAGCATCGAGCGCGACTCCGCCGGGCTTTCGACCTTCAGGCTGCGGTTCGACACCATCGCCATGCCGAAGTCTTCCGGGTGGATCTCATATTCGCTGACTACGCCGTCCTTCAACTCGCCAACCAGGGTCGCAGCGCCGAGCGAGACCTCGTCCATGCCATCGCGGCCATAGACCACCACCGCATGTTCGGCGCCAAGCCGCTGCATCACCCGCACCTGGATGCCCACCAGGTCGGGGTGGAACACGCCCATCAGGATGTTCGGGGCCCCGGCCGGGTTGGTCAGCGGCCCGAGGATATTGAAGATCGTACGGATGCCAAGTTCCTTGCGCACCGGGGCGATGTTCTTCATCGCCGGATGGTGGTTGGGTGCAAACATGAAACCGATACCGGTTGCTTCAACGCAAAGCGCCACCTGCTCCGGTTTCAACGAGATCGAAGCGCCCAGCGCTTCCAGCACATCAGCGCTGCCGGTCTTGCTGGAAACACTGCGGTTGCCATGTTTGGCCACCTTAGCGCCCGCAGCGGCGGCCACGAACATCGAACAAGTCGAAATATTGAAGGTATGCGCACCATCACCACCGGTGCCGACCACGTCGACCAAATGCGGCGAATAAGGCACCGCGACCTTGGTCGACAACTCGCGCATCACTTGCGCGGCTGCCGTGATCTCGCCGATCGTTTCCTTCTTGACGCGCAAACCAACCAGCAACGCTGCGGCCATCACCGGCGACATCTCGCCGGCCATGATGCGATGCATTACGGTCAGCATCTCGTCGTGGAAAATCTCTCGGTGTTCGATAACGCGGGTCAGCGCTTCATGATCGGAAATCGGCATGGCTAGTCCTGAATCGAAAAATACTCTCGCATGGCGGCGATGGCGCGATCGATGCCATTGGCATCGACATCAAGATGGGTCACAAAACGCAAGCGGTAGAGTCCGGTGACAAGCACGCCGCGTGACTTCAGATGCGCCAGCAAGCCTCTTGCCCGGTCACCGGCAAGATCAGCATCGATGTCGACAAAGACAATGTTCGTCTGTGGCATCTCGACCTTCAAACCCTCCAGACCCTGCAGGCCTTGCGCCAACTGCATCGCCAAAGCATGGTCATCAGCGAGCCGATCAACCTGATGGTCGAGCGCGTAATGTGCCGCTGCAGCCAGGATGCCGGCCTGGCGCATCCCGCCGCCGGCCATCTTGCGCCAGCGATGCGCGCGCTGGATGAAGTCGCGGCTGCCGCACAGCACCGAGCCGACCGGTGCACCCAGGCCCTTGGAAAAGCAGACCGAGACACTGTCGAAATATCCGGCGATCCGGCGCGCTGCCTGCATCGGATCGCCACCCGAATGTTCGGCCTGCGCCACCGCAGCATTGAACAATCTCGCGCCGTCGAGATGCCGCGCCAGCCCATGCTTGCGGGCCAACTCCGAAGCTGCCGCCAGATAGGCTAGAGGCAGGACCTTGCCGCCAATTGTGTTCTCCAGCGCCAGCAAGCGGGTGCGGGCGAAATGCGCGTCATCGGGCTTGATATTGGCTTCAATATCGGCCAGCAGCAAGGAGCCATCGGCTTGATGGTTCAGAGGTTGCGGCTGGATCGATCCCAGCACGGCCGCACCGCCACCCTCCCAACGGTAGGCATGTGCGAACTGGCCGACCAGATATTCGTCACCCCGCTGGCAATGACTGAGCAGCGCACATAAATTGCTCTGCGTACCGCTCGGCATGAACAGCCCGGCCTCGAAACCCAGCGCTACGGCCACGGCCTCCTGCAGGCCATTGACGCTGGGGTCATCGCCATACACGTCATCGCCCAGCCGTGTGGCAAGCATCGCCGCGCGCATCGCCGGCGTTGGCTGAGTGACGGTGTCGCTGCGAAGGTCAACCAGATTCATCTTCAGTTTGCCAGGTTGAGGAAGTTCTTCAACATCGCATGACCATGCTCGCTGAGGATGGATTCGGGGTGGAACTGAACGCCCTCGAGCGGCGTGGCCGAGCCGGCCAGTTCGCGGTGCCGCACCCCCATGATTTCGCCGTCCTCGCTGCGTGCGCTGATTTCGAGAGCCGCAGGACATGTGGCCTGCTCGATCGCCAGCGAGTGATAGCGGATGACGCTGAAACTGCCTGGGAGGTTTTTGAAAACGCCTTTTTGGTCGGTCTCGATAACGCTGGCCTTGCCATGCATCTGCGTCCTGGCGCGCACGATACGGCCGCCAAGCGCTGCGCCGATGCTCTGGTGCCCCAGGCAGACGCCCAGGATCGGCAGGCGGCCGATGAAATGCTGGATGGCCGGCACACAGATACCGGCTTCGGCTGGCGAGCAGGGGCCTGGCGAAAGCACCAATTGGTCGGGCTGCAACGCAGCGATCTCGGCCAGCGTGATTTCGTCATTGCGCACCACCTTCACCTGAGCACCCAGTTCGCCAAAATATTGCACCAGGTTGAAGGTAAAGCTGTCGTAGTTGTCAATCATCAAGAGCATGTCTTGTGTTCTCTCGCCAGGCTGTTGATTTGGTAACAGCTAATTATGGCCCGAACGAAGTTTTCAGCCTGGCCGGCAAGGCGAGTGCGGATTCGCACAGCGAAGGCCTGGGCAGGTCATTGCGACCTTCATTCAAGTGCTTGCGAGGCCTGTTGATGACCGTTAGATTCCATCACCCGATTCAAAAAACAGGATGATGAACTCGAAGCTCCAGGTAGGCGAAAAGGCAAACCCCAGCAAGACTGCGTTGCTGCAGGCCCGCGCCGACTTGGGCCCAGCCGGTGCTTGATCGCGTTTCAGAGCCATGCCGATCACTGGCGTCGAACCAGGCACTCGACACCATGTGGCCAGACCTGGCCGCGACGATCCCGGGAGCATTGTTCCGGCTCATCACCGCGCGCAATGGTCGCTGGCGGGTGCTGTACTTCAGCCCCGGCGTCGAGAATTTGCTCGGGCTCACCCTGGACCAGGCGTGCCATGACAGGCGCCGCTTGAACAACGCCGTCGTCACTCAGGACCAGCAAGGGCACAAGGACTCGATCAAGGCAGCGATTGCGCAAAATCGTGAATGGGAGCATGAATACCGGATCTACACGCCCGAGGGTGTCACCAAATGGCTGCATGGCAAGGCAACATGCAAACTGCAAGCCGATGGGTGCCTGATCTGGACCGGTATGCTGACCGATGTTTCTGCGCGCAAACGCGCCGAAGCAGATCTGCAAGCCAGCGAAGAGGGCTTGCGCAGCTTGATCGAGAACGTCCAGCAAGGTGTGATCTACCACGACCCGCAGGGCCGCATCGCATCGGCCAACCCGGCAGCATTGGCGATCCTCGGGCTCAGGCTCGATCAATTGCTCGACCTGAGCTCGCCCGACCCGCGCTGGCAAGCGCTGCGGGAAGACGGCAGCCTGCTGCCGACCGAACAGCAACCGGCGATGCAAGCCATCAAGACCGGCCAGGCGGTGCGTAATGTGATCATGGGTCTGATCCTGCTCGATCGTGAGACCGTCTGGCTACAGGTGAACGCGATTCCCTCGTTCAAGAATGGTCAACTGACTGGCGTCTATGCCAACTTCGAGGACATCAGCGAACGTGTCCGGCTGGCGTCAGAGTTACGCCTGCAAGCCAGTACCGATTTCCTCACTGGAGCGGCGAACCGACGCGGTTTCATGCACAGCCTGGGCCGGGAATTCGAGCGCATCCAGCGCCATCCCGGCCTGCAAAGCTGCGTGTTGATGCTGGACCTTGACCATTTCAAAAAGGTCAACGACAGCTTCGGGCATTCGGCAGGCGACGCAGTGCTCAAGCAAGTCACCTATTTGATGAAGCTCGAGACGCGCAGGCTCGACGCGATAGGACGCATCGGCGGCGAAGAATTTGCGCTGCTGCTGCCCGACACCGCCCGCGATGAAGCCTTGCTGCTGGCAAACCGCTTGCGCGAGCGGATCGAGCGCAGTCCGCTGCAGTTTCAGCAGCAAGGCATCCCGACCACCGTCAGCATCGGCTGCAGCCTGATCGAACTGCTTGACAGCAACGCCGATGCGGTGATGGTCCGTGCCGACAAGGCGCTCTATCAAGCCAAGCGGCAAGGCCGCAACCAGGTCATGCTCGGCTGAACCAGATTCAGAAGCCTGCCTCGACCAGTTCGGCGGCGCGGATCAAGGCGCGCGCCTTGGCTTCGGTTTCCTGCCATTCAAGTTCGGGCACCGAGTCCGCAACGATGCCTGCTGCCGCCTGTACATAGAGCGTCTGGTTCTGGATGATGCCGGTGCGGATCGAGATTGCCAGATCCATATCACCGGCAAAACTCAGGTAGCCGCAAGCGCCGCCATAGATACCGCGCTTGACGGGCTCAAGTTCATCGATCAACTCCATCGCCCTGATCTTGGGCGCACCGGTCAAAGTGCCAGCCGGAAATGTGGCCCGGAATACATCCAGATTGCTCAAGCCGTCCTGCAGCAAACCTTCGACATTGCTGACGATATGCATCACATGTGAATAGCGCTCGACGACAAAGGCATCGGTGACCTTGACTGAACCGGTCTTGGCGATGCGCCCGATGTCATTGCGAGCCAGGTCGATCAACATCAGGTGCTCGGCACGCTCTTTCGGGTCGGCCTTGAGTTCCGCCTCGAGCGCCAGATCCCGCTCGGGCGTTGTGCCGCGCGGCCTGGTACCCGCCAGCGGCCGGATCGTGACCTTGTCGCCTTCTGTGCTGTGCTCTTGCCGAACCAGGATCTCGGGCGAAGCCCCGACGATCTGGAAGTCGCCCATGTCATAAAAATACATATAAGGGCTTGGGTTCAGCGAGCGCAGCGCACGATACAAGCTCAACGGCGATTCGGTATAGCGCTTGCGCAGGCGCTGCCCGACCTGCACCTGCATCATGTCGCCGCAGGCAATATATTCCTTCGCCTGCAGCACCGCAGCCAGATAGTCGGCCTTGGCAAAGTCGCGTTCGACCGGATGCGAGGGCCCGCGCAAGACCTGCGGGGCGGCAACGCTCCGCCCGAGCTTGTCGCCCAATTCGCCCAGGCGCTGCCTGGCGCGCAGATAGGCGTCGGCTTGGCCGGGGTCGGCGTAGACGATCAGGTAGAGGCGCCCTGAGAGATTGTCAATAACCGCCAGTTCTTCGCATTGCAGCAGCATCACATCGGGCGTATCAAGCCCGCCTTCCTTGTGCTGGCGTGCCAACTTGGGCTCGATATAGCGCACCGCGTCATAGCCGAAGTAGCCTGCAAGCCCGCCGCAAAAGCGCGGCAAACCGGCGCTCAGCGCGACCTTGAAGCGCTGCTGGTAAGCCTCGATGAATTCGAGCGGATTGCCGCTGTCGGTTTCGGTCAGGAGGCCATCACTGATTACCTCGGTCTGCCAACCGCGGCATTTCAATACCGTGCGTGCCGGCAGGCCGATGAAGGAAAAGCGCCCGAAGCGCTCGCCCCCGACCACCGACTCGAGCAGGAAGCTGTACTTGCCTCCAGCATCGGCTGCGCATAACTTCAGGTACAGCGACAGCGGTGTTTCAAGATCGGCGAAGGCTTCGCTGATCAAGGGAATGCGGTTGTAGCCCTGACTCGCCAGGCGATTGAATTCAATTTCATCCATCGCGCGGATTATCCGTGGAGTTCAAGATCGATCTGGTCGATCCGATCGACATATTGCATAGCCGGCGAGGCCGAAATCGGCTCGCCATGGTTGTAGCCATAGCTGACCAACAAGGCCGGACAACCGGCGGCTGCAGCGGCGCGTGCATCATTGCTCGAATCTCCGATCATCCAGGTCTGCGCCGGCGCCGTGCCCAGCGCTTCGCAGGTCTTCAGCAGTGGCAGGGGATCGGGCTTCTTGCGTTCAAAAGCATCGCCGCCAAAGACCAGGTCGAAATAAATCGCCAAACCCATCCTTTGCAGCAGTTCCTGCGCGAAGGCGCCCGGCTTGTTGGTCAGACAAGCCATCGGCAGGCCCAGCGCGCGCAAACGCTCGAGACCCTCGATCACGCCGGGGAACAAGGCCGAATGCTGTCCATTGACCGCGCGGTAATGCCGCTGATACAAGCTCCAGGCGCGGTCGTACAAGGCCGCATCGGCGCCAACCTCGGCCAGACAGCAATGGATCAGATGCTCGCTGCCTTGGCCGATCGTCACAGCGACAAAGTCCCGGCTCACGGCCGGCAGTTGCAGATCTGCAAAAACAAGATTCAAGGCGACAACGAAGTCTCCGAGGGTATCGACCAAGGTGCCGTCCAGGTCGCAGATAAAGGCAGCAGGGGCTTGTCTGTTCATGGCTCGAATGGGTAAAAAGATTTCAGGAGCATACTTGGCCCTCCCAAATCATCGCTGCGATATGCCCGGCACGCCAATGACAGCGCCGATTCTCTGTTTCGGCGGCGCCAATATAGACCGCAAGATGTGCTTGACCGGCGCATTGCGGATGGGCTGTTCGAACCCTGCCAGCCAGACTGAAACTCCCGGTGGTGTGGCTCGCAATGTGGCCGAAACTCTGGCAAGGCTGGGGCTGCCAGCAGAGCTGATTACTGCCGTCGGCGATGACCCCGCAGGGCGCTCGCTGCTCAGCGCGGCGACCGCGGTCGGACTGACCACCACAGGTTCGCTGGTCGCACAGGACGCGGCCACGGGCAGCTACACCGCCCTGCTCGACCCGCAAGGGCAATTGCTGCTGGCATTGGCTGCGATGCCGCTGGCTGAACGGCTGACGCCCGAGTTCCTTGCTGCCAGCAAAGGCCGGCGCGAACAGGCGCAGCTCATGCTCGTTGACCTGAATCTCCCCGAGGAAAGTCTGGCAATGCTGTTCGGCGAGGCGCGCGAACAAGGCAAGACCCTGCTCGCCCTGGCCGTCTCGGAAGCCAAGATGGAGCGCCTGCCCGCCGACCTGCGCGGCCTGCAATGTCTGCTGCTCAACGATGGCGAATTGCAAGCCCTGTTCGGCAATTCGCTCGGTCAGGCCGAAGCTTTGGCCGAATTGCACCGCCGCGGTGTGCCGCAGGTCTTGCTGACAATGGGCGCTGCCGGGGTAATTTGCAGCCAGCAAGGCAGTTCAGTCCAACTATTCCCGGAACAACAACCAACGGTGATCGATGTCAGCGGCGCTGGCGATGCTTTTGCCGCAGGCGTCTGTGCCGGGCTGTATCGGCAGCCACAAGACCTGCTGCAAGCCTGCCGCATCGGCTTGCGCCTGGCAGCCAGGACCTTGCAAACCATGGCCAGCGTCCATCCAGACCTCAACCCCGATTGGCTAGCAACATGAACGAATATCTGGCTTTGTCGCCCGAAGTGGCCGCTGCCTTGGCGAATGACCTGCCGATCGTCGCGCTGGAATCAACCATCATTGCTCATGGCATGCCCTACCCGCAGAACGTGCAGACTGCGCGCGAAGTCGAAGCGATCATCCGTGCGGCAGGTGCTGTGCCAGCAACGATCGCCTTGCTCGGCGGGAAAATTCGCGTTGGCCTGAACGATTCCGAACTGGAGTTGCTGGGTCAGTCACCGGATGCAATGAAGGTCAGCCGTCGCGACCTGGCCTATGCGCTGGCGACCGCAAGAATCGGCGCCACCACCGTCGCTGCCACGATGATCTGTGCGGCCTTGGCCGGCATTCGCGTCTTTGTCACCGGCGGAATCGGCGGTGTGCACCGAGGTGCGAGCAGCAGCTTCGACATTTCGGCCGACCTGCAGGAGCTCGCAAAAACTTCGGTGGCAGTCGTCTGCGCCGGCGTCAAGTCGATCCTCGACATCGGGTTGACCTTGCAATATCTGGAAACCCATGGTGTGCCGGTCGTCGCCATTGATCAGGACAACCTGGCCGCCTTTTACACGCCTGATAGCGGCTTCAAAGCCGATTTCCGTATCGATTCAGCGCAGGAACAGGCACGCTTTCTGAAAGCCAAATGGGCGCTTGGCTTGGCCGGCGGCGTCGTCTTCAGCAAACCAGTGCCGGCAGGCAAGGCCATGGACCAAGGTGAAATCGATCGAATCACCGCTGCAGCCTTGGCCGAGGCAGCGAGCGAAGGCATCAGCGGCAAGGCCATCACGCCATACCTGCTTGACCGCATCAAGGCCTTGACCGAAGACCGCAGCCTGAGCACCAATATCGCCCTGGTGAAGAACAACGCAATGGCCGGCGCAAGGCTGGCTATTGCCTTGAAGGAAAGCTAGCTTTTCCCGGGCTTCATACAATCAGGCGTTACGAACAGGTAAGCTTCGAAGCCGCCGAAAGCGACAAAATGCAATCCCTCCGATGAAAGTTGAACGAATGCGCTCCAGCAAAATTGCTTTGACTCTGCTCCTGATCGCCCTGGCTGCGGGTGGCGGATGGTGGTGGTGGAAGAGCAAGGCAGCAGCTTCGGCGGTTACGCCTGCAGCAACTGTTGCCATGCAGAGCGTCGGTGTGACCGATGCTTTGCTGATGGATGTGCCGATCAACCTCGAAGCCAGCGGCACGGTCGCGGCAATGAAAATGGTCGACTTGCGCGCGCAAACCGTCAGCACGGTGGCCCAGGTCTTGATCAAGGACGGGCAGGCGCTCCGCAAAGGCGAGTTGCTGTTCCGCTTTGACGATCGCTCCGACCGCGCCAATGTGGACAAGGCCAGAGCTCAAACTGTGCGCGACCGCGCCACTCTGGCTGATCTGGAGCGCCAATACAAGCGGGCGCAGGATCTGCGGGCGCAGAACTTCATCGCCCAAAGCGCGGTCGACACTGCATTGGCCAACCTTGACGCCCAGCGGGCGCTGCTGCTGGCAGACGAAGCCGCCCTGCAGTCCGCCACCGTCGCATTGAGCTACAACGAAGTTCGCGCGCCCATGGCCGGTCGGGCCGGCATCGTCAATGTATTCCCCGGCAGCCTGGTGCAGGCCAATGCCACCGCGCTGCCCCTGGTCAGCATCGCGCAGTTGAATCCGATCGCTGTCAGCTTCACCCTGCCTGAGGCCCAATTGGGTCCGCTGCTACTGGCCACAGGCAAGGGCAAGAACGGCGCCAAGCCGGCACCGCTGCAAGCCCAGGTGCTGATGCCGGATGCCCGCACCGGGCGCGGCGTCGAGGGTGCGGCGAAAACAATGGGCCAGGTGACTTTTATCGACAACCAGGTCGACACCAGCACCGGCACGATCAAGGTCAGGGCTGAATTTGAAAATAGCCTCGAAACACTCTGGCCGGGCCAATATGTGCGAGTTCGAATGACGCTTGGGATGATCAAGTCGGCCGTGGTGATTCCACAGGCTGCCATCATCCTGCGGGGTACCGAGCGTTCGGTCTATGTGATCGACGCCGACAAGAAGGCGCAGATCAAGTCGATCCAGTTGCGCCATGCCTTCGGCGATCAGGCCGTCGTGGAAGGCATTGCTGCCGGCGCCAGCGTCGTGCTCGACGGCAAGCAGAATCTGCGCCCCGGCGCGATGGTGCGTACTCAACCGGCGGCAATCAATCCGGCAGCTGCGGCTGCGGCTGCGGCAGCCAAGCGGGCGGCTTCAACCGCGGCATCGGGATCCGCCAAATGAACATCACCGAGTTGTTCATCCGCCGGCCGGTGATGACGGTGCTGCTGAATATCGCGCTGGTGATCGCCGGGCTGGCCGCATGGAGCAAGATTCCGGTCGCCGCCCTGCCTTCCTACAACACACCGGTCATCAATGTATCGGCCAGCCTGCCAGGCGCAAGCCCGGAAACGATGGCCGCTTCAGTCGCGTTGCCGCTGGAGAAGCAGTTCTCCACCATCGCAGGTCTGACGATGATTTCATCGACGAGCACCTTGGGTTCGACCTCGTTGACGCTCGAATTTGACCCTTCGCGCAATATCGACGCTGCGGCGGTTGATGTGCAGGCCGCCTTGTTCAGATCCTTGCGCTCG
>CAMDHE010000041.1 GCA_945898095.1 Roseateles toxinivorans | reverse complement strand
CATGGAATGCAGCAGCGCCAGATGCGCAGCCAACTGACCCCAGCTCACCGGCGCCGACACGGTGTCGGCGTCGAGCCAGGGCCGCGTCAGCCCGTTGACTGCCATCGCCACCATCAGGGCCGCAGCCAGCGGCAAGGCCAGGCGCAAATAGCGCTGCCAGAACAGGCCGGGCAAAGCAGCCCAGCGCGGCGGCTCGCGCAACAGGCCTTGCGCAGCGAGATAACCGCCGAACACCAGAAATACCTGCACCACCATGCGGGCATATTCAATCAGGCCGAAAGAAAGTAGCGGGGACTGAGCCGCGATAGCGTCGCCGATCGGACCGTAAAAGGCGAGATGATGCAGAACAATCAACTGGCAAGCGACGAATTTGAACGCGTCGACCAGCGGTAATCGAGGCGCTAGCCTTCTTTCCGATGCTGCACTGCTTCCTGCTTGCTCAACGATAGGTCCGCTGACAAAGCCGTCAGGCATCGGGCAGGCGTATATCGGCGGTGCCGGCGCAGATCCAGCGAGGGCTCTCGCGGGTGCGGTCAATGCAGCCGCCCTCGAGGTATTGGCCGGCAAGATCTCGCCAGCGCATCATCCGCTCAAACACTGCGGCGCTGGCGACCGGGTCAGCCAGGGTCAAAGCCACCTGCTCGGCCACTTTGCTCTCATCCATCCGGAGTTCGCCAGCAGCGTCCAGATAAGTGCCGTGGCGCCAGTGATAGATCTCGACGCATTTGCCGAGCAGGGTGAAGGGTTGATCGCGCTTCCAGAAATTGGCAAACAAGCCCTGACCAAGATAAAACACCCAAGATCCCTCGAAACCAGTCACGTCGGAGGAGACTGCATC
Organism: Roseateles toxinivorans; assembly: GCA_945898095.1. GTDB lineage: Bacteria > Pseudomonadota > Gammaproteobacteria > Burkholderiales > Burkholderiaceae_C > Paucibacter_A > Paucibacter_A toxinivorans_A. Next base: position 35,649 of record CAMDHE010000041.1, on the reverse strand, counting down.
CGGATTGCGGAACCAGACCCGATCACCGGGCACGTAATAAGCCGGCGGCAACGGGACTTCATTGGTACCCAGCTCACTCAAGAACACTTCATGGAACTGCCCCGACATCACCGCATTGCGCTCGCTTTGCAACTGCATGCGGGCGAACAAGGCCGGGTTGTGCTCGCTAGCTTCCTTGGCCATTGCCAGCAAAATCACATATTCGGTGGCCCGGTAACAGGAGAAGTCATAGAGCTGCCCGCTGACTTCGGGCTGAGTGGCGCGCTCCAGCGCTTCGATCAAGGAACAACCAGGCCGTACGGTGAAGCTGGTCTCGCGCGAGTAGGTCCAAAAACCGGCTGGCCGTTCGGCCACATGGGTGTGAAATGCCAGCGCCGTCTTGCGGGCGGCATGGACGATATTGGCGCGCATTCGCACCGCGGCAGCCAGTTCAGCATAGCTGGGGAAATGCTGCGGCCAGGGAGTTGCGAGCAAGGCCAGCCAGATTTCGCGCTGCAGATCGAGATCGCTGGTTTCGGTGTCCCAATGCAATATCTCGCACAGACCGGTCGTGTCGTAGGCCGGTGCCAAGCGGTTCAGCAATTCGGGTTTCAGCGCCAGAAATCCAATCTCGGCCGAGTTCCACAAGTATTCTTCGAGCCCGAGCTTTCGCAAGGCATCGACACAAGCCGCCATATCCCCGGGCGGCAACGTCAAAAAACCACCGGCCACTTGCCCTGATCTCGAGCCCATAAAACCTCGTCGTCAATATCGAAGCAGAGTGCGACAACGATTGGTTCGCACTTCGGAGACCCATTATCCCTGAGTTAGCAGGGGACGGCGGCCCGTAGTTTCCCGCAATCGGGTCGATTCGAGTTCATCATGTCCCGCTGACCGGCGCTGCCATGGCAAAGCGCCGCTTGTCAGGCCGCTGGGTCACCCATCTCGGCAGCAGGCTTGTCCTGCTGGCGCTGCCAGGTCTGAAAACAATCAAGCCCGCAAAAATGCACAAAATAGTCCGTCCCCTCGGGGACCGTCGCTTCGGATAAAGGCACCTCCTTCAGGCAGATTTCGCAGGCTACGCGTTCAACTTCATCCGGTTTTTCAGCAGTGGACATGGGAAATCCTTTCGTGCAGCGAAAAATAGCTGCTCATCAATTCTGAACTTCTGGCTGGGGGTAGGCATTGATCGCGACCAAGCTTCTAGAATCCAACCCATGAGCACAAGCCCCTCCCAGACTTCATCCCAGTACGAAGACTTCATGCGCCATGTGTTCGAGCATGGCGTGACCAAGATGGACCGCACCGGTACCGGCACGCGCAGCGTGTTCGGCCACCAATTGCGCTTCGATCTGAGCCAGGGTTTCCCGCTGGTGACGACAAAGAAAGTGCATCTCAAGTCGATCGTGCTCGAATTGCTCTGGTTCTTGCGCGGTGACTCCAATGTCAAATGGCTGCAGGAACGCGGCTGCAATATCTGGAACGAATGGGCACCTGAAAGCGGCGACCTCGGTCCGGTCTACGGCGTGCAATGGCGCAATTGGCCGACCCCTGATGGTGGCCATATCGACCAGATTGCCCAGGTCGTGGAGCAGCTGAAAACCAACCCCGATTCACGCCGCATCATCGTCAGCGCCTGGAATGTCGCCGACCTGCCGAAGATGGCCTTGATGCCTTGCCATGCATTTTTCCAGTTCTATGTGGCGCCAGCCGAATCGCCTGGCGGCCGCGGCAAGCTGTCCTGCCAGCTCTACCAGCGCAGCGCCGATATTTTTCTGGGTGTGCCCTTCAATATCGCCAGCTATGCCTTGCTGACACAGATGCTGGCGCAGCAATGCGAGCTCGATCTGGGCGACTTCGTCTGGACCGGCGGCGACTGCCATATCTACAGCAATCATTTCGAGCAGGTGCAGACACAACTTGCACGCCAGCCGCTGCCCTACCCTCAATTGCAGATCAAGCGCCGGCCGCCGACCTTGTTCGACTACGAACTCGAAGACTTCGAACTGACCGGCTACCTGCCACACCCCGCGATCAAGGCGCCGGTCGCCGTATGACGGCGATCAGCCTGATCGCTGCAGTGGCGCGCCAGGGCGCGATTGGTCGTGACAACCAGTTGCTCTGGCGGCTGCCCGAAGACATGGCCCGTTTCAAGGCCCTGACCTCGGGCCACCCGGTGATCATGGGACGCAAGACCTGGGATTCCCTGCCTGACCGATTCAAGCCGCTGCCCGGTCGGCGCAACCTGGTGCTGTCGCACAAGGTTTTGCAACTCGAAGGCGCCGAGGTCTTCGACTCGCTCGACGCCGCATTGAAAGCCTGCGCCGGAGCCCTCAGGGTTTACGTGATCGGCGGCGCGGAGATCTACACTGCGGCGATTTCCCGGGCTGACAGGCTGGAATTGACCGAAATTGATGCCGATTTCGATGCGGACAGTTTTTTTCCAGCCTGGGATCGCCAGCAATTTACCGAGATTTTTCGCGAAGAAAAGACCAGTCCCCAAGGCTGGCCCTATGACTTTGTCACCTACCAACGCAATTGAACCGGAAAAAACAATATGTCAGGACATGGCTTTCACGTGCACGGCCCGCATGACCATGAAATCGAGCATGCTGCCCATGCGGATCCCAAAGGGCTTGCCGGCAAACTGGCGGTGATCACCGCCATCCTGGCGACGGTCGGTGCGATGTTTTCCTATATGGGCGGTTTGACTCAGGCCAATGCCGGCCTGTACAAGAACGATGCAGCCATCAAGAAGACCGAAGCGGCCAACCAATGGGCCTATTTCCAATCGAAGGGCAACAAGCAGAACATGGCCGAATTGGCGGTGATGCTGGTGCCAGAGGAGAAGAAGGCCAAGTTCCTTCAGGAAGTTGATCGCTACAAGTCTGAAAAAGCCGAAATCATGCTGGCAGCGCAGAAGCTTGAGGCCGAATCGAAGGCATTTGACGAACGCAGCGAACATGAAATGCACCAGCATCACCGCTGGGCTCAGGCGACCACAGCCTTGCAGGTATCGATCGCCTTGGCTGCCATTGCCTTGCTGACGAAAAAGGGCTGGATGGGTGCTGCCACCTTGGTGATGGGCGCAATCGGCATCGCCGTTGGCATTGGAGCCTGGCTGCACCTCTGAATTCGAGCCAGCAGGAGGCCGGTCAATTCAGCAAAACAGGCGCAACCGGCGTTGATATAGCGCCGGCTTCTGCCGCTGGCGGTGCGTCCAGAATACCCCAATCCGCTTCGATCAGCGCCTGTTCCAGCAAACGCAGCAGTCCGATGGCGAGCTCATCGGACAGCTCCAGCGTCATATTGCGGCCATTGCTTTCCCGCGCTGCCAAATGCACGCCCTGCCCGCCTTTGCCGGGGCCGATGTCATAGGCTTCCGGCAACAAGGGCTCGGGGCCCAGCGGCAACGAAGCTGCCTGTGAATCAAAGGCCGTTTCGAAATTTGCATTCTGCAGCGGCCTGGAGCGTGCCGCCTGCGCCATCATTTCTCTAGCTTCCGGCGAAGCGATTGCATTCGGCGCCATCCTTGCAATACCTGACATCGTGGTCACCCGGTTCAGGTGCGGCCATAACTGGCGCAGCATGCGCCTTGTCAGCCAGACTCCTACCAACTCGCCTTCGCCGGTGCGCACCTGCCACAGCACCCGATCAGCGGTTGGCTGATAACGGACTTGCATTTGATGAATATTCATCGACGTATTTTAGAAGATGCTGAAGCTTGTCGCTGCAAACATGCTGCAGCCGCTGGCTCCTCCCGGTAAGGGCCTGCACCGCGGAGATTCGAAGCGGGCACAATCCAGTCCGCGCCCAGAGTGAATCGTCTGTTGCCAAATTGATTGAGAGGGATTCTGAATTGAAGACATTTGCCACCTGGAACGTCAACTCGCTGACCGTGCGCCTGCCGCAGCTGCTGGACTGGCTGGCAGCCAACCCGGTCGATGTGCTGGTGCTGCAAGAGACCAAACAGACCGACGATAAATTTCCGGCAGCGGAGATTGAAGCAGCCGGCTACAAAGCCCATTGGTTTGGCCAGAAGACCTACAACGGCGTGGCCTTGCTGAGCCGCACCGATGCGACCGACCCGGTCATTAATATTCCCGGATTCGATGACCCGCAGGCGCGCGTGATCGCTGCCAGCGTCAACGGCATTCGCTGCATCGGCGCCTATTTCCCCAATGGACAGGCGCCGGACAGCGACAAGTTCCAATACAAGATGGCCTGGCTCGACGCGCTGCAGGCCTGGGTGGCCGAGGAACTGAAGGTTCACCCCGAGCTGATCCTGATGGGTGACTTCAACATCGCGCCCGAAGACCGCGATGTATACGATCCGGTGGCGTGGGCTGGGCAGATCCATTGCACGCCACAGGAACGAGCCCATTTCCAGGCGCTGCTGGGGCTGGGCCTGACCGATGCGTTCAGGCTGTTCGAACAGCCGGCAAAAAGCTGGAGCTGGTGGGATTACCGCAACCTGGCATTCCGCAAGAACCAGGGCCTGCGCATCGACCATATCCTGGTCAGCGATGCGCTCCGCGGCCAGGTCCAGGCCTGCACGATCGACAAGTTACCGCGCAAGAACGAAAGACCCAGCGACCACGCACCGGTGACCGTCACCTTGGCTTGAGCCGCAGCGCTCCGGCCGCAGCTGCCAACTCGGTGATGCGGCCCCAATCGCCAGCGTCGACGGCATCCTGAGGCGTCAGCCAGGAACCGCCGCAGACCAGCACATTGGAAAGGCCGAGAAACTGCGGCGCAGTCTCCACCGTGATGCCGCCGGTTGGGCAAAAGCGCACCTCGGGGAAAGGTCCGGCCAGCGCTTTCAGCAGATTGATGCCACCGACTGCCACCGCCGGGAACAATTTCAAAAAGTCGTAACCCCCGGCATTGGCCAGCATCACTTCGCTGGCCGTCGACACCCCAGGCAGCAGCGGCAGACCCTGCTCGAGGCAGGCCGCACCGATCGCCTCGGTATAGCCGGGGCTGACGCCGAACTGGCAACCTGCGTTCCTTGCCGCAGTGACATCTGCGACCGAACGCAGCGTGCCGGCACCAAGGATGGCCTCGGGCACCGCGCGGGCGATTGCTTCCATTGCTGGCAGCGCGACCTGGGTCCGCAGCGTGACTTCCAGCACCCGGACACCGCCGGCAAGCAGAGCGCGGGCCAGCGGCACCGCGTCTTCCAGGCGCTGGATCACGATGACCGGAATCACCGGGCCATGGTCGGCCAGGCTGAGAGTGAAATTATTCATGTCTGTCATTCAAGGTTAACTAATCTGGGGCTACTTCAGAGCCAGCTGATCGCGCCTGCTTCGGCGCTCAGCACGTTGCGTCGCATGCCAGCGAACAGATCGCGACCGAGGCCCAGGCCGTTGCTGCGTAATTGCTGGGCTGGAATGCCGGCCAATTCGCGGGCATCCCAGACATTGGCCGGCACCAGCGCCAGCAATTCTCCGCTGACCGCATCGAGCCGCACCCGATCGCCGTCACGCAGTTTGGCCAGCGGCCCGCCAGCCAAGGCTTCGGGGCTGATGTGGATGGCTGCAGGCACCTTGCCCGACGCGCCGCTCATGCGCCCATCGGTCAACAACGCGACCTTGAAGCCTCGCCCCTGTAATACCGCCAAGGGCGGCGTCAGCTTGTGCAGTTCAGGCATGCCATTGGCCTGCGGACCCTGGAAGCGCACGACGACGACGACATCGCGCTCCAATTCACCCGCATCGAAGGCCGCCAACATGTCGTCCTGGCTGTCGAAAATGCGCGCCGGCGCTTCGATCAGATGATTCTCTTCGGGCACTGCTGAAATCTTGATCACCGCCCGGCCCAGATTGCCGGCCAGCAGTTTCAGACCACCGCTGTCGCTGAATGGCGCGGAAGCCAGGCGAACGACCTGCTCATCGCTGCTGGCCGCTTCCAGATCCTGCCAGGCGACCGAACTACCGTCATCAGCCAGGATCGGCAGACGCGCATAGGGCCGCAGCGACGGCGCTGCCACGCTCAGCACATCTTCATGCATCAAGCCGTGATCGAGTAACTCGCGGATCACGAAACCCGGGCCACCCGCGGCTTGGAACTGGTTCACATCGGCCGAGCCGTTCGGATAGATACGCGTCAACAAGGGCGTTGCGCCTGAAAGATCAGAAAAATCAGTCCAGTCGATCAGGATGCCGGCCGAGCGCGCCACGGCCACCCAGTGGATCAGATGATTGGTCGATCCGCCGGTCGCCAGCAAAGCCACCATCGCGTTGACGATCGCGCGCTCGTCGACCAGGCGCCCGATCGGCGTGTAACGCCCGCCCTTCGCCGTGATCGCCAAAGCTGCGCGCACCGCTTCACGGGTCAAGGCATCGCGCAGCGGATCCTGTGGGTGCACGAAGGCAGCGCCCGGCACATGCAAGCCCATCGCTTCGAGCAGCATCTGGTTGCTGTTGGCGGTACCGTAAAACGTGCAGGTGCCGGCGCCGTGATAGGCCGCCGATTCGGCCTGCATCAACTCGTCGCGGCCGACCTTGCCCTGTGCATATTGCTCGCGCACCTTCGATTTGGCGTTGTTTGACAGACCGCTGCTCATCGGCCCGGCGGGCACGAAGACACAGGGCAGATGACCGAAATGCAGGGCGCCGATCAACAGACCGGGAACAATCTTGTCGCAAATCCCCAACAGCAGGGCCGCATCAAAGACATCATGGCTCAGCGCCACGGCCGTCGACATCGCGATCACATCGCGTGAAAAAAGGCTCAGCTCCATACCCGGCAGGCCTTGAGTCACACCGTCACACATCGCCGGCACGCCACCTGCGACCTGCACCGTTGCCTGCTGGCGAGCTGCTTCGGCGCGGATCAGGTCGGGATAAGCCGCATAGGGCTGGTGCGCCGACAGCATGTCGTTGTAGGCAGTAACGACCGCCAGATGCGGCGCCTTCTCGGCCACGATGCGCAGCTTGTCATTGGCTGGCAGCGCCGCAACGGCATGGGCGATATTGGCGCAGCCGATACGTTCGATGCCGCGTTTGCGTCCGGACATCTGTGCCAATCCATCGAGATACTGCTCACGGCTGGCAGCGCTGCGATGACGGATGCGTGAGGTAACGGCAAGGAGAATCTTGTTCATGCGGCAGTCGATGTAACTCGGTTCTGTAAAAACAGGTAACCATATTACAACGACTGACCCTGTAGCGGGTTACCAACGGGTTACCAACCGGTCGAGAACCAAAGACTGCTGTTCAGCCGGCTTGAAGCGCCGCCAAATCCTCGACCGTGTCGACATCGACCAGCACGCCAGCATCGTCGATTTCAATCCCCTGCGATGGATAACGGGCCAGGATGCGTCGCGCACCTTCGTCGCCCTGGAGGACGACCAGTTCCGAATAAATCTCGGCGTTTAAGCCCACCGGGTGGCCGCGGCGGCCCCGATGCTGAGCATAGGCGATCGGATATTGTTCCAGGGCGCTTGCAACAGCCAGCATGCTTGAGGGGCTCAGCAAAGGCATGTCGGCCGGCACGATCAGCCAGCCCTCCGCATCGCCACTGGCGCTGACACCCGCAGCGATCGAATAGCCCATGCCTTCAGGATTGGGCCGCCCATGGCTGTCCAGTTCGGAAAGCACCACCACATTGCGCGCAGCGATCAAACGGTTGACCGCCGGTGCCATGCGGGCGCTGGTGACCACGATCACACGCAGGCCGGTCTCCAGCGCATGACCCAAAGTGGCCGAGAGCACGGTTTCACCTGTCTCTTTGATCTGCTGTTCGAGCTTATGTCCGGCACCATGAAAGCGCATGCCGCGCCCTGCGGCGAGCACGACAATGGCCGGTCGCTGTTTCATCATTCGAGCTTGTCCTTGAAAAATTATGTCGGCGTTCTTGTTTGCCATGGCCATAGCATGACCTGCGCCATTGCACACCGACATCGGGTTCTCTACTTAAGCATTTCCACTCTCCCTAAAAACCATATTCCTGTCGAATAAGTCACGAATTGACCAGTTGCCAAGGTTTGCTCGAAATCGACGCATACTTCGGCCCATGAACAAACTCTCTGACCTCCGAAAAAGCTACGAACAGGGCGAACTCGATGTCGATCTCGCCGCCAGCGAGCCAACGCTTCAATTCAAGCAATGGCTCGACGAAGCGCTGGACAGCCAGTTGCCCGAACCGAATGCAATGACATTGGCTACCGTCAGCGCAGAAGGCCGGCCTTCTACCCGGGTGGTCTTGATCAAGGGCTTTGATGCCAGAGGCATCGTCTGGTTTACCAATTACGAAAGTCGCAAAGGCCGTGAGCTGGCAACCAACCCCTTTGCCGCACTGCAATTTCATTGGGTCGAACTCGAGCGGGTCGTGCGCATCGAGGGTCAGGTCACACAGGTCGGTGCGGAAGAGTCCGATGCCTATTTCCAGTCGCGGCCGCTCGACTCGCGTCTGGGCGCCTGGGCTTCGCCACAAAGCCAGGTGATCAGTTCACGCGCCACGCTGGTCAGCAATGCTGCCCGCGCCGCAGTCCAGCATGGCCTGCATCCGCCGCGCCCGCCGCATTGGGGCGGCTACCGGCTACTGCCCGAGCGCTGGGAGTTCTGGCAAGGTCGCAAGTCAAGGCTGCATGACCGGATCAGCTATCGGCTCGACGCCGGCACATGGATCAAGGAACGGCTGGCGCCATAACAAGCTCCATGGCTCAATCGGTGACCCGGTAGTACATGCCGTATGGGTCATCGCTCAAGACCGCCAGGATGCCTTCGACGACAACCGGCTCCAGCGAATAGCGCACTGCTTGCTTGGTGCGCACCTCGATCAGCCCTTCAGGCCCGGCGGGAACACAGAAGTTGCAGCTCGTTGGCACCGATGAAAGCAGGAAATGGTGCTGCTTGTCGCCAGGCTCCAGCGGCATCATGAAGCCCTGCACCTTGACCTTGCGCTTGTCGAGCGCGAGCAGCTTGGCCGGGAAAACCGGCGTCAACTTTTTTTTCTCTGCCTTGGTCGTCACCGATGACAGCAACTCCCAGGTCAGGATGCCCTCCTTTTCCTGCAAGGGCGCAAATGCGCTGCGGGGGTCGTGATAGCCCGGGCCCTGGCCGATCACCGCTTGCGCCGCTGCGACCTGTAAAACCATAGCAAGCAGCAAAGCCACCCCTGAAAATTTCAACTTCATATCCATCCCTCGATTGTGCCTTCCTACCTGGGCGCTTGCAGCAACTCGGTGACATCAAGCCTGTAGCTCGCCCAAGCCGGCCAGGCGGCGGCCAGCAGCGCCAGGATCAGCGCCAGCAAGGCGATGCCGAACTCCCAGGCTGAGTACCAGAAACCAGTGATGCGCAAGGATTGCTGTGAGGCCAATACAGCGCCAAGCAGGCCGGTCAAGACATGCCCCAGAAGCAGGCCGATCAGACCGGCAATTACCGCGAGGATCAGCGCTTCAAGACCGACCAACAAAGCGACCCGCAGCGGGCTCGCGCCGAGCATTCGCAGCATGGCCAGATCGCTCTGCCTGGCCCGTACCGAATGCAGCAAAGCGACGAACACCGACAGCCCTGCGGCCAGCAGCAGGAGCAGCCCGAAAGCCCGCAGCAATTCGGCACCCGCGCCCACCATGCGCATCAGCCGCGCGGTTTCAAGCGCCGGTGCTGCGGCCTGCAAACCATCCTGTGCATTGACCCAGCGCGGCAGGCTGATGGCTGCCAGCGGGCTGCGGTAACTGACCAGGGCCATGGTGATTTCGCGCATGTCGGCCGGCTCGGCTGCACCATGATGGGCGTCATGCACGGCCCAGACCGACGCCAGGTCGGTCAGCACCAGGCGGTCGAGCACGCTGCCGTTCGGCGCCAACAAGCCGACGACTCGGTATTCTTGTTCATCATGCTCGCTGCCCTGCTCACCCAGGCCATGGCTACCGGCAAACTGGTCGCCGACTTTCAGCCCGGTCACGCGGGCCACCTCAGCGCCCAACAAGGCCTGCATTGGTTCGCTCCAGACCTGCCCGCTGGCCAAGCGGCCCTGGTAGAGCTCGAGGTAATCGGAGATGGTGCCGACGATGCGAAAACCGCGCAAGCTGTCACCCAGGGACAACGGCAAGGCCCTAGCCACAAGGGGGTGGGCGCGCAGTCGCTCGATGGTCGCCAGCGGGATATTGCCGGTCGGCGTATCGAGGTGGAACACGCCCGCCAGCATGATCTGCATCGGGCTGCCCTTGGCACCGACCACCAGGTCGATTCCGGCCAGATCGCGTCTGACTCCGGCGTCAATCTGTTCGCTGACCAGCAGGACAAAAGTCATCGCCGCCAGCCCCAGGCTCAGCAGCAGCAGGTTCAAGCCAGCCGTCAATGGCTGGGCCCATAAATAGCGCCAGGCAAGTCGGGTCAGGCTCATAGCGGCGGCGGCAAAATTGGCAACCGATGTTCGACCACATCGCTGCGCTGCCCCATTCGCAGCGCAACTCTTGCGTCATGCGAGGCCAGCACCAGCGTCGCGCCCTGGCCAGCAGCAGCACCCAGCAACAAATCGAGCATCGCAGCGGTGTTGTCGTCATCGAGGCTGGCGCTGGGCTCATCGGCCAGCAGCAATTTCGGGCGTCGCATCAAGGCCCTTGCCAAGGCCACGCGCTGGGCCTGACCGACGCTCAATTGATGCGGCAGACGCTGACTGACAGCAGCCAGGCCGAGTTGATCGAGCAACAAGGCAGCCCTGGCCCGATCCGGCGGCAACCCGGCGCAGACATAGGGCAGGTCCAGGTTATCGGCAACAGTCAGGCTGGCGCTCAGATGCAATCGTTGTGGCACAAAACCAAGTTCCGCACCCCGCCAGGCATCGCGCTCTCGCGGGCTCAGATCCTGTAGCGATTGGCCGGCCATGCGGATCTGTCCGGCGCTCGGGCTCAACAAACCTGCCAGCAAGGCCAGCAAGGTTGACTTGCCGCTGCCGGAGGCGCCGCGCAGCAGCAGATGCTGACCGGCAGCGAGCTTGAGGTCATCGAAAGCGATTTCGGCCTCCTGGCCATAGCGATAACTCAGGCCCTGCCATTCGATTGCTGCAAGCTGCATCAGCGACTCAGCCTCTTGAAAGTGGCGAGAAACTTGTCAACCTTCGGGGCCACGACAAAGGCGCAATAGCCTTGAGAGGGGTTGTTGACGAAGTAATGCTGGTGATAAGCCTCGGCAGGCCAGTAATTGGCTTCAGCAGTCAATTCGGTGACGGCCCGGCCTTGGAGCGCCAACTGCAGTTCGTCCAATACCTCGCGCGCCAGCTCTGCCTGAGCGGCGTTGTGCACATAGATGCCCGAGCGGTATTGGGTGCCTGCATCGCCCCCCTGGCGGTTCAGCGTGGTCGGGTCATGGATGACGAAAAACACCTCGAGCAGTTCCCTCAGGCTGACTTCAGCCGGATCAAAATCAATACGCACAACTTCGGCATGGCCGGTGCGGCCCGAGCAGACCTGCTCATAACTCGGGTTCTGCAGCGCCCCGTTGCAGTAACCCGACTCGACATGCTGCACACCTCGCACCAGTTCGAAGACGGCTTCCAGGCACCAGAAACAACCGCCACCAAGAGTGATGCGTTGAAGTTGTTGTGTCGATTCATTCATCATGTTGGATTGCTTGAAAAAAAGTCTGCCAAGCATAGCGGAGCTGGATCAAGGCATGATCTAAGCGGAGGCCTCGATGAGTTCAATTGATTTTGCCCAACTGTTCAAGCCGCTGCTGCTGGTGCTGTTGCTGCCACCTGTACCTTGGCTGCTGCTGGTGATGATCGGTGCGGGCCTGCTGCGCCGCCATCGCAAGGCCGGCCGCGCGCTGCTCACATTGGCCTTGGTGGGACTTTGGCTCAGTTGCACTGAAGGGGCTGCGCAATGGCTGGCGCAGCGACTGTTGAAACCCCCACCGGCGCTGAGTGCGCAAGCGATCGCGGCATTGCGCAGCGAGAGTCAAAGCCGGGGCGATGTCGCCGTGCTGGTGCTCGGTGGCGGAGCACGCAGCTTCGTACCTGAGTATTCGGGGCCCGAACTAAACCGGCTGAGCCAGGAACGGCTGCGTTTCGGTATCTGGTTGGCAAGGCAGGTCAAGGCGCCGCTGGGATATTCAGGCGGCATCGGCTGGGGCGCCGGGCCTGCGGCGCAGTCTGAGGCGTCAAGCGCTGAGCGTACCGCCGAGCAAGAGTTCGGCCTGCCGCTGAAATGGGCCGAAGGCCGCTCGCGCGACACGCGTGAAAACGCCAGCTACTCGGTCGCGCTGCTCAAAGCCGATGGCATCAAGAAGCTGCTGCTGGTGACCAACGACCTGCATATGCCGCGCTCGCTGCGGGCTTTCAACCAGGCGGCAATGGGGCAGATCGAGATCATCCCGGCACCAATCGGGGCGCAGCGGGCTGTACCCACAGACCTGCAAGACTGGTGCCCCTCCAACGAAGGCATTCTGCGCATGCGCTATGCGGTCTACGAATGGCTGGGTTCGATCACCGGCCATTGAAGGATCCAAAAAACGAAACCCCTTTCAAGCCGGAGCCTGAAAGGGGCGGGTAGCTGACGCTACCAGTGGGGCTCCGGGGCGATTTGCCCGGGGGCTCCTGTCACGCAGAGACTGCGCCACATTGTTTGCCTGAAAAGGCAGATTCAGCTTAACCCAGACCGGATTAGCTTTCAAGCTTTTTTGGCGGTGAACAATTGCTCGAAGAGCAGATCGGTGCGCTGCTGCACTGCCGCCGTCATCGCGATCGCCTTCCCCCATTCGCGCGGGGTCTCGCCAGGCCATTTATTCGTCGCGTCGAGCCCCATCTTGCCGCCCAGGCCGCTGACCGGCGAGGCGAAGTCCAGATAGTCGATCGGCGTGCCCTCGACCAAGGTGGTGTCGCGCACCGGGTCCATGCGCGTCGTGATCGCCCAGATGACTTCCTTCCAGTCGCGAATATTGATGTCTTCGTCGACGACGACGATGAACTTCGTGTACATGAACTGACGCAAAAAGCTCCACAGACCGAACATCAGCCGCTTCGCATGCCCCGGGTAAGCCTTCTTGATTGAAATTACCGCCAACCGGTAACTGCAGCCTTCGGGGGGCAGATAGAAATCGACGATTTCAGTGAATTGCTTTTGCAGGATCGGCACGAACACTTCATTCAATGCCACGCCGAGGATGGCCGGTTCATCGGGCGGCTTGCCGGTGTAAGTCGAGTGGTAAATCGGATCGGGCCGCTGCGTCAGCCGCTGCACCTCGAATACCGGGAACCAGTCCTGCTCGTTGTAATAGCCGGTATGGTCGCCGAACGGCCCTTCCAGCGCGTGCAGATAGCCGCCCTTCTCTTTCAGCGCAATGCCGTCTTCACTGAAGCCGCTGTAGCCGCTGGCAGCGACCGGAATATGACCTTCCAGGACGATCTCGGCATTCGCTGGCACTTGCAACATCAAGCCGTCCTCGCCAACGCCACTGTCCACCAGTTCGGTGCGCGAGCCGCGCAGCAAACCGGCAAACTGGTATTCGGACAGGCTGTCGGGTACCGGCGTGACCGCACCGAGAATCGTCGCCGGGTCGGCGCCCAAAGCCACCGCAATCGGAAACGGCTGACCCGGATTGGCCAGCGCGAAGTCGCGGAAGTCCAGCGCGCCGCCGCGATGCGCCAGCCAGCGCATGATCAACTGCTTCTTTCCTATCACCTGCTGGCGATAGATACCCAGGTTCTGCCGCAGCTTCGGCGTCGGAATGCTCTGCGGGCCACGGGTGATCACCAGGCCCCAGGTCAACAGCGGCCCGACATCACCAGGCCAGCAATGCTGGATCGGCAGTCTTTTCAGGTCGACATCGCTGCCGGCAAAGACTTCCTCCTGGCAAGCGCCGCGGCCGACCACCTTGGGCTTCATGTCCCATAACGACTTCAGCATCTGCAGCAGGCGCCCGGTGTCCTTCAGGCCTCTGGGCGGCTCAGGCTCTTTCAGGCTGGCGAGCAAATGCCCGACATCGCGCAACTCCTGCAAGCTTTGAGCGCCCATTCCCAGCGCAACGCGCCTTGTGGTGCCAAACAGATTGGTCAACGCCGGCGTGCTGTAGCCGGTCGGGTTTTCAAACAGAAGCGCCGGCCCTTCGGCGCGCAGCACGCGGTCGCTGAGAGCCGTCATCTCGAGCCGGGGCGAGACCGGTTGCTGGATGCGTTTCAGCTCACCAAGGCCCTCGAGCCCGACGATGAACTCACGCAAATCTCGATATTTCATACCAAAAAGTTATTTTAAATTCAATTGATATGCTTGACTCGACCATTTTCACCCATAGAATCCGATTTCCTTGATGATTCAGGGTAAACCCGTGTCTTTGCCAATTGTCGGCTTTGACGCTTCGCTGCTCAGGGCAACGGCTTGGAGCCTGTCCGTTGCGGCGATTCGCTGGCTTGCTTTGCCGGCCCATTATCACTGCCATGTTGAATGTCCGGGATGCATCTGGCCCCGGTTGTCTTCGTGGCGAGGAAGAAAGGTCTCCGTTGACAGCGCGTGAATATCTGCTCTCCCTGGCCCGCAGCACTTATGCTGCCGCCTCGCTATTTGTACGAGACATCGGCCAAGGCTTGCTGATCGTCAGCCATAACAGTCTGGCCCTGGTCGGTCTGGCCGCTGTGATGATCCTGCTGACTTTCTTGAGTCAGACCGGCTTTCGCCATACCCTTGAGGGCCACGCCCTCGGATGGCTACATGCGCGCCAGGAAGCGCGCGCGGAGGCTGAAGGCGACACCCTTTATGGCAACAGCGAACCCGAAGCGGTCACGCGCGCCACGGCCCTCGACCCGAAGGAGTTGCCACGCCAGCAAGCGGCAGTCGCTACCTGGCTGGCACATCGCTACAAGGTCGCGCCAGAGCCGATCAGCCGCCTGGTCCAGGAAGCCTGGGCGGTCGGCAAGCGGGCCAAGGTTGAACCGACCCTGATTCTGGCCATCATGGCGATCGAATCGGGCTTCAATCCATTCGCTCAAAGCTCGGTCGGGGCACAAGGCCTGATGCAGGTATTGACCCGTGTGCACGATGCCAAATACGAGGCCTTTGGTGGCAATCTGGCGGCCTTCGACCCGATCACCAACCTACGGGTCGGCGTGCAGATCCTGAAAGAATGCATCCAGCGCGCCGGCAGCATCGAAGAAGGCCTGCGATTTTATGTAGGCGCCGCCAACCGGCCCGACGACTCAGGCTATTCGCTGCGTGTGCTGGCCGAGCATGAGCAGATGAAAAACATCGCTTCGGGTCGCCAGTTGTCGATGCAGATACCGACATCGGGCTCCGCCAAGCTCCTGAATCAAGCGGCCAGCCAGCCGGACGCCGACAAGCAGCGTATAGCCCTCATGCGGTAGAAATTCCTTCGCCAGCTACAATCAAGGCTTCGCGCGACTGGCGATCAGGGTTGCACGCAGCCCCAAGGTGGAGGACCACCGGGAAGCGCGAACGGCCATTGAATTTGACAATGTCCGCCTTCAGCCGTTCGCCTGGGCAGCCCAGCTTCCACGTCGTATGACCGGATGCCTGGGACTCCACTTCTTGACTCCCGCCAGCCACCATGTTTGACCGCAACCAATCCACCCTTGCCCTGATCGACCCCGATTTGTGGGCCGTCGTGCAACAAGAAAACCAGCGCCAGGAAGATCACATCGAGTTGATCGCCTCGGAAAACTACACCTCGCCGGCGGTCATGCAGGCCCAGGGTAGTCAGCTGACGAACAAATATGCCGAGGGCTATCCGGGCCGCCGCTATTACGGCGGCTGCGAATATGTCGATGTGGTCGAGCAATTGGCCATCGACCGCCTGAAGCAGTTGTTCGGCGCCGAAAACGCCAATGTCCAGCCGAATTCGGGTTCGCAAGCCAACCAGGGCGTGTTCTTCGCCCTGCTGCAGCCAGGCGACACCATTATGGGCATGAGCTTGGCCGAAGGCGGTCACCTGACCCATGGCATGCCCTTGAACATGAGCGGCAAATGGTTCAAGGTGGTCAGCTACGGCTTGAATGCCCGCGAAGAGATCGACTACGAAGCGATGGAAGCGACAGCGCGCGAACAGCGCCCGAAGCTGATCATCGCCGGTGCTTCCGCCTACAGTCTGCACATCGACTTCGAGCGTTTCGCCCGGATCGCCAAGGAGGTCGGCGCCTATTTCATGGTCGACATGGCGCATTACGCCGGGCTGATCGCTGCCGGCGTCTATCCGAACCCGGTCCCGCATGCCGACGTCGTGACATCAACCACCCACAAGAGCCTGCGCGGCCCGCGTGGCGGCATCATCCTGATGAAGGACGCTTTCGCCAAGCAGATCAACAGCGCCATCTTCCCTGGCATTCAGGGCGGGCCGCTAATGCATGTGATCGCCGCCAAGGCGGTGGCCTTCAAGGAAGCGCTGCAGCCTGAATTCAAGCTCTACCAGAGCCAGGTGATCAAGAACGCCGTGGTGCTGGCTGAAACGCTGGCGCAGCGCGGTCTGCGCATCGTCTCGGGTCGCACCGAGAGCCATGTGATGCTGGTCGACCTGCGTCCGAAGCACATGACCGGCAAGGAAGCCGAAAACGTTCTGGGCCTGGCGCATATGACCTGCAACAAGAACGGTATCCCGAACGACCCGCAAAAGCCGATGGTCACCAGCGGTATCCGCCTGGGGACACCGGCGATGACGACGCGCGGCTTCAAGGAAGAAGAGGCCCGTCTCACCGCGCACCTGATCGCCGACGTCCTCGACAAACCGCATGACGAAGGCAATCTCGCTGAAGTCCGGGCCAAGGTCGCGGCCTTGACGAGCAGTTTCCCGGTCTATCGCTGAGCCACGCTGAACCAGCATGCGTTGTCCGTTTTGCAGCCACCCCGAAACCCAGGTCGCCGAGACCCGGGAATCGGATGAAGGCGATGTGGTGCGGCGCCGGCGCCGCTGCGCGAGCTGTGAAAAGCGCTTCACCACCTACGAAAGGGCTGAAATCGCCCTGCCCGCGGTGGTGAAGAAGGACGGCACAAGGGCCGAGTTCGATCCCAAAAAAATCCGCGACTCGATGCAATTGGCCCTGCGCAAACGGCCGGTCAGCCTCGAACAGATTGATGCTGCTATGGCCCGCATTGAAGAAGCCTTGCTGGCCAGCGGCGAACGCGAATTGCCATCGGCGCGGCTGGGCGAATTGGTCATGCGCGAACTCAAGCGCATCGACAAGGTCGCCTATGTCCGTTTTGCCTCGGTCTACCGCAGCTTCGAAGACGTCGACCAGTTCAGAAAGCTGATCCGCGACATCTGATTGCGGAGTTCCTGGGGACAGCCAGCGCCGCCCTGCTCCTGTATGGTTTCCTGAGCCATTCAGGAGAGCGCCATGGCCCGCGATCGCTGCACCGGATTGACAATGCTCGAGCTGCTTGTTTGCCTGGCCTTGTTGGGCGTCCTGCTCAGCATGGCCCTGCCCTCATTTGGCCAAATGAAGCAGCGCAAGCGGCTTGAACTGGTGGCACAAACCCTGCTGACCGATCTGCAGCAAGCCCGCAGCGAAGCCGTGTTGCATGGCGAAACAGTGCAGTTCCGCTTCAGCCAGCATCCACTTGGAAGCTGTTACATCATCTACCTCGGCGCCGCAGCGCAATGCCGTTGCAGCGATTCTGGTCAGGCGCTTTGCACCGCTCCCGCAGCCCCGATCAAGCTGCAATGGCTGCCGCTGAGCCAGCAAGTCAGTCTGCACTCGAACGTCGGCAATATGAGCTTTCAAGCCCGGCAAGGCCTGGTCAGCAGCACCGGCAGCATCGATGTCAGCAACCCCAACGGGCAGGCGATCCGGGCGGTTGTCAGCATCACCGGGCGGGTTCGCAACTGCGCACCCAATGGCGAGTTCAAGCAGATGCCGAAATGCTGATCAAGGCCGCTTGATTTGCCCCGGTTCGCCGCGCTCCAGCGCTTTCAGGTAATGGCGTTTGCGGCCTCGAGTTGCAGCAGCGCCAGCTTGCGATCCAGCCCGCCGGCATAACCGGTCAGCCGCCCGTCTGCCCCGAGCACCCGGTGGCAGGGAATCAGGATCGACAGCGGGTTGCGCCCGACCGCACCGCCAATGGCCCGCACCGCCTGTGGCCGGCCGATGCGCTTGGCGATCGAGCCATAGCTTTCGCTTTGACCTGACTCGATCTGCAGCAAGGTGCGCCAAACTTCCAGTTGGAAAGGCGTTCCCGCCGGGTCCAACTGAGCAAGCAACGCATTCGGCAAGGCTGCGCCGGCAAAATAGCCTTGCAGTGCATTTTCCAATGCAGTGAATATCGGATCGCTTGCGGCAACTGGCAAATTGAGTGCGCCAGGATGGTGTTTCTGGCCCTCGAACCACAAGCCCGATAGCCCTGCCTGGCTGCGCGCGGCGAGCATTTCACCCAGCGGCGTGCTGATGCGTTTTTGCAGGACGTGATGTTGGAGCATGGGAGCCTCGCCTTGTTTGCACGGGAGCATAAGCGAACAGGCCACCTGCCTACAATGGCGGATCGCCATTAAGCCCCAGGGATTCCATGCAAGTTCAAGCCTCGATTTTCAAAGCCTATGACATCCGCGGTGTTGTCGGCACCAGCCTGAACGAAACCATGGCCGAACATCTGGGTCGGGCCTTCGGCACCGAAGCAAAACTGCTGGGTGAAAAAGCCGTCGCCGTAGGCCGCGACGGGCGGATTTCCGGCCCCGCTCTGGTGGCCGCGTTGATCCGCGGGTTGAAGTCGACCGGCCTCGATGTCGTCGACCTCGGCGCGGTCACAACACCGATGCTTTATTACGTCGCGGCGACCCGCGCCCAGCATGGCTGCAGCTCGGGCATCATGGTCACCGGCAGCCACAACCCGAAGGACTACAACGGCTTCAAGATGGTGCTGCAAGGCGCGGCCGTCTATGGCGAACAGATCCAGACCCTGCGCCGCCGCATCGAGGCCGAAGACTACCTGCTGGAGCCAAAAGGGAAAGCCGGTCGTGCCGCAGCGATGGACATCGTGGCCGAATACACCCAGCGCATCGTCAATGACTGCAAGCTGAAGCGGCCGATGAAGATCGTCGTCGATTCTGGCAATGGCATCCCCGGCGCCACGGCACCGGCGATCCTGCGCGCGCTCGGCTGCGAGGTGATCGACATCTTTTCAAAAGTCGACGGCGACTTCCCCAACCACCACCCGGACCCATCGCGCCCGGAAAACCTTGAAGACCTCAAACGCATCGTCCATGCCTGCGATGCCGAGCTCGGCCTGGCCTTTGACGGCGACGGCGACCGCCTTGGCGTTGTCACCAAGGACGGCACGATGATCATGCCCGACCGCCAGATCATGCTCTTCGCTGCCGACATCCTGAAACGCCAACCCGGCGCCGAGATCATCTTCGACGTCAAATGCACCCAGCGCCTGGCACCCTGGATCCGCGAGCATGGCGGCCGGCCTTTGATGTGGATGACCGGCCATTCGCTGGCCAAGGCCAAGCTGCGCGAAACCGGCGCACCGCTGGCCGGCGAGCTGTCGGGCCATATCTTCTTCAGCGAGCGCTGGTACGGCTTCGACGACGCGATGTATTGCGCCGCCCGGCTGCTTGAAATCCTCTCCCGCTTCGCCGACCCGAGCGCGGTGCTGAACGCTTTGCCGACCAGCTTCAACACGCCCGAAATCAACGTGCCCTGCGCCGAAGGTGAACACCATGAAGTGGTGAAAAAGCTGCTCAAGGTGGCCAAGTTTCCGGGCGCCAGGGAACTCGTCACGATCGACGGCCTGCGGGTTGAATATGACGATGGTTTCGGTCTGGTGCGGGCATCAAACACCACGCCGGTGCTGGTGCTGCGCTTCGAAGGCCATACGCCCGAGGCGCTGGCCAGGATCCAGCATGATGTGCTGGCGCAGTTGAAGCGGGTCAAGCCCGATGCGACCTTTGCCGCCGGGCATTGACCGAGCTTGAGCGAAAACTTCATCGAGGCGCTCAGCCGCCAGGCCTATGCCGGCCTGCTGCGCCTGCTGACCCCGCTTTATCTGCTGCGGCTCTGGCGCCGCGGCGCGGCTGAGCCGCTCTACAGGCAATGGCTGGGCGAACGCCTGGGCTTGTACCGGGCGCCGGCCAATGGCAGCGGCTGGGTCTGGATCCACGCCGTCTCGCTGGGCGAGACGCGCGCCGCTGCCGCCCTGATCGCAGCCCTGCGCGAGCAATCCCCCGGGTTGCGTTTGCTCTTGACCCATGGCACCGCCACCGGTCGTACGGCTGGTCTTGAACTGCTTGCCCCGGGTGACGCGCAGGCCTGGTTGCCCTATGACCTGCCCGGCGCAGTAAGGCGCTTCTTGCGCCATTGGCAACCGGCGGTCGGCGTCTTGATCGAAACCGAGATCTGGCCAAATCTGCAGTTCGAGGCAGCTAAATTCGGCCTGCCGATGACCTTGGCCAATGCTCGCCTGTCAGCGCGCAGCGAGCGCCGCGGCAGGCGCTTTGCCGCGCTGCTGCAACCGGCTGTTCGAAGGCTCAAGCTGGTGCTGGCGCAGACCTTGCTCGACGCCCAACGCCTGCGCGCCAGCGGCGCACCAAGCCCGCTAGTCCAGGGCAATCTGAAATTCGATCTGCAAGTCGATGCCGGCCTGCTGGCACAGGGGCGCCGCTGGAATCAACTGCTGCAGCGCAAGGTCCTGCTGGCGGCAGTCACCCGCGAAGGCGAAGAAGCGCTGCTGCTGCAGGCCTGGCAGGCCTTGCCTGAAGCAGCGCGTCCGCTGCTGCTGATCGTGCCGCGTCACCCACAACGTTTCGATGCGGTGGCCGATCTGATCACCCTTGCCGGCCTGAACCTGGCGCGGCGCAGCCATTGGCAGGATCAGCCTGCCGAAGCCGCGCTGGGCGCCGATGTCTGGCTGGGCGACTCGATGCACGAAATGTCGCTCTATTACGGCCTGGCCGACTGCGCCTTGCTTGGCGGCAGCTTCGCCCCGCTGGGCGGGCAAAACCTGATCGAAGCCGCAGCCTGCGCTTGCCCGGTCGTGATGGGCCCGCATACCTTCAATTTCGCCGAGGCTGCTGAGCTCGCCGTACAAGCCGGTGCCGCCATCCGCGTGGCCGACATCAGCGCCGGGCTGCAGCAAGGCCTCAACCTCTGCCGCGACCCACAGCGCCAATCCCAGATGGCCAGCGCCGCCGAAAGCTTCGCCGCCGAACACCGCGGCGCTGCCGCCCGCATGGCCACGCAGATCCTGCGCCTGCTACCCGCTCACGGCTAAACCCTGCGAAGCCGGTAGTTGTTATTGCCCGTAGCCCGACAAGCAGCGCAGCGGATTGCGGGGATTGGTTCCGGGGAATTGGAAAGTCGAAAGTCGGCAACGATCGACGGCTCAGGGATAAACCCCGAACTGCGACGGACTCAATTCCTGAGGGGTGCGGAGGCAATGCCGACTCCCGGCTACCCATTCCCCGTTGTCGAATCCCCCGCATTGCGCTGCGCTGCATGGCGGGCTACCGGCCTTGCGGGCCAGATATGGGTCGGCTATGGGTGAAGCAGGGCGAGCAGGCCGGCCTCATCGAGCAAGGCGATGCCGAGCTCGCGGGCTTTGTCGAGCTTGGAGCCGGCTTCGGTGCCGGCGACGACGAAGTCGGTCTTCTTGGAGACCGAGCCGCTGACTTTGCCGCCAGCGGCTTCGATCAGGTCTTTGGCAGCATCGCGCGACAAGGTGGGCAGCGAGCCGGTCAGCACCAGGGTCTTGCCGGCGAGCGGCTGCGGGCCCTGGCCGGTGGCCGCGGCTTCTTCCCAATTCAGGCCGGCGGCACGCAGTTGTTCGACCACCTCACGGTTATGCGGTTGGGCGAAGAAATCGTGAATGCTTTGCGCGACGATCGGGCCGACATCGCGCACCCCCAGCAACTCGTCGACGCTGGCAGTCATCACCAATTCGAGCTGGCCAAAATGCCTTGCCAGCGCCTTGGCCGTGGCTTCGCCAACCTGGCGGATGCCCAGGCCGAAGAGGAAGCGGGCCAGCGTCGTTTGCTTGCTTTTGTGCAGCGCTTCGATGATGTTCTGCGCGCTTTTTTCAGCCATGCGGTCCAGCCCGGCGAGCCGTTCAAGGTCGAGCTGGTACAGGCCCGGCAGGCTGGTGACGATGCCGGCATCAACGAGCTGGTCGACCAGCTTGTCGCCCAGGCCTTCAATGTCGAGCGCGCGCCGGCCGGCGAAATGCAACAGCGCCTGCTTGCGCTGCGCCGGGCAGAACAGGCCACCGCTGCAGCGATGTTCGATGCCGCCTTGTTCGCGCAACACCGCGCTGCCGCAGACCGGGCATTGGCGTGGCATGGCAAAGTTGGGGACATAGCTGAGACGCGGCTCGGGCAGGCGGGCGACGACCTCGGGGATCACGTCACCCGCGCGCCGCACGATCACCTGGTCGCCGACGCGAACGCCCTTGCGGCGCAGCTCGAACAGGTTGTGCAGCGTCGCATTGCTGACCGTCGTGCCGCCGACAAAGACCGGCGCCAGCTTGGCCACCGGCGTCAGCTTGCCGGTGCGGCCGACCTGGATGTCGATGCCGTTGAGTCTTGTGAGCTGTTCTTGCGCCGGGTATTTATGCGCCACCGCCCAGCGCGGCTCGCGGCTGACAAAACCAAGCCGCTGCTGCAGCGCCAGGCTGTTGACTTTGTAGACCACGCCGTCGATGTCGAAAGGCAGGCTGTCGCGCTTGGCGCCGATTTCCTGGTGGAAGCGCACCAGGCCGGCAGCGCCCTGGACCACGGCCCGGTCAGCGCAGACCGGCAAGCCCATGGCGGCCACCGCGTCGAGCAGGCCACTGTGCGTGTCGGGCCGCGGCCAGCCCTGCACATCGCCCAGGCCATAGGCGAAAAAGCTCAGGGGCCGCTTGGCAGCGATCGCGGGGTCGAGCTGGCGCACTGCGCCGGCGGCGGCATTGCGCGGATTAACAAAGGTTTTTTCATTCGCCTCGCGCTGGCGTTCGTTCAAGGCCTCGAAATCATCGCGGCGCATATAGACCTCGCCGCGCAGCTCAAGCACCGCAGCGCTGACGCCCTTCAAGCGCAAAGGAATCTGCGCGATGGTGCGGATGTTCTGCGTCACGTCTTCGCCGCTCTCGCCATCGCCACGCGTCGCCGCCTGCACCAGCAAGCCCTGCTCGTAGCGCAGATTGATCGCCAAGCCGTCGAATTTCAGCTCGGCCGAATATTCGATCGGCGCTGCCGCATCGCCGAGCTCGAGCTCGCGGCGCACCCTGGCGTCGAAATTCAGCGCGCCACTGGGTTCGGTATCGGTCTCGGTGCGGATACTCAGCATCGGCAGCGCATGCCTGACCTGGGCAAAACCGGGCAGCAATTTGCCCAGCACGCGCTGGGTCGGCGAATCTGCTGTCAGCAGCGCCGGATGCGCCGTTTCGATCGCCTGCAGTTCGGTAAACAGACGGTCGTATTCAGCATCGGGCAAGGCCGGCGCATCGAGCGTGTAGTACAGATGGGCATGGTGCTGCAGCAGCTCGCGCAGCTCGGCCGCCCTGACGGCCGGGTTCAACTCGGAAAACATCA
Source organism: Roseateles toxinivorans (assembly GCA_945898095.1). Lineage (GTDB taxonomy): Bacteria > Pseudomonadota > Gammaproteobacteria > Burkholderiales > Burkholderiaceae_C > Paucibacter_A > Paucibacter_A toxinivorans_A. The sequence continues at coordinate 12,214 of CAMDHE010000041.1, read as the reverse complement.
GCTGAACAAGCGTCGGGTGGCCAGGCTGCCTGCGGCCAGATCATGCGAGGCCAGCGCGACGTAAAGCGCCGAGAGTTCCTGACCAATGGCGCTGAAAGCATGCAGGTTGAGCACCTGGCCATGGTCATCGCAAATGTCGGCGTCGATGTCGCCCGCCAGGCTGCGTGCAGCTTCCTGCCAGCTGGCAAAGGGTTCTTGCGCTTCGGGCGTCTGCGGAACGTCCAGAGACAGCAGCAACTCGCGCAAGGAAGAAAGCTGCGGATTTTCGGCCATTGCGGCCTGCGCATCAAAGCTCAGGCTGAGGATGGGCGGCGCGCCTTCTTCATCAGCCGCCAGCACCAGGCGGCCCGGTATCGCACCGGCCACAAAGCCATGGCGCGATGCGATCTGCAGCACATAGCCCAGCGTCCAGGCCGTATCTCGGGGGCGCAGCACCACCGCCAGTTGTGCGTCATGGGCGCTGGCGAACTGGTCGAGCTCGCGCGCCCGCGCCACCACATCGAGCATGTCGGGGAATTGCACAAAAGCGCCAATGCCATCGGCAAACAACTGCACCTTCTGCACGAACTCGGAATATTCGATCTCGTTCATCGCACCGCTGCGATTGGCCATCTGCACGCCGGCCTGGAATTCGCCGTAGCGAGAGCCGGCCAGGCCCGGAAACGGCAGCTCCCATTCACCGGTTTCGACATTCAGGCCCTCGATATGGAAGGGCTTGGTGCCAGCGCGGCGGCTGCCAGGCAGGTGCGACAGGACCATCTCGCCGCTGATCGGCTGGTCCAGCGTGAGCGTGGCGATCGCGTCGATCAGCGCGTCGATGCGGGCCGAAGGTCGGCGCGCCGGGCGGCTGATCGAGGTCGCGGCATCGTCGGGCAGGGTGGCGGCCGACTCGGCCCGTTCCTCGCGCAGTTGGTTCTGCTCATCCAGCATCGGCTCGATCTGCTCTTCGGCGCGGCGCGGCCCGGCTTTGCGCGCCGTCCATGCGCCATGCGCGACGACTGCGGCCAGCACCAGGCCACCCAATATGGCCAACCATCCGGTCATGTTCATCCAACCTCCGCCATCGAAAGAGCTGCTTCAATATCCACCGCGACGATACGCGACACGCCCTGCTCCTGCATCGTTACCCCGATCAATTGTTCTGCCATTTCCATTGCAATCTTGTTGTGCGAGATGAAGAGGAACTGAGTGCCGCCGCTCATTTCCTTGACCAGCCTGGCATAGCGCTCAGTATTGGCATCGTCCAGCGGCGCATCGACCTCATCGAGCAGGCAGAACGGCGCTGGATTCAGCTGGAAGATCGCAAACACCAACGCGATCGCCGTCAGCGCTTTTTCACCGCCCGAGAGCAGGTGGATGGTGCTGTTTTTCTTGCCCGGCGGCTGCGCCATCACCTGCACGCCGCCGTCGAGGATTTCTTCGCCAGTCATCACCAGCCTGGCCTGCCCGCCACCGAAAAGCACCGGGAACATGCGGCCGAAATGCTCATTGACTTGGTCAAAGGTCTTGCCCAGCAAGGCGCGCGTCTCGAGGTCGATCTTGTGGATCGCATCCTCCAGCGTCTGCATCGCCGACAGCAGGTCGGCATTCTGTGCGTCGAGAAACTGTTTGCGTTCGCGTGCCGCGGTCAGCTCGTCGAGGGCGGCCAGATTGACCGCTCCCAGAGCGGTGATCTCGCGGTTGATACGGTCGATCTCGCCCTGCAAGCCGGCGAGCTTGACCGCACCAGTTTCGATCGAGAGGGCCAGCGCCTCCATGTCAACGCCAGCGGCGTTCAGCTGTTCCAGATATTGCGCACCGCCGAGCTGCGCGGCCTGTTCTTCGAGCGCGAGCTTGCCGATCTGCTCACGCAAGGGGTCGAGGCTGCGTTCGAAGCTCAGGCGCTGCTCGTCGGCCGCGCGCAGCTGCTGGCTCAGGTCGTCATAGCCGCTGCGCGTCTCGGCCAGGGCCTGCTCACGCTCCATCTTCAAGGCCAGGGCGTCTTGCAGGCCGGCCTGCGCCGCCGCGTCATTGAGCTGATCGAGCTCGCGCTGCAGGCTGGCGATCGACTGCCGGTTGGTCTCGACCTGGGACTGCGCGGTTTCGATCGAGCGCTGCATCTCGGCCTGGCGCGCGGACAAGGCCCTGGCGCTGTACTGGGCTTCCTGGGCGCGGCGCTCGAGTGCGCGCAATTGCTCGCGCGCTTCGGTCAGTCGCCGCTCGGCCAGCAGCGTCGCATCTTCAAGTTCGGCATGGCGCTCCTGGGTGGTCGCCAGTTGCATGTCCAGGTCTTCGAAACGCGCCTCGCCGATGATGCGGCGCTCCTGCAAGGCTTCGTCCTCGGTGTCGATCTCGGCCAGCAGGTCGGCCAGTTGCAGACGCCGACTGCTGGCGGCATCGGCCTGGGCCGACAGACGCAGCAGCTCGACATGCAATTGATGCGCCCGGCTCTGGGTCTCGGCAGCCTCGCGCCGCTGCTGCGCCAGAATCAGCGTTGCTTCGGTACAAGCGGCCTCGGCGCGCACCAGGTCGCTGGCAGCCGATTCGGAGATCAGCTTTTGAGCGCGCAGTTCCAGGGTCAGATGTTCGATTTCCTGGGCCCGAGCCAGCAAACCCGACTGGGCTGAATCGGGCGCATAAAAACTCACTGCAAAGCGGCTGACGGCATGGCCCTCGGCAGTCATGATCAGCTCGCCTGCAGCCAGGCTGTTACGGCTGGCCAGCGCAGCGTCGATCGATTCCGCGCTGTAGACACCCGCCAGCCATTCTTCGAGCATGGCCTGCAGCGCCGCATCATGCAGACGCAACCTGGCCGCCAGCCTGGGCAGGCTGGCGCTGCGTGCGTCGACTGCCGTCGCGCCATTGTTCGAGTAAAACGCCAGCTTGGCGGGCGGCGCATCCTGTCCGAATGCGCGTACCGTCTCGAGCCGACCGACTTCGAGCGCACCCATGCGCTCGCGCAGCGCCGCTTCGAGCGCGTTCTCCCAACCTTGTTCGACCTGCAAGCGGGTCCACAAACCGGCCAGGCTTTCCAGACCATGGCGCGCCAGCCAGGGCTGCAGCTTGCCTTCGGTCTGGACTTTTTCCTGCAGCGCACGCAAAGCATCGAGCTTGGCGGACAACTGCGCGCGGCGCGACAACTGGCTGTTGGCTTCTTGCTGCTGGACGCGGCGTGCTTCTTCAAGCAGCGGCAACTGTTCCGACAACTCGTGCAGTTGCGCGGCCTTCAGGTCGCGGCTTTCGTCAGCGGCATGGCTGGCACGCTGCAGGTCAACCAACGCCTGCGCGTCCGGCGGCGCCAGCGCTTGGCGCTCGATCGCCAGGCGTTCACGGCGGCTGCGCAACTGGCGCGATTGATCTTCGATGCTGCGGCTTTCGGCCGCCAGCACCTGGATCTGCTGCTGCACCTGCACGACTTCGAGCCGCTGGGCATTGGCAGCTGCCTGCGCTGCCCTGAGCGAATCTTCAGCATTGGGCAGATCCTGACCCTGCTCGTCGGCCTGGGCGGCGAGGATTTCACTTTGCTCCTGGGCCACGCTGATCTGCTCGGCAATGCTCTCCTGCTCATCCTGAGCTTCCAGCGAGCGGGTTTCCCATTGCTGGTTCTGGGCTTGCAGATCAACCAACCGCGCATCGACCCGCTGCCGGCCTTCGACGACATAGCGGATGCGTTCCTCGAGCCGGCTGACCTCGAGCTGGGCTTCGGCATAACGGCCCTGCGAGGCATGCAGCTCGTCGCCAGCGGCGTAATGCGCCTGGCGCAGCGTTTCCAGCCCGGCCTCAACCTGGCGCAATTCGGCCAAGCGGGATTCCAGCGCATTGACCGCGTCGAGATGTTCCTGCCTGACCCTGGCCTGCTCGCCGGTGGCGTCGCGGTGTTTCAGGAACCAGAGCTGCTGCAGCTTGAGCGTGCCGCTGTCCTGCAAACTGCGGTAGCTTGACGCCACCTGGGCCTGCTTTTCGAGCTTTTCCAGATTGCTGCCGAGCTCGCGCAGGATGTCGTCAACCCGGGTGAGGTTTTCACGCGTGTCACGCAAACGGTTCTCGGTCTCGCGCCGGCGTTCCTTGTACTTGGAAACACCGGCGGCTTCTTCGAGGAACATGCGCAGCTCTTCAGGCTTGCTCTCGATGATGCGGCTGATCGTGCCTTGGCCGATGATGGCGTAGGCGCGCGGCCCCAGGCCCGTGCCGAGAAACACGTCCTGCACATCGCGGCGGCGCACGACCTGGTTGTTGATGAAATAGCTCGACGACCCGTCGCGCGTCAACAGTCGCCTGACCGCGATCTCGGCAAACTGACTCCATTGGCCGCCGGCGCGCGCATCCTCATTGGAGAAGACCAGCTCGACACTGGCGCGGCTGGCCGGCTTGCGGTTGCCCGAGCCATTGAAGATCACGTCCTGCATCGATTCGCCGCGCAGCTCGGAAGCCCGGCTTTCGCCCAGCACCCAGCGCACTGCGTCCATGATGTTGGATTTTCCGCAGCCATTCGGTCCGACCACGCCGACCAGCTGCCCGGGCAACTGGAAGACGGTCGGATCAGCAAAGGACTTGAAGCCCGAGAGCTTGATCGAATTCAGACGCATGGAAGCGGTTTGTTTGCAGCCCTTGCCTGGCAGGCTCCCCAAACCTGGGAGCCCCTTCTAAGCCATTGATTTACTTAAATAAAACGCCATTTTCGGGCGCCATACGGGGCTGGATGATAACATCGGGGATTACCCCAAATTAAACCTCAGGCCGGCCTTGTGCCGGCCTGCGTCGCTTCGATGGCCAAGATGAACCAAACCGCAAAGCCGCTTGCCAAGCCGGCAAGCAAGACCCCAAGCAATACGCGCAAGCAAGCCGCCGCATCCAGGATGCGCGAAATGCCTGCCAATCCGCCTTCGGCACCAAGCAAGGAATTGCTGGTATTCCCGAATCCGGCGCCGCAGCGCGATTATGTGATCCAGTTCCAGGTGCCTGAGTTCACCTGCCATTGCCCGCTGACCGGCCAGCCCGATTTCGCCCATTTCACCATCGACATGATTGCCGACCAGCAATGCATCGAGCTGAAGAGCTTGAAGATGTATTTCTGGAGCTACCGCAATGAAGGCGCTTTCCACGAGAAAGTGACCAATACGATCCTCGATGACATCGTCGCCGTGGCGCAGCCCCGCTTCATCCGCATCACCGCCAAATGGTATGTGCGCGGCGGCATCTATACCAATCTGGTGGTCGAACATCGCCAAGCAGGCTGGCAACCGCAGCCGCGCGTCGAGTTGCCGGCGCATGGCTTCGCTTCGGGCATGCAAGGCTAAGACCGCACAAGAACCATGATCAATCTGCCCGCATCAGCGCACAACCCGCTGCTCGACAAGCTACACCCCTACCCGTTCGAGCGGCTCAAGGAGCTGATTGCCGGCATCGTGCCGAACCCGGCCTTCAGGCCGATCAGCCTGGGCATCGGCGAGCCCAAGCATCCGGCGCCCAAGCTGGTTGAGGATGCCTTGCTGGCCGGTTTGCAGGGGCTTTCGAGCTATCCGGCCACCGCCGGCACCCCGGCCTTGCGTGAATCGATCGCTGCCTGGTTGCACCGCCGATACGGCCTGCAACTCGACCCGGCCAGCCAGTTGCTGCCGGTGAATGGTTCGCGTGAAGCCTTGTTTGCCCTGGCGCAGACGGTAATTGACCCGACAAGACCGGGCGCCACCGTCGTCTGCCCGAATCCTTTTTATCAAATCTATGAAGGTGCAGCGCTGCTGGCCGGCGCCCAGACCGCTTTTGCCAACAGTGATCCGGCCCGGAACTTTGCCGCCAACTGGGACGAAATCGACACCGCCACCTGGGCCCGCACGCAACTGCTCTATGTCTGTTCGCCGGGCAACCCGACCGGCGCGGTGATGCCGCTGGACGAATGGAAGATGCTGTTCGAGTTGTCGGACCGCTACGGCTTCGTCATCGCTTCGGACGAATGCTATTCGGAGATCTATTTCCGCGACGAGGCGCCGCTCGGTGGCCTTGAGGCCGCGGCCAAACTCGGCCGCAGCGACTTCCGCAACCTGATCGCCTTTACCAGCCTGTCCAAGCGCTCGAACGTGCCGGGCATGCGCTCGGGCTTCGTGGCCGGCGACGCCGCCATCATCAAGCGCTTCCTGCTGTACCGCACCTACCATGGCAGCGCGATGAGCGGCTTGGTGCAAACGGCCAGCATTGCGGCCTGGGACGATGAGGACCATGTGATCGCCAACCGGGCCAAATACCGCGCCAAGTTTGCCCAGGTGACGCCACTGCTGACCAGCCACCTCGACGTGGCCCTGCCCGATGCCGGTTTCTACCTCTGGGCCGCAATTCCGGCCCATCTGCATGGCGGTGACGACATCGCCTTCGCCCTCGATCTGCTGGCTCAATACAATGTCGCCGTGCTGCCAGGCAGCTTGCTGGCGCGCCAGGCCCATGGTGTGAACCCCGGCGCCGGCCGCATCCGCCTGGCCCTGGTGGCCGAAACGCCGGAATGCGTCGAAGCCGCCCAACGCATCGCCGCCTATATCCAATCCCTTTGAATCAAGAGCCCACCATGACACAAGATCTGCAAATCATCATCGACCAGGCCTGGGAGGCCCGCGCCACCTTGAACGCCAGCAACGCGCCCGAAGTCCGCGAGGCGGTCGAGCATGTGATCGCCGAACTTGACTCGGGCCGTCTGCGTGTGGCCGAACGCCAATCGGTCGGCCAATGGCTGGTGCACCAATGGGTCAAGAAGGCCGTGCTGCTGTCATTCCGCCTGAACGACAACCGCGTGATGGGCTCGGGCGACATGAGCTTTTATGACAAGGTGCCGAGCAAATATGCCGGCCTGTCTGAGGATCAATTCCGCGCCATCGGCGTGCGCGTGGTGCCGCCCGCAGTGGCGCGCCGTGGCAGCTTCCAGGCCAAGAACGTCGTGCTGATGCCCTCCTACGTGAATATCGGCGCCTATGTCGATGAAAACACCATGGTCGACACCTGGGTGACGGTGGGCTCCTGCGCGCAGATCGGCAAGAACGTGCACCTGTCGGGCGGCGTCGGCATCGGCGGCGTGCTCGAGCCATTGCAGGCCAATCCGACGATCATCGAAGACAACTGCTTCATCGGTGCGCGCTCGGAAATCGTCGAAGGCGTGATCGTCGAGGAAAACTCGGTGGTGTCGATGGGTGTGTACATCAGCCAGAGCACCAAGATCTATGACCGCGCCACTGGCGAAGTCAGCTATGGCAGGATCCCGTCGGGCTCGGTCGTGGTCAGCGGCTCCTTGCCTTCAGCCGACGGCAGCCACAGCCTCTACGCGGCGGTGATCGTCAAGCGGGTCGACGCGCAGACCCGCGCCAAGACCAGCATCAACGACCTGCTGCGCGCCTGAGCGCTGAAGGCCGACGCGGCTTGAAGCAGCCGCGCCGAACCGACCTGCTTTCCCCCATCCACATTGGAAGCGTTGTGAACCTGCTGAGCTGTATCGAGGCCCAAGCCGCCCGCCTGACCGAGGCGGGCGTTTCTTTTGGGCATGGCACTTTGAATGCTTTTGACGAAGCCGCCTGGCTGCTGCTATGGCGCCTCGGCTTGCCGCTCGATGCGCTGGCTGAACATGAACTGCAGGAACTCAGCGCCGACGATCTCGCCAGGATCGAGGCGCTGATCGAGCTGCGCATCAGCAGCCGCAAACCCGCTGCCTATTTGACGCAGGAAGCCTGGCTGCAGGGCGTGGCTTTTTATGTCGACGAGCGCGCGATCGTGCCGCGCAGCCTGATCGCCGAGCTGATCGCCGATGCCAGCATCGACGCCTGGCTGCCCGAATCGACAAGCCTGGTACTCGATCTATGCACTGGCAATGGCAGCCTGGCTGTGCTGGCAGCGCTGGCCTGGCCCGAAGTGCAGATCGACGCTGTCGACCTCAGTGCCGAGGCGCTGCAAGTCGCCCGCATCAATGTCGACCGGCATGGCTTGCAAGCGCGCATCAACCTCGCACAAGGCGACGGGCTGGCCCCGGTCGCAGGGCGCCGCTACGACCTGATTCTGTGCAATCCGCCCTATGTCAATGCCAGTTCGATGGCGACATTGCCAAAGGAGTACCTGACCGAGCCGCAGCTGGCGCTCGCCGGCGGTGCGGACGGGATGGACTTCGTGCGTCAGTTGCTGGCGCAAGCGTCGGAACATCTGACTGAACATGGTGTGCTGCTGCTGGAAATCGGCAACGAGCATGAATTTTTCGAAGCTGCATTCCCGCAGCTGGAATTGGCCTGGATGGAAACATCGGCCGGAGAGAAGCAAGTGTTGTTAGTGACCCAGGAATCCATGAAGAAAGCTGCCAAGCCATGATCACGCTGCGCAATATCACGCTGCGACGTGGCACCAAAGTCGTCCTCGACGACGCCAGCGTCACGCTGCAGCCGGGCGAGAAAATCGGCCTGGTCGGGCGCAACGGCGCCGGCAAGTCGAGCCTGTTCGCGATGCTGACGAATCGCCTGCAAAACGACAAGGGCGAGGCTGAAATCCCGCGCCAATGGACGATCGGCGAGGTCGCCCAGGACATGCCCGAGACCGAAATGCCGGCCACCGACTATGTGCTGGAAGGCGACAACCGCTTGATGGCAGCCAGAATGGCGCTGGACAAGGCCGAGGCCGAAGAAGATGGCCACGCGATGGCCGATGCCCACGCAATGCTCAGCGATGCCGGCGCTTTTGACGCCAGACCGCGCGCTCAGGCGCTGCTGATGGGCTTGGGTTTCAAGGGCGAACAGGTCGACTGGCCAGTCAACAGCTTTTCGGGCGGCTGGCGCATGCGCTTGCAACTGGCGCGGGCGCTGATGTGTCCGGCCGATCTGATGCTGCTTGATGAGCCGACCAATCACCTGGACCTCGACGCCCTGGTCTGGCTGGAAGCCTGGCTGGAGCGCTATGAAGGCACGCTGATCATCATCAGCCATGACCGGGAATTTCTCGACGCGATCACCCGCGTCACCCTGCATCTGGACGACGCCAAGCTGATGCGCTATGGCGGCAACTACACCGCTTTCGAACAGATGCGTGCCGAGCGCATGGTCTTGCAGGCTGCGGCCTTTGGCAAGCAGCAGGACCGCATCGAGCACCTTCAAAAGTTCATCGACCGCTTCAAGGCCAAGGCCAGCAAGGCCAAGCAGGCGCAAAGCCGGGTCAAGGCGCTGGAGCGGATGGAACGGCTGGCGCCGGTGCTGGCAGCTTCGGACTTCTCGTTTGAATTCCGCGAGCCGCTCAATCTGCCCAATCCGATGCTGATGTTCGACGAAGTCGCCTGCGGCTATGAAGCTGAAGACGGCAGGCAGAACATCATCGTGAGCGGCATCAACCGCTCGGTGCTGGCGGGTCAGCGCATCGGCATTCTCGGTGCCAACGGTCAGGGCAAATCGACGGTGGTGAAAACGGTCGCGCGCATGAACAAGGCGCTGGGCGGCAAGATCACCGAAGGCAAGGGCCTGCAGATCGGTTATTTCGCCCAGCAGGAAATGGATGTCCTGCGCCCTGATGAAGGGCCGCTCTCGCATATGGTGCGGCTGGCCAAGGAATGCAGCCCGAACGCGCGCGAACAGGAGCTGCGCGACTTCCTCGGCCAGTTCCGCTTTGTCGGCGCGATGGTCAACCAGGAAGTCGGCAGCCTCTCAGGCGGCGAGAAAGCCCGATTGGTGCTGGCGATGCTGGTCTGGCAGCGTCCGAACCTGCTGCTGCTTGACGAGCCGACCAACCATCTGGACCTGACGACGCGCGAGGCGCTGTCGATGGCGCTGAACGAATTCGAAGGCACGGTGATGCTGGTCAGCCATGACCGCGCCCTGCTGCGCGAAGTCTGCGACGAGTTCTGGCTGGTCGCCAAGGGCGTGGTTGCACCTTTCGACGGCGATCTGGACGATTACCAGAAATGGCTGCTCGAGCAATCAAAGGAAGCTGCCAAAGCAGCCAAGGATGCCGCCAAGAAGAACGCCAAAGCCGGTTTTGCCAAGGCGGCCGCGCCACAAGCTGCAACCGCGCCGGTCGCGCCTGATCGCAAGGCCAGCGGGCAGGCTCGCCAACGTCTGGCCGAGCAAACCAAGCCTTTGCGTCGCGAGATGGATGCCATCGACTTGCGTCTCAACCAACTCGCCGACGAGCGCAGCGCCGTGGAGGCACAACTGGCGGCTGCATCAAGCACACCGACGCAAATTGCCGAGCATGGCAAACGCCTGAAAAGCATCCACGACCTGCTGGCTGCGGCAGAACTGCGCTGGCTGGAACTGAGCGCCGAGGTCGACCTGATCCACGCGACCGAGGATTAAAAAACCCGGCTCGGGCTTCTAGTCGGCCAGCAGGGTCAGCAGCAACTCGATGCGGGCCTTCACCGGGCTCAGCGAACCTGCGCTCGGCAGCGCATCAGCGGCCGCGCTGACAGGCCCGGCATCGCAGCGGGTGCTGCGCAGCACCGCCACGCCCTGCTCATGCGCCTGCCGCAAAGCGGCCTCAAGCGGACTGGCAACGCTGCCATTGCCGGTGCCGGCGACCACCAGGCCATCTACGCCCTGGGCCAGCAAAGCCTCGACCACCGCGCCGTCAGCGCCGACATGGTTCATCACGATTTGGACTCGCGGCCATTGCGCTGCGGGCCGGCTAATCCGCGCCAGACCCAGGGCAGCAGGCGCTGATGGCCGCCTTGCCAGCCAGCGGACGATGCCCTCCTCCACCACGCCGAGTCGGCTGCCTTCGGCCGAAGCAAAAGCGTCGAGCCGATAGCTGTGCACCTTGCGCACCTGTTCGGCTGAATGGATCGCGCCTGCAAAGGCGACCAGCACCCCGGCCACGTGCGCTTGTGCCGCGACGGCAACTGCATCGAGCAGGTTCTGCGGCCCATCGGACTGCAAGGAAGTGGCTGGCCGCATTGCCGCAGTGATCACCACCGGCTTGACCGGATTGAGCAACCGCTGCAAAAAATAAGCGGTTTCTTCCAGCGTGTCGGTGCCATGGGTGATGACGATGCCGCTGACCTCGGGCCGCGCCAGATGTTGCGCCAGTTTTTCGGCCAGCTGCTGCCAGGTGGCGAAATCCATGTCCTTGCTGTCGATCTGGGCGACCTGCTCGGTTTCCAGCCGACGACCTGCCAGGCCTGGCAGCGAGGCAATCAACTGCTCGACCGAGAGCTGCGCCGCCTTGTAGCCGACGTTGTCGCCTGGGTCGGCCGCGGTGCCGGCAATCGTGCCGCCAGTGCCCAGAATCACGATCAAATCGCCTTTGTTTTGCATTTTTCTCAATCCTGGATGAAAATACAGCCACTGGATAAATATTCAGTAACTTTGAACCTGAGGAACATCCGTGGACGACAGCCCCAAACTCACCGCCCGACAGCAACAAATTCTCGACCTGGTTCGCGATGCGATTGAACGCACCGGCGCGCCGCCGACCCGCGCCGAGATCGCCACCGAACTCGGCTTCCGCTCGGCCAACGCGGCTGAAGAGCATTTGCAGGCACTCGCCCGCAAGGGCGTGATCGAGTTGGTCGGCGGCACCTCACGCGGCATCAGGCTGAAGTCTGACACATTGCGCGCCGTGAACATCGCACGCGATGCACGCGCCGCCTTTGGCAGGCAATTTTCGCTGCCGATGGCCGGGCTGGCGCAGTTGACCTTGCCCTTGGTCGGCCGCGTCGCTGCAGGCCATCCGATCCTGGCGACCGAGCATATCGAGCAAAGTTATACGCTGGACGCAAGCATGTTCTCCAGCCCGCCCGACTTCTTGCTGACAGTGCGCGGCATGAGCATGAGCGGTGTCGGCATCATGGACGGTGATCTGCTGGCAGTGCGCAAGGCCAGCGAAGCCAGAACCGGACAGATCGTCGTCGCCCGCATCGGCGATGAAGTCACCGTCAAGCGCTTCAAACGTGGCCGCACCGGTATCGAACTGCTGGCCGAAAACCCCGATTTTGCGCCGATCCAGATCGCCAATGGCGATGAAAGCTTTTCACTCGAAGGCCTGGCCGTCGGGCTGATTCGCAAGCAGATATTCAGCTGAGTGTGGCGAAGATGCTTTCGCCTTGGTCGCGCCGAGGCATTTTTCTCAAATCGCCAGAAATTCCTCCCCCGTTCGCCCTGAGCCCGTCGAAGGGCCGATTTGAACGGGCAAGATCCTTCGACAAGCTCAGGACGAACGGGGATCGAGCTGTTACCAGAATAAGCTTTCGTCCTGGCTGCTACGGATCGTTTTACTTCAGCAATCGGGCAAGCCACTC
>CAMDHE010000040.1 GCA_945898095.1 Roseateles toxinivorans | reverse complement strand
GGGCGCGCACTTCATCGAACTGTGCTGCCAGCGCAAGATCCCGTTGGTCTTTCTGCAGAACATCACCGGCTTCATGGTCGGGCGAAAGTACGAAAACGAGGGCATCGCGCGCGCCGGCGCCAAGATGGTCACCGCGGTGGCCTGTGCTGCCGTCCCGAAGTTCACGGTGATCATCGGCGGCTCGTTCGGCGCCGGCAACTACGGCATGTGTGGCCGTGCCTACTCGCCGCGCTTGCTCTGGATGTGGCCCAACGCCCGCATCAGCGTGATGGGCGGCGACCAGGCCGCCAGCGTGCTGGCCACCGTCAAGCGCGACGGTATCGAGGGCCGCGGCGGGCAGTGGAGCGACGAGGAAGAAGCCGATTTCAAGTCGCCCATCCGCGCCCAGTACGAGGTCCAGGGCCACCCCTACTTCGCCAGCGCCAGGCTGTGGGACGACGGTGTGATCGACCCGGCTGACACCCGGCGCGTGTTGGCACTGGGTTTGAGCGCGAGTTTGAATGCGCCGATCCCGGAGACGAAGTTCGGTGTGTTTCGGATGTGATGTGCGGGCCAACCCCGCACGACAGTGGTCGCCCATGGTCATGAAGGCGCTGATGGCCCAGCGCGGTGACTGCGGGCGCAACCCGGGGCGGCGACGCCAAAACGAATGCTGCGCAAAGCGCATGCAGGCGATCTCAACGCGATGGAGCTGAACATGTTCAAGAAGATCCTGATTGCCAATCGGGGTGAGATCGCCTGCCGCGTGGCGGCCACTGCGCGCCGCCTGGGCATCCGCACCGTCGCGGTCTATTCCGACGCCGATGCCGGCGCGCGCCATGTGCTGGCCTGCGACGAGGCGGTGGCGATCGGCGGTGCGACGCCGCGCGACAGCTACCTGCGTGCCGACCGCATCCTCGCCGCAGCGCTGGCCACCGGCGCGCAGGCTGTGCATCCGGGCTATGGATTCCTTTCTGAGAACGCTGGCTTCGCGCGCGACTGCGTCGACGCTGGCGTCGTCTTCATCGGCCCGCCGCCCGAAGCGATTGCCGCGATGGGCAGCAAATCGGCTGCCAAGACCTTGATGGAAAGAGCCGGCGTGCCGTTGGTGCCGGGTTACCACGGCCAGGACAACGATCCCGCGCTGCTGGCGGCCGAGGCAGCGCGAATCGGCTATCCAGTGCTGATCAAGGCCAGCGCCGGCGGTGGCGGCAAGGGCATGCGCCGGGTCGACCGGGCCCAGGACTTCGGCGCCGCGCTGGCCTCGTGCCAGCGTGAGGCCAGGTCCAGCTTCGGCGATGACCATGTGCTGGTCGAGCGCTATGTGCTGCGGCCGCGCCACATCGAGATCCAGGTCTTCGGCGACAGCCACGGCAGCTGCATTCACCTGTTCGAGCGCGACTGCTCGGTGCAGCGCCGTCACCAGAAGGTGCTCGAAGAATCCCCAGCCCCTGGCCTGAGCGCCGAACGCCGGGCCGAGATGGGCGCTGCCGCGGTGGCGGCGGCCAAAGCCGTGGGCTATGTCGGTGCGGGCACGGTGGAATTCATCGCCGAGCAGCGCGATGACGGCGACCTTCGCTTCTATTTCATGGAGATGAACACCCGGCTGCAGGTCGAGCACCCGGTCACCGAGGCGATCACGGGGCTTGATCTGGTCGAGTGGCAGCTGCGCGTGGCCGCAGGCCAGCCGCTGCCGCTGCGTCAGGACCAGTTGGCGATCCACGGCCATGCGATCGAAGCCCGCATCTGCGCCGAAAACCCCGACGGTGGTTTCTTGCCGGCGACCGGCACGATGGACGTGCTGCGCTGGCCGCCGCATGTAGCCTTCGAGCGCACGAGCGCGCAAGACCCGGTGCGGGTCGATGCCGGCGTCGGCGAGGGCGACGCGATCAGTCCGCATTACGACTCGATGATCGCCAAGCTCATCGTCTGGGGCGAGAACCGAGCCCAGGCGCTGGCACGACTTGACGCTGCGCTCGCGGCCACCCACATCGTTGGCCTGCACAACAACGTTGCGTTCTTGCGCCGGGTCGTCCGCAGCACCGCGTTTTCGACCGCCGACCTCGACACCGCGTTGATCGAGCGCGAGCGCGCCGTGCTGCTGAACCAGCCACCGCTGGCGCTGGAAGTCGCCGCAGCCGGTGTGGTGGCGCGCGCGCTCAGCGATGAGGCCGTGCTGGCTGGCGCTGACCCTTGGTCACGGCGTGACGGTTGGCGATTGCACGGTGGTGCCCGACGGCATTTCGATATCGAGCATGCGGGCGCGGTGCACGCGGTCGCGCTGGCGCGGCCGCACAGCAGCGCGGCCGACGCGCGTTTTGAGCTGCAGATTGGCGGCGATCGCTGGTCGCTGATACTGCGGCCCCGGGCGGACCGCTCTAGCGCGTTCCATGAACTCACGCTGGGCCAGCGCAGGTTGCGGCTGGCGGTCTACGGCCACGGCGAGCGAGTGGCGGTGTTCGCGCCCGAGGCCAGTGCGGTGCTGCGCCAGATCGATGCGATCGCCCATGCCGGTGAGGGTGCTGCCGAGGGCGGCCGCTTGAGCGCCCCCATGCCCGGCAAGGTGATCGCCTACCTGGTCAAGCCGGGTGAGCGCGTGAGCCAGGGCCAGGCGCTGGCGGTGATGGAGGCGATGAAGATGGAGCACACGCTGAACGCGCCGCGCGATGGCGTGGTTGCCGAGTTGCTGTACACGGTGGGCGACCAGGTCGCCGAAGGTGGCGAGTTGCTGCGACTGCAGGACTGATCGCGCCGCGATAATCTTCCGGTTTGAAAGGCAAAACCATGATTCCTGAACGTGTCACCTTGGTGGAAGTTGGCCCACGCGATGGCCTGCAGAACGAAGCGCTACCGGTGGCGGCAGCGCACAAGGTCGAGCTGGTGCACAGGCTGCAGGACGCCGGGCTGCGCGAGATCGAGGTCACCAGTTATGTCAGCCCGAAATGGGTGCCGCAGATGGCCGACAACGCTCAGGTGATGGCCGCGATCGCGCGCCAGCCAGGGGTTCGCTACAGCGTGCTGGTGCCCAACATGCTGGGCCTGCAGGCCGCGCTGGCCGGCGGTGCGGCCACCCGCCCGGACGAAGTGGTGGTGTTCGGTGCCGCCACCCAGGCCTTCAGCCGGCGCAACATCAACTGCAGCATCGAAGAGAGCATCGAGCGCTTTGCGCCTGTGGTCGCCGCCGCTCGCGAGGCTGGGCTCAAGGTCCGGGCGGCCATCTCCTGCGCGCTGGGCTGCCCCTACCAGGGCGAGGTCAGCGCTGACGAGGTCGAACACCTGGTCAAGCTGTTCAAGGCCATCGGTGTGCACCATTGCGGTGTGGCCGACACCATCGGCGTCGGCACGCCGCGCCGGGTGCAGGCGGCGATGGAGCGTGCGCTCAAGCATTACCCTCTGCACGAGGTCAGTGGCCATTTTCACGACACTTATGGCCAAGCGCTGGCCAACATCCATGCCTGCCTCGAGATGGGTGTCCACAACTTCGACACCAGTGTCGCCGGTCTGGGCGGCTGCCCTTTCGCGAAAGGTGCGACCGGCAATGTCGCGACCGAGGACGTGGTGTTCATGCTGCGCGGCATGGGCATAGACACCGGGGTCGACCTCGATGCGCTGGTCGATGCGGGTGGTTTCATCTCTGACGTGCTGGGTCGGGCGCCGGTCTCGCGCGCCGGCAAGGCGTTGTTGATCAAGCGGGGCCGGGTTTTCGCATGAGCATGGTCGCGGCGCAGGCCGATGTGCTGCGGCCTGAGGGTTTTCGGCGTGTCGCGCGCTGGTTGGCAGAGCGCAGTCACCGTCATGAACCGCGCTGGCTCGATGTTGCCGCCCGGACTTGCGAGGACGCAGCCACCGCACTCGAGGTGCAGACCGGGCAGATCGCCAAGAGCGTGATCTTCCGTCATCTGGTCGACGGCGTTGCGGTGCTGGTCGTGACCTCTGGCGACCGCCGGGTCGACCTGCGCAAGGTGGCGGCGCAACTGGGCTTGGCGCCGGCCGAGTTGGGCCGTGCTGATGCGGCTTTTGTCAAACAGCAGACCGGTTTTTCGATCGGCGGCGTCGCGCCGGTGGCCCATGCTTGCGCGCCAGTGGTGCTGGTCGACCGTGAGCTGTTTCGCTTTGACGAGGTCTGGGCCGCTGCTGGCCATCCGCACGGCGTGTTCTGTCTGTCTCCGGCCGAGTTGGTTGCGCTGACGGGTGCGCCGGTGGCCGATGTGGTGGAGGTCCTGTGAGTACGCCTGCGCCCCGTGCGGTGGCCAGCCCTTGCGTCAGCCTGTGCCGGATGGATGCTGACAGCGGTTGGTGTCTGGGTTGCCTGCGCACGCTGGATGAGATCGCCCTCTGGGGCTCGCTCGACGATGCAGGCAAGCGCGAGGTGATGCAGCGACTGGGCCCGCGCCGCTCGGTCGCGCGAGCCCGCAAATTGGTGGCCCAAGTTCGACCCGAGACCTGACCCGATGAAACGCATCAGCTTTCACTTCGATGTGCTGTCGCCCTATGCCTGGTTGGCCTTCGAGCGCCTGCCGCAGGCGCTTGAAGGCTGCAGCGTCGCAGTCGACTACCAGCCACTGCTGCTGGCCGGCTTGCTCGGCCATTGGGGCCAGAAAGGGCCTGCCGAGATCGTGCCCAAGCGAGCCTGGACTTACCGTCAGGTCGCATGGCTGGCGGCTCAACAGGGCACCTGCCTGCAACTGCCTCAGCCCCACCCTTTCAATCCCTTGGCACTGCAGCGGCTGGCGCTGGCCACAGTGCCTGCTGGTGGCTCACCCAACCGCCGGGTGGTGGAACAGTTGTTCCGGCATGTCTGGTGTCGCGAAGGAGCCGATCCGAACGAGACTGCAGCGTTGCGGTCCTTGACCGAACAACTGGCGCCGCGGCGCGACCCGAACAGTGCTGAGGTCAAGGCCGAACTGCGCGAGCGCACCGAGGTGGCCGCTGCGGCGGGCCTGTTCGGCGTGCCCACGCTGGTCTGCGAAGGGCGAGCGTTTTTCGGCTTGGATGCCTTGCCGATGCTGCGTGCGGCATTGCTGGGCGATGCCTGGTTCGATACCCCGACTTGGGACGAGGCAGGCAAGCAGCCTGCCGGACTGCAGCGCGCGCCACCGACCTGAGTACTTCTGCCGATCCGGTATCGTGCGCTGATCGGCCGATGGCCGAGCTGGAAAACTTCGAGCGCAACCAACTCACGGACGCCTTCGGCGTGGTGCAGACGCTACAGCCCTTGCTGTCGCAGCGCTACCGCTGTGACGGCCTGGATCAGTACTTGAGCCGGGCCTAGTAGCTCTGCTGCGCCGCGCTGCGCGCCTCGCCAAGCGTGTGGATGCCTCGTTCGACAAGCAGTGGGACCAGATTCTGGAACACCTCGGCGGTGACCAGCGCATCGCCCGGCGCGGTGTGGCGGCCGGTCACCGGGATGCCGAAGCGCTGGGCGATGGCCTCGGGTCGGCGCGGGTCCTGGTTCAACTGCACCAGCGCCGATAGCAGCAGCGTGTCAAGCACTGGCTGGTCCAAGAGCAGGCCGGTGCGTGCCTCCTTGAGCTGCAGGAAGCGTATGCCGAAGGTGGCGTTGTGGGCCACAAGCACGGTATCGCGCGCACAGGCGTGAAAGGCTGGCAGCACCTCGTCGATCATCGGCTGGCCGGCCACCATGTCGGGGGTGATGCCGTGGATCGGGATCGACGCGGCGGGGATGTCGCGGCCCGGGTCGACCAGCTGCTCGAAGTACCGTCGCAACGCAAACTCTCGGGCTGTGTCGCAATGTCATCGACGTTGTCAAGGCTCGCCTTGCTCATGCTGCGCGATCGCGGACCGCGAGCTGCAGGCCCTGGTGAGTGAACATGAAACAGCGATGCCTTCACTGGCCGCCGAACTTCGCCATGTCATGTCCAATAAAAAAACCCCCGCCACCTCAAGTGACGGGGGTTTTGACTAACGACTGCTAAGTCGTCAATGTGCGGCGCTTGCACCTGAGGTTTTACCGTCAAGGCTCGGGTAACGCACATGCTCCACCAACTCCTGAATATCCCGGCCTGGTGCCTTGGTCAGCAGCGAGACGATGATGATCACCGCAAAGCCGAGGGGCACGCCAAACAGACCGGCCGAGATAGGCGCAATGTCCCACCACGTGTTGGCCTTGATGATCTCAGGGGTGATGGCCGTGCCATGCGTTAGCTTGTAGAGCCAAGGCTGGGTGGTGATCATGTAATAGAACGTGATCCCCAGACCGGCGGCCATGCCCAGTGAGGCGCCCCACTTGTTGGCTCGCTTCCAGAAAATGCCCAAGGTCAGGGCCGGGAAGAACGCCGCTGCAGCAAACGAGAACGCTGCAGACACCAGGAACAAGATGTCCGCCGGTTTCTGCGCCGCCACATACGCCGCACACAAGGCGACCACCAGCAACAACATCTTGGAGACCATGACGCGACGCGCGGTCGAGGCATTTGGGTCCAACACTTTGTAGTACAGGTCATGCGACAAGGCATTGGCAATTGTCAGCAGCAAGCCGTCAGCGGTCGACAGCGCCGCAGCCAAACCACCCGCCGCCACCATGCCGGAGACGACATAAGGCAGGCCACCGATTTCAGGCGTCGCCAGCACAATGATGTCGCCGCCAATCGAGATTTCAGCCAACTGCAAAATGCCGTCCTTGTTCATGTCAATCACCGACAGCAGGCTCGGATCGACCGCATTCCAGCGCGCTATCCACTCCGGCAGACTGGCGAACGGCGTGTTCACCAGGACCGTGTACACCTCGTACTTGGCCAATACCGCCAGCGCTGGCGCTGTGAAGTAAAGCAAGAAGATGAAGAACAGCGACCAGCTGACCGACTCCCGAGCTTCACGCACCGAGGGCACGGTGTAGTAACGCATCAAGATGTGCGGCAATGCGGCTGTACCAATCATCAAACAGAAGACCAGCGCCATGAAGTTTTTGCGCGCGATATTCTGCGTTGCTTCGTCTTTGCCCGGGAAGGCCTGAGCGTGACGAATCGGTGGTGCCGCGCGCGCAGCATTCGACGTCCGTGCGCTGTTGTAGGCATTGCGTGCAGCGGCCTCATCCGCGGGTAGCTTGGCCAAAGCGGCTTCAGCAGCCTGGATCTGGGTGACAGGGGCATTCGACGCTTTCAGATCTTCCAGCGTTTTCTCTGCAGCGGTTTTGTCAGCAGCCATGGCAGCTGGCACATCCTTGAGTTTTTCAACCGCAGCCTCGGAACGGGCTTTGAAAATGCCACGCACTTCAAGCTCTTTCGGATCTTTCAGAAACTGCTCTTCTTTGGCCGTGACTTTTTCAAGCGTGTAGCCGTAGACAGCTTGGGGAATCGGCACGCTGGTGTGCTTGACCGACAACCAAATCACCGGAAACAGGTAGGCAATGATCAAGATCACGTATTGGGCCACTTGGGTCCAAGTGACAGCCCGCATACCGCCGAGGAACGAGCAGACCAAAATGCCAGCCAGACCGGCGAAAATACCGACTTCAAAAGCCAGGCCAGTGAGTCGGGCAGTGATCAAGCCGACGCCGTAAATCTGCGCCACCACGTAAGTGAAGGAACACAAAATGGCCGCAAACACACCGATCAGGCGCGGCAAATTGCCCTCGTAGCGAGCGCCCAAAAAGTCAGGATTGGTGAACTGGCCGAACTTGCGCAAATAGGGCGCCAGGAACAGCGCCACCAAGCAATAGCCGCCCGTCCAGCCCAAAATAAAGGCCAGACCGCCATAACCCGTCAGGTACAGCGTACCGGCCATGCCGATGAAGGACGCTGCAGACATCCAGTCAGCGCCGGTCGCCATGCCGTTGTACATGGCAGGTACACGTCGGCCCGCCACATAGTATTCAGCCGCGTCGTTGGTCCGGCTCATGACGCCGATGCCGGCGTACAGCAGCACTGTTGCCGCCAGGAACAGGTAGCCAATCCAGTTTTTCGGCAAACCCATTTGTTCGAGGATGGCCAGCGCGATGACGAAGATGATGAACCCGCCGGTGTACCAGGTGTAGACCTTGTTCAGGCCTTTCTTGAAGTCGCTCTGCGACTGGTTGTCACTGCCAAACATGCTCATGAAGCCTCTCCTTCGGCAACGCCGTATTCAATGTCGAGCTTGTTCATGTAGCGGGCGTAATACCAGATGATCACGCAATAGACCACCAGCGCGCCCTGAGCCGCGACCCAGAACGAGAACGGCCAACCAAAAAACTTGAAGTCGAGCTCTCTTGCAAAGAAGACCAGCACGAACGTTACAAAGAACCAAATGCCCAGTAATAAAGCAGTGATTCGCAGATTTTTTCGCCAATATTCATGGTGCCTTGCCGATAGTTGCATCGCGTGTCTCCTTGGTAAAAACTTTAAAAAACTCAGCTCAGATTTCCGACTTTCAACCCAGTCTCTCGCTCTAGTTGATTCGCCACCTTGGGCTCAAAACCCTTCAGGTAACGGATCACAGCCAGTGCTTCGTCGGCTTGCTTCAGGTCTAAATGCACACGAGCCAGCTGATACCAGCCAAACGGGCTCATGGGTTGAAGTTTTGTGTTGCGCTTGAGCGCGATGACAGCTTCTTCAAGCCGCCCTTGCCGAACCAGCACCAGTCCGAGGCCGTACCAGGCCCGGTCCATTTTTTCCTCGATCGCAATGGCGGCCCGAAAACCGCGCTCGGCATCCTCGAGTCGTCCCAGCTCTTCGCACACAAAGGCCTGATTGAAATGTGCATTCGAGGACTCGGCAGAGAGTTCCGCAACCTGATCAAAATATGTGAGCGCCAAAACAAAGTTTTTGTCGTGCATGGCGGCGTAACCCAAGCTGTTCAAGGCCAGCACATCTTTGGGAACATACTGCAAAACATCTTCAAAGACCTGCCTGGCCGATACTCGCATGCCGAGAAACAAGAAAATTTTGGCGCGCCAATGCAGGGTAAAAAGTGCCCATCGCCCAATCTTGCGCACCGCTTCTGGGGTGGTTTTGACAGTCATTGACATGCTGCGGCTCCGATCTGAAGACAAAGGTCAATTTTGGCCATGACCACCAGCACCCACGCGATGATCAGCCAACTGACGGTCGCCAACGGGATGTGCTGGTCAAGGATCAGCTTGGGGCTGACGTGGCGCGTCAACCAAAGTGAAGGCTTGGACGCGACATCGAGCAATTGCCAAAAGACATTGGTCTGACGCTTGGCGCCAGCGAGCAAGCCCAAGATAAATCGACCCACCACAAACATCAGCGACAACTCGATCAAGCTTTTTAGAATCACGATGGCCAGGAGCATTTTCTCTTACTAAATGGACTGCGTACCGCGAATGTCTTCAACGTACCTGACTGTTTCCTGACACCGCGGCCAGTGAAAACCCCAATATAGGGTTAACCCCTTGGGTATATTCTGCAGCATGGGGTTTGATCTGCATTTGAAGTTGAAACTCAAAATGACCGTACCACCCGCCCTTGAGCGACATTCAGATTTGAGCCCTTCAGGCAGCCTGCTGAGCAACTTTCGCAAAGAGTTGGCAGAACATTCCCCGTTCGCGCAAATGGCCCATGCCGATCTCGATTTCTTTTTGTCGCAAGCCAGCCAGCATTACTACGCACCTGAAGATGTCCTGATAGAGCCGGCGTCGGGGGTCGTGACGCAGCTGTTTTATATTCGCCGCGGTGCCGTGACAGGCACCGGCGGCCTAGCGGGGCCGATGGGTGATGTCTTTGAATACGAAGCCGGTGACCTGCTGCCCTTGGGTGCGGCGATGGCCGGGCGGCCGGTCACAGCGGTTTACCGCGCCAGTGCAGATACTTTTGTGCTGGCATTACCCGTGCTGGCCATGCAAACGCTGGCGCGGCAAAGCCCGGTCTTTGCTGATTTTTTGAATCAACAGTCCAACCAACTTCTGGCGCTATCGCGCCAAGCCTTGCTGGCCAGTTACGCCACCCAAGCACTGACCGAGCAACAATTCGAAAAACCGCTCGAAGCATTGGTGCAACGCAGCCCGGTGAGTTGCACGCCAGAGACGTCTTTGCGTAAAGCCCTGCAAGCCATGCACGACGCCCGCATTGGCGCCATGCTGGTGACTGACCCGATCGGGCAACCGCTGGGCATCCTCACGCGCTTCGACATTTTGGGCCGCATCACTTTGGCGCAAGTGCCCCTTGATGCGCCGATTGCCCAGGTCATGACGCAGCCGGTGTTGTCGCTCACCACCGCCCACACGGCCGAAGACGCCGCGCTGCTGATGTCGCGTCATGGCATGCGGCATGTCCCCATCACCCGCCATGGGGCTGCGGTGGGCATGGTCTCAGAACGTGACTTGTTCGCCATGCAAAAGCAAAGTTTGAAGAGCGTCAGCAGCAGCTTGCGTGCGGCTACCGATAGCGCCTCGCTGATTCAAGCCGCCGAAGGCATTCGCCAATTGGCACACAGCCTGTTGGGGCAAGGTGTGCAGGCGCGCCAACTGACGGCCATGATCAGCCACCTGAACGATGTGCTGACTGAAAAGCTGTTGGCACTCAAGGCCGAGGAACACGGTATCGACATGCGCCGGCTATGCTGGTTGGCCTTGGGCTCCGAAGGCCGCGATGAACAAACGATTGCCACCGACCAAGACAACGCCCTGATCCTGCCGAACGACACGACAGAGGCACAAAGAGCAAGAACGCTAGCCTTCGCCCACGACGTGAACTTGGTGCTGGACGCCTGCGGCTACCCTTTGTGCCGCGGCGGTGTCATGGCCGGTCAGCCGGCCTGCTGCCTGACCTGGGACGAATGGCGTGCTCGCTTCGAGCAATGGATCCGACAGGGAACGCCCGAAGATCTGCTGAATGCGAGTAATTATTTTGATTTTCGCCACTTGTCCGGGGATGCCGCGCGGGCTCAAAGTCTGCGCCAAGAGGTCGTTCAAGCGGCGCAACAAACGCCCCGCTTTCTCAAGCAAATGGCCCTCAATGCCCTGACGCGAGGTGTCGCCCTGAACTGGCGTGGCGCCATCGACACAGATGCCAACGGCACGCTCGACTTGAAGTTGCAGGGCGCAGCGATCTTTGTCGACGTTGCCCGCATTTACAGTTTGGCGCACGGCCTTGCGCAAACCAACAGCAGGCAACGCCTGGAAGCGGCAGGACAACACATGGCACTTGCCGAGAATGAATACGGCGCCTGGGTCAGTGGCTTTGAGTTCTTGCAGATGCTCCGCTTGCGCATTCAGCTAAAAGGCGGGCCGGCGCTAGCGCAGCCCAACCGACTGGTGGTCGCCCAGTTGAACGACATCGACCGGCGCATTTTGCGCGAAACTTTGCGCGTCGCTCGTCAGTTGCAGCAGCGCCTGCAACTCGACTACCAAAGGTAAGCCGTGCGCCGGCTGATTCGATGGTTAACGGGGTGGCGAGGCGCAACACCGCCGAACGAAAACCGCTGGGTCATGCTCGACGTGGAAACCAGCGGCCTCAACGCCAAACGTGATCGCCTGCTGGCGATCGCGGCCATCGGGATGCAAGTGGATTGGCCACGGCAAACCTTGCACATTGACCTTGGCGACAGTTTTGAAGTGGTGCTCCAGCAAGAACACGCATCAAGCCACGCGAATATTTTGCTGCATGGCATTGGCGTGCAAGAGCAGCGAGCGGGCTTGGCGCCGACCCAAGCCTTGCAAGCGTTTCGCCAGTTCGTCGGCAACTCGCCGCTGCTGGCGTTTCACTGCGCGTTTGACGAGGCCGTGATCCAACGCCACATGACTCAGCACCATCTCGGCGAACTGTCCAACCCGTGGCTGGACCTTGACCACCTGTGTGCCGTCACGTCTGAGGGCGTGCGGGCCAGAGCGCTGGACGACTGGCTGCGCCACTTCAAGATTGAGTGCTCAGTGCGACATCAAGCCGCAGCCGACACGCTGGCCGAATGTGAACTGCTGCAGTGCATTTGGCCGCGCGTCGCAGCGCAGTGCCACCAATGGCAGGACGTGCGGAATTTGGCGTCACAACATCGTTGGCTGCCCCGCTCAGGCTGAACGGTTACACCCAAAGCGGGCAAGCAACAAGGCTTGCTGGATCACACGATCCAGCACCTCTTGACCACGAAAGCTTCGCGCTTCATGGCCCGCGCGCCCTGCTTGGCAGCGCCCGCTATGCGATTTTTGTTCATCGGCTCGCGATTTACGCTTCCTTCCCACAATCGGCCACCCTCACGCAGTTGCCCGTCACTTCGTTCCTTGTGATCGACTCACGGCGGACCTTGCACTCGCAGGTGTGCGCCCAACAACAAAAAAAGCCCGCTTTCAGCGGGCTTTTTACTGATAGCGGTTTGCTGGCCTTATTCGGCCGCCAAGCGCAGTTCCATCTTGGCCTTGAGGGCGGGCAGTTCGGGCGGCAGATGGTAGGCGAGTTGCTCGAACAAGGCTTCATGCAGGCCCATCTCGGCAGCCCAGTCGGCTTTGTCGATGCGGGTCGCGGTTTCGAACTGTGCCGGCGTAAAGTCCATGCCATGCCAGTTGATGTCTTCATAGCGCGGCGTCACGCCGAACGCATGATCATCGCCATGGCCCTGACCTTCAACCCGGTCGAGCATCCACTTCAGCACACGCATGTTTTCGCCATAGCCAGGCCAGACGAATTTGCCGTCAGACCCCTTGCGGAACCAATTGACGCAGTAGATCTTGGGCAGCTTGGCGCCTGACTTTTCGCACAGGGCTTGCAGCTTCTTGCCCATGTCCAGCCAATGCTGGAAATAGTCGCTCATGTTGTAACCGACGAAGGGCAGCATGGCGAAGGGGTCGCGGCGCACAACGCCTTGCTGGCCGGCCGCAGCAGCGGTGGTCTCGCTGCCCATCGTCGCCGCCATGTAAACGCCTTCGTTCCAGTTGCGAGCTTCGGTCACCAGCGGCACGGTGGTCGAGCGGCGACCGCCGAAGATGAAAGCGTCGATCGGCACGCCTTCGGGATCATCCCAGTCGGCGTCAAGGGCCGGGTTGTTTCCGGCTGAAACGGTGAAGCGCGCATTTGGATGGGCGGCCTTGGCACCGGTTTCCTTGCCGATCGCCGGGGTCCAATCCTTGCCCTGCCAGTCGATCAGATGAGCCGGCGGGGTGTCGCTCAGGCCTTCCCACCAGACATCACCATCGTCGGTCAGCGCGACATTGGTGAAGATCACATCCTTGTGAAGACTGGCCATGCAATTGGCATTGGTCAGGTTGTTGGTGCCCGGCGCGACGCCGAAATAACCCGCTTCAGGGTTGATTGCATAGAGCCGGCCATCGGCGCCGGGCTTGATCCAGGCAATGTCGTCGCCGATCGTCGTCACCTTCCAGCCATCGAAGGCTGCAGGGGGAATCAGCATCGAGAAATTGGTTTTGCCGCAAGCGCTCGGGAAGGCGCCGGCAAAATGGTATTTTTTTCCAGCAGGTGAAGTCACGCCCAGGATCAGCATATGTTCGGCCAGCCAGCCTTGGTCGAGGCCCATCTTCGAGGCGATGCGCAGCGCAAAGCATTTCTTGCCCAGCAAGGCATTGCCGCCATAGCCCGAGCCATAGGACCAGATTTCATGCGTCTCCGGGTACTGGACGATGTATTTGGTCGCATTGCAGGGCCATTTCACATCGGCCTGGCCGGCTTCGAGCGGTGCGCCCACCGTATGCACACAGGGCACGAATTCATGGTCTTCACCCAGCAGGTCGATCACCGCGCGGCCCATCCGGGTCATGAGGCGCATATTGATTGCCACATAGGGGCTGTCTGACAACTCGACACCGATATGCGCGATATGCGAGCCCAGCGGGCCCATGCTGAACGGCACGACGTAGAGCGTGCGGCCACGCATGCTGCCCTTGAACAGCGCTTGCTCGCCGGTCTGCAGCAGGCTGCGCATTTCGGCCGGGTCGGTCCAGTTGTTGGTCGGGCCGGCATCCTCTTTCCTGGCCGAGCAGATGAAGGTGCGGTCTTCGACCCGAGCCACATCGCTGGGGTCGCTACAGGCCAGATAACTGTTGGCGCGCAACTCCGGATTGAGCTTCTTGAACGTGCCTTTTTGCACCAGTTGCTGGCACAGGCGGTCATATTCTTCCTGACTTCCGTCGCACCAATAGACGTCTCGCGCCTGGGTCAGTGCAGCGACCTCGGCGACCCAGCTTATCAAGCGCTGGTGCTTCACATAGTCCGGCACGTTCATGTGCAAATTCCCGATTTCAGCTTGGTTCATGGTCATCCCACTCAATGTAAAAAACAGAATTGGGTCAGTCCCGACGGTTCGGTCGAAGCTGGCCCAATGCTGCTCAAAATGGCGACAGGGCGTGCATTGTCTCCCCACTGTAACCGCCTTGTAACTTTTCCCCGCAAGCCAATGGACAGACAAGGTGATAACTCGTTCATGCTTTGTGGCAGCAACTGCGGCTGCACCCAAAGAGCCGGCTGATCTGTCAAACTGAAACCCCCAAACAAAGGAGATCGATCATGAGCAGAATTTTTCCGCGGCTGCTGGCCGCAAGCTTGCTGGCCCTGGCCGTAGCGGGATCGGGCGCGCAGACGGTCGAAGTCGAAGGCGTGAAGCTCGAGTCTTCGGCCCAGGTCGGCAATGCCGCCTTGCAGTTGAACGGCGCCGGTTTGCGGACTCGTGTTTTCTTCAAGGTCTATGTGGCCGCGCTCTATGTGCCGCAGAAATCAGCCGATGCCAACAATCTGCTGGCCCAAAAAGGCCCGCGCCGCATCGCCATCACGATGTTGCGCAACGTAGACGCCGAATCCTTCGCCGATGCGTTGAACGAAGGCTTGCGCAACAACCACAGTGCCGCGCAACTCGCCGCCCTGAAAGCACAGATCGACGCCTTGAATGCCACGCTGAAATTGGTTGGTGAGGCCAAGAAGGGCGATCTGATCAACTTCGAATTTGTTCCCGAAGTCGGTACCCGCGTGATGGTCAATGGCCAACCGCGAGGCGCGGTGATTGCCGGCGAGGAGTTCTTCACCGCCGTGTTGCGGATCTGGATCGGTGACAAGCCAGTCGAAGCCAGCCTGAAGAAGGGTTTGCTCGGCGGTTGAAGCTATTCGCAGCGCGTCAGCTTGAGCAGGCGATCGACTTCGTGGTGGTGGTGGATGCAATTGTTCTGGTGCCAGCGGCGTATCACCCACATGATGCTGGCGACCACCACACCGAAGATCGTGATGGCGCCAAAGGCCGACATACCCAGTTTTGTCATGCCGGTATACAAGGCGCCGAGGCCCAGGATGCAGGCCTGCTCATTGAAATTCTGCACCGCGATCGAACGACCTGCACCCATCAGGTTGTGACCCCGGTGCTGCAGCAGCGCATTCATCGGCACCACCAGATAACCGCCGATGCCGCCGAGCATGATCAGGAAAGGCGCGGCGATCCAGACATTGCTGATGAAGTTCATCAGGATGATCAGCAGCCCCATCGCGATGCCCAAGGGGATCACCGCAGTGGCGCGATCGAGGCGGATATACATCGAGGCCAGCACCGCGCCGGCCGCAGTGCCTATTGCGACCACACCGACCAAGCTCGAGGCCTGCGTGGTGCCATAACCCAGCGCCGCGGCGGCCCAGGCCAGCACGATATAGCGCAGGTTGCCCGAAACGCCCCAGAACAAGGTGGTCGTCGCCAGCGAGATCTGCCCCAGCTTGTCCTGCCAGAGCAGTTTGTTGCAGCGGGAAAAATCGATCACCAGACCGACCACGCCATGGGACAGCGCTTGCAATGGTGAATCGGTGCGCGGGATGCGCAGATTGAACAAGGCGGCGATCACATAGAGGCCGACCAGGGCCGAAATCGCCGCTTCGGGCGCTGTGTCGATGCCGGTGTCGATCAACGGGCAATCGAAGGCCAGCAGCATGCTCGATATATTCAGGCCGACCAGTTGCCCGCCCAGCAGCACGCCCAAGATGATCGAACTGATCGTCAGGCCCTCGATCCAGCCATTGGCCTTGACCAGTTGGGACGCCGGCAGCAACTCGGTCAGGATGCCATATTTGGCCGGTGAATAAGCAGCAGCACCGAGGCCGACGATGGCATAGGACATCAGCGGATGGGTGCCGAACAGCATCATCAGGCAACCGACGACCTTGATGCTGTTGGCGTAGAACATCACCTTGCCCTTGGGCACGGCATCGGCAAAGGCGCCGACAAAAGGTGCCAGCACCACATAGAAAAGCGCAAACATTGGTACCAAGGCAGCGCGCTGCCATTCGGGGCTGCCGGAGGTGTAGAGCAATTCAACGGCAGCGACGAACAACGCGTTGTCAGCCAAGGAGCTGAAGAACTGCGCCGCCATGATGGTGAAGAAGCCTTTTTTCATGAACCCATTCTGAACTGAGGGAAAGTGGCAAAAAGGCCCAGGTACGTAAACGGGCGCAACAGTAGCGAGCAGGCGACTTTATAGCATGCAGCTTTTTCGGGGGACATTCAACAGCTTCTGGCGCGATGCCACAATTCGCCCATGCCGCGCCCCATCGAAGCCATCATCCATGTTCAAGCCTTGACGCATAACCTGGCGCAGGCCCGCAATGCTGCGCCCGACGCCAAGGTCTGGGCCGTGGTCAAAGCCAATGCCTATGGCCACGGGATTGAAAACTGTTACCCGGGTCTGCGTGCTGCGGACGGCTTTGCCCTGCTTGATCTTGACGAAGCCCAATTGCTCCGCAAGCTGGGCTGGCGCGGCCCGATCCTGCTGCTGGAAGGCGCTTTCGAGTCGCGTGACCTAGAGCTTTGTTCGCGGCTGAAGCTCTGGCATGCGGTCCATTGCGAACAGCAGATCGACTGGCTGGCCATGCACAAAACCCATGAGCCGCACCGCAT
This sequence comes from Roseateles toxinivorans, assembly GCA_945898095.1. Classification (GTDB taxonomy): domain Bacteria; phylum Pseudomonadota; class Gammaproteobacteria; order Burkholderiales; family Burkholderiaceae_C; genus Paucibacter_A; species Paucibacter_A toxinivorans_A. The sequence goes on along the minus strand of CAMDHE010000040.1, from coordinate 19,871 downwards.
TTTTCTCAAGCTCAACAGCGGCATGAACCGATTGGGCTTCACGCCGCAGGCCTTTCGCGCCGCCTGGACCAGGCTCAACGCGCTGCCGCAGGTTGATGAGATTTCCTTGATGACGCATTTCTCCGACGCCGACGGGCTGCGCTTCGGCGCGGACGGCATTGCCCATCAGCTCGCCAGTTTCGAGGCTGCGGCGGCTGATCTGCCCGGCGAAAGGTCCTTGAGCAACAGCGCGGCCACCTTGCGCTACCGTCTGCGCAGCGACTGGGTACGGGCTGGCGTGATGGTCTACGGAAGCGCCCCCGATTACCCCGGCAACGACCCGGCTCACTGGGATCTGCGTCCGGCGATGACGCTGCGCTCTCGCGTCATCGGCATGCAGAACCTGCAGCCAGGAGACAGCGTCGGCTATGGCAGCAGCTTTTGCGCCAGCCATGCAATGCGCATCGGCATCGTGGCTTGCGGCTATGCCGACGGCTACCCGCGTCATGCCGGCAGCGGCACGCCAGTGCTGGTCAACGGGCAGCGCACGACGACGGTCGGCCGGGTCTCGATGGACATGCTGGTGGTCGACCTGACGGATATGCCGCAGGCCGGCCTGGGCAGCGAAGTCACGCTCTGGGGTTGCGGGCCCAAGGGTGCAACCCTGCCGATCGACACAGTTGCGCAGGCCGCCGGCACGATCAGCTATGAGTTGATGTGCGCGCTGGCCAGGCGTGTGCCGGTGACGGTCGAAAACCGGGATTGATGCGGCCATGTTGCTGAACTGGATTCCCTCCGAGGCCGAGCTTGACTTCAGCGCGATCCGCGCCAGCGGCCCGGGCGGGCAGAATGTCAACAAGGTGTCCAGCGCGATTCACCTGCGCTTTGACATCGCAGCCAGCAGCCTGCCCGAGGTGATCAAGCAGCGCCTGCTGCATCTGGCCGACCAGCGCATCAACCGCGACGGCATCGTCGTCATCAAGGCGCAGGAACACCGCAGCCAGGAGATGAACCGCGCCGATGCATTGGCGCGCTTGCAGGCGATGGTGCAGAGCGTGGCCCATCTGCCCACGCCGCGGCGCCCGACCAAGCCGACCTTCGGCTCCAAGCAGCGCCGGCTCGAAGGCAAATCGCTGCGCAGCGGCATCAAGGCCGGCCGCAGCCGCGTCAGCGCGGGCGAGTAGCGACGAAAATGCTGGCCAGGCAGAGCGTCATGCCTGCCAATGCCAGCAGGGTCGGCTGCCAGCCTTCCAGCAGTGCCGAGATCAGCAGCGCGATCACCGGCACCACCACCCCGGTCAAGGCCGCTCGCGCCGGGCCCTGGCGTTGCGCAAGTTTGAAATAAAGCACGAAAGCCGTGACCGAACCGAACAGCGACAGGTAGAGCAGCGACCCGACATAAGGCAAGCGCCAGTCGAAATGCAGACCGGCTCCGCTGGCCAGCGACAGCAGAATCAGGAAGATCGCGCCATAAGCCATGCTCCAGGCCAGGATCGGCACCAGCGGCAGCTGGCGGTTTGTCAGCGTCAATGTCAGCACATTGCCGGTGCAGGCTGACAACATGGCCAGCAGACCCAGGCCCAGACCCAGGGCCGCGCCGGGGCGGGCGCCGGTCGAGGCGATCTCGGGCCAGAAAATCATCGCTACGCCGGCCACGCCGCCGCTGGCCGCCAACATGAAACGCCGGCCCACCGACTGGCCGAAAAAATAGCGCCCCGAGATCGCATTGCCGAACACCATCAGCGAGAACAGCACCGCTACCAGCCCGCTGGGCAGATAGCGCTCGGCTTCATAGACGGCCCAGTAATTGCCGCTGTACTGGACGATGCCCGTCGCAGCCATCAGCCAATGGGCCGAGCGCGGCAGCCGCAGCGATTCGCCGCGCCAGCGTGCCAGGGCCAGCAACAGCAAGGCTGCCAAGCCGAAGCGCCAGGCGACTGAATTCAGCACCGGAACCGGTGTATCGAGCTGGAAAAGAATCAGATGCCAGGTGCTGGCCCAGATCAAGGTGGGCAGCCAGAACAGCGACCGGTCGGAGAAAGCGCGCATCAGACCCCGCGCCGGAAGGTGGCCAGCAAGGCGCCGGCGACGATGAAGAGGCCGCCGAAACTGCGATTCATCAGCCTGATCTGGCGGCTCGAGCGCAGCGCCGTCAGCAGCCGCGCCGCCAGCGCCGTATAACCCGCCATCACCACCAGGTCGGTGCAGCAAAGCGTCGCGGCGATCAATAGATATTGCTGCGGCAGGCTGGCTTGCAGGTCGAGAAACTGCGGCACGATCGCCAGCATGAAGACAGTCCCTTTCGGATTGACCGCATTGACCAACCAGCCGCGCAACACCATCTGGCGCCGCGGCAGGCGTGGTTCTTCACTGGCCGTTGCCTGCAGCGGCGTGACCGGCGCGCGCCATTGCTGGATGCCCAGCCAGACCAGATAGGCCACGCCGAGCCATTGCACCAGCGTGAAAGCCAGGCTTGAACTTGCGATCAAGGCACCCAGGCCGATGCCGACCAGCAGCACCTGGGTCAGGATGCCCAGCACCAGACCGAAAGTCGTGAAATAGCCGCGCTTGAAGCCATGGTTCAAGCCCGCGCTCATCGCCGCGATCGCGCCGGCGCCTGGCGACAGGCTGATCGCCCAGGACGCCGCAAAAAAACCCAACCAGGTGCTGAAATCCATTGATTTTCGAAAGGCAAATCGCCCTTTTAGCATGCCGGCGCAGCGCGCTGGCAGTTTGGCAGTCGACAATCCAGCCCATGGCCAAGGAAAAATCGATTTACACCTGCTCTGATTGCGGCGGCACCAGCCCGAAATGGCTGGGCAAATGCCCGGCTTGCGGCGCTTGGAATACGCTGGTCGAAGGCGTGGCCGAAAGCGCTGCGGGCGGCAAGAATCGCTATCAGTCGCTGGCCAAGAGCCAGCCGGTGGCGACGCTGAGCGAGATCGAGGCCTCGGACTTCGAGCGCACCCCGACCGGCCAGGAAGAGCTCGACCGCGTGCTCGGCGGCGGCATCGTGGCTGGCGGCGTGGTGCTGATCGGCGGTGACCCCGGCATCGGCAAATCGACCTTGCTGCTGCAGGCGATTGACGATCTGTCGAACAAGTTGCCGGTGCTTTACGTCACCGGCGAGGAATCCGGCGCGCAGATCGCGATGCGTTCGCGCCGCCTCGGCCTGGCCGGCAAACGCGTGCGCGTGCTGGCCGAAATCAGCCTCGAGAAAATCCTCGCCACGCTCGAAGTCGAGCAACCCGCTTTTTGCGTCATCGACTCGATCCAGACCCTTTATTCCGAACATCTGTCATCGGCACCGGGCTCGGTCGCGCAAGTGCGTGAATGCGCAGCGCAGCTGACGCGCACCGCCAAGTCGACCGGCTGCGCGATCGTGCTGGTCGGCCATGTGACCAAGGAAGGCGCGATCGCCGGCCCGCGCGTGCTCGAACATATCGTCGACACGGTGCTCTATTTCGAGGGCGATACCCATTCGAGCTTCCGGTTGGTGAGGGCGATCAAGAACCGCTTCGGTGCGGTCAACGAGATCGGCGTTTTCGCGATGACCGAAAAAGGCCTGAAAGGCGTGGCCAATCCGAGCGCGATTTTCTTGTCGACCCATGGCGAGCCGGTGCCTGGCAGTTGTGTGCTGGTGACGCTGGAAGGCACGCGCCCGCTGCTGGTCGAGCTGCAGGCCTTGGTCGATTCAGGCGGGCCCAGCCCCAGGCGCTTGAGCGTCGGCCTCGACCGCGACCGGCTGGCGATGCTGCTGGCGGTGCTGCATCGCCATGCCGGCGTTGCCACCAATGACCAGGATGTGTTCGTCAACGCCGTCGGCGGCGTGCGCATCAGCGAACCGGCGGCCGACCTTGCGGTGCTGCTGGCGATTCAAAGCAGCTTGCGCGGCCGGGCTTTGCCGAAAGGCTTTTTTGCTTTTGGTGAAGTCGGCCTGGCCGGCGAAGTGCGGCCTGCGCCGCGCGGCCAGGAGCGCTTGAAAGAAGCCGCCAAGCTGGGCTTTTCGATCGCCGTCGTGCCCAAGGCGAATGCGCCGAAAAAGCCGATTGAAGGCCTGACGATCCATGCAGTCGAGCGGATCGAGGACGCGATGGAACTGGTCCGCGGCTTGTAAGGCCTGTTGCTGCCCGGCGCCCTGGTCCTGGCTGCTAGCATCCAGACCCATGAATAAGTGGATTGGCATTGCGCTGGCCTTGACCGCGCTGATTGGTGGCGGCCTGCTTTATGGCTGGCAGGGCCTGGTGTTGGGGGTGACCATCGTTTCTTTCTGGTTGCTGCTGCAGTTCAGCCGCTTTATCCGGGTGATGCGGATCGCGGCCGAAGGGCCGATGGGCCAGATCGACAATGCGGTGATGCTCAGTACCAAAATGCGTTTGGGCATGAAACTGGTTGAGCTGTTGCCGCTGACCCGCAGTCTGGGCAATAAGCTGTCGACTTCGCCCGAGACCTATGCCTGGACCGACGCCGGCGAGGTGCAACTGGTCGTTGTTCTCGAGCAGGGCAGGGTCAGCAAATGGTCGCTGCTGCGGCCTGAAGACCAGGCTTGAATTTTTACTGGCGGCGTTGGCAAGCTCAGCCAAGCTAAATCGCGGCTTTATTTCGGAGCCAGCGACTGAACCAACCTGACGGGTGTTGTGAAACTGCCTTTGCCGGCCTTTTTGACAAAAGCCTTGTCACAAGTGAGCAATGCATCCTCGCCTTTGCTCAAGGCCAAGTGCAGAGCATCGGCAAAGTCGATGCCCTGCACAAAGGCATCCAGCGCCAAACGCAAGGCCCAGGCTTGCGGCGGGTTGAAATTGGGCAGACCCAATAGCAAACCCACACCGCGCTGAATCTCGGCGGCGGTGCAATCATTGGATTCCAGAACCCACACCAGTTCCAGCAGCACGGTCCCAGGCGCAGTGAACTGCTGATCGGTGGCCAGCATGGCCTTGGCCCGTTCAAATTGAACCCGGTCGTCTTGCAGCAACAGCCGCGCCAGCACATTGGTGTCGAGTGCGATCATGGTGCCGATCAGAGCGTCGATTACGGAGCGTCAAGGGCTTTGAGCCTGACCCGAATTGCAGCCTGGGTCTGTGCCTCATTCAGCGGTTTGCGCGCGGGCTTGAATAGGCAACCCGCCACATTCTCGAGCGAAGATGCGGCCAAGTCGGGCAAGGGCCGCAGCCTGATTTCTCCATCCAGATACGACACCTGCAAGCGCGAGCCTGCCGCAATGCGCGCGTCATCGCGCACCCCTTTGGGGATGACGAGCTGGCCTTTGCTGGACAGGATGACGGTTTCCATGGTCTACCTTGATCAAAAAGTAAGCCACATGGTAAGACAAATATTTTTCACTTGCAAGGCTTGATAGAACCATGGCCGGGCCGACGCTGGTCGGCTGCAGCTGGTCGTTGCTGCGGCCTGAATAACGATCGGACCGCAATTGAAAAAACCCCCGTTGCAGGGGGTTTTACTGGCCGCCGTTGCGAGCTCAGCCGAGCTTGCGGCGCCTCGCCATGAAACCGACCAGGCCGAGGCCGGCGAGCATCAGCGCGTAGGTTTCGGGCTCGGGCGCATGTGAAACAGTTGCCACCAGCGATTCGCTCAAACCACCTTGCAGCGCTTGCACATGAATGCCCAAGCGATAACTTAGGTTTTGAACAGCGCTAAAGCTGAGCGATTCGCCGGGGTTGATGCCCCATTTAGGCGAGGGGCTGTCGGGTGAAAAGCTGGAGAATTCAGTGAAACCAACAGTATTTCCACCCGGGAGATTGCCAGGCGATCCATTTTGGGAATATTGAACTTTGGGCCCAGAGGCTGGGCCAAGAGTGGGGGCGAATAATTCGAAATAGATTGAAGTGACGACAGGGCCTGTTTGGTCAGCGACATATGGACCCGCATTCGAGATGGTCAAGGTTGAGCCTGCCGTGGTCCAGGTGATCGCGCTCGTCGCCTGATTGCATGTCGCCAGGCTGTTATTTGTGATGCAGTTGAAGGAATTTGCCTGTGCAGGCGCGGCAAATGCCGCAGCGGCCAGCGCAACACTCGATATTGCAAGTTTGAGTTTCATGAGATGAGATCCTTTTGGCGTGAATTGAGGGAATGTGGTGTCGTCCACGGTCCCGATTCGAGCAGTGGCGGCCACTGTCAACTTGTTTCCCGTCAATTCCCCCCAGTTCGGGGACCCTGCTCACCCGCTTGCGGGGCTGGTCCTGGCCGAACCTCGCTGCAGCGAGGGTTGGATTGGGTGCAGCGCGGCGCCGCTAGAATCAACGGCTTGTCACCTCCCAGCGCAACACAAGGAATACCTCATGTCATTGGACGACCGCGACGGCAAGATCTGGATGGACGGCGAGCTGGTGGAATGGCGCGATGCCAAGATCCATGTGCTGAGCCACACGCTGCACTATGGCTGCGGCGCTTTCGAGGGTGTGCGCGCCTACAACACCGCGGCTGGCACGGCAATCTTCCGCCTGCAGGAACATACCGAACGGCTCTTCAACAGCGCCAAGATCCTGCGCATGAAGATTCCCTTCACGCCCGAGCAGGTCGAAGCGGCGCAGAAGCAGGTCGTGCGCGAAAACAAGCTGGAAAGCTGCTACTTGCGCCCGCTGGCCTGGATCGGCTCTGAAAAGCTTGGCGTCTCGCCCAAGGGCAACAAGATCCACCTGATGGTTGCCGCCTGGCCCTGGGGCGCATATCTGGGTGAAGAAGGCATGCAGCGCGGCATCCGCGTCAAGACCAGCAGTTACACCCGCCACCATGTCAACATCACGATGACGCAGGCCAAGGCGGTCAGCAACTACACCAACTCGATCCTGGCCAATATGGAAGCGACCGAGGACGGCTATGACGAAGCGATGCTGCTTGATGCCTCGGGTTTCGTTTCCGAAGGCGCTGGCGAGAACCTCTTCATCATCAAGAAAGGCGTGGTCTACACGCCTGACCTTTCGGCTGGCGCGCTGAACGGCATCACCCGCAACACGATCATGCATATCTGCGAAGACCTGGGTCTGAAGCTGGTGGAAAAACGCATCACCCGCGACGAGGTCTATATCTGCGACGAGGCCTTCTTCACCGGCACCGCAGCCGAAGTGACACCGATCCGCGAACTCGACCGGGTCGAACTCGGCAGCGGCTCGCGCGGCCCGATCACCGAGAAGATCCAGAGCGCGTTCTTCGACATCGTGAACGGACGCAATCCGAAATATGCTGGCTGGCTGACCTTGGTCTGAGGCTGAAAATGAAAAAACCGATAGCAGTCGTCGAAGTGACCGCCAGCGACGTGCAAGGCCCCGGCGTCGTCGCCTGTCCGAATCCGAAGATGGCTTTGTGGAGCACGCACCCGAAGGTCTTCATCGACATCTCGCATGCCGGCCATGGCAAATGCCCTTACTGCGGCACCGTCTACCAGTTGAAGGCTGGCGAGATTCTGCACGGGCATTGATCTTTTCAGCCATGCCAGTCCCCAAAGCCCAGGTCTTGCTGGCGTCTCCCGAGGAGATCGAGCAACAGTTCTACGAAGCGCTGCAGCAAGGCGATCTGGGTCGCTTGATGCAGGTCTGGGCCGATGAAGAAGAGATCAGCTGCGTGCATCCGGGCGGGCCGAGGGTGGTCGGCGCGGGTGCCATCCGCACGACCTTCGAGGCGGTGTTTTCCCATGGCGCGATTGCGGTTCAAGTTGAGCGGGTGCGGCGCTTTCAATCCGGCGATACCGCCATCCACCAGGTGCTCGAGCGGGTGCTGGTCAACAGCAATGAAGGTCAGCAAAGCGCCTGGGTCATCTCGACCAATGTTTATCTGAAGACCGCGCAGGGCTGGCGCATGATGGTCCACCATGCCAGCCCCGGCACCCCGCATGACGTGCAGGTCCTGGCCGCCGACCTGCCCACGACCCTGCATTGATGGTCTATCAGGCCCCTCGCTGGCTCCCCGGCGGCCAGTTGCAGACGATCTGGCCGGCGCTGTTTGCTGATGCCGGCGCCGCTGCCAGCTTCAGGCGCGAACGCTGGGATACGCCCGATGGTGATTTCGTCGATGTCGACCGGCTCGATGCACCCGTCGGCGCGCCGCTGCTGGTGCTGTTCCATGGGCTCGAGGGCAGCTCGCAAAGCCATTATGCGAAGGCCTTCGCTGCGGTTGCCAAAGCGCGCGGCTGGGGCTTCGCGCTGCCGCATTTTCGCGGTTGCTCAGGTGAGCTGAACCTGGCGCCGCGTGCTTACCATTCAGGCGATTTCGAGGAGATCGGCTGGCTGCTCGATCGCTTGCGCGCCGCAAACGGCGGGCCGGTGCTTGCAGTGGGTGTTTCGCTCGGCGGCAATGCCCTGCTGCGCTGGGCCGAGGAGAGCGGTGCTGATGCAGCGGCCAATGCTTCGGCAGTCTGCGCGGTCTGCTCGCCGATCGACCTGACCGCGGCCGGCCACGCGATCGGCCGGGGTTTCAACCGCCACACTTACACCCGCATGTTCTTGCGCACGATGGTGCCCAAAGCCTTGCGCAAACTGGCCCAGCATCCGGGGCTGTTCGATGGCGAGCGGCTGCGCCAGGCGCGCAATCTGTACGAATTCGACCAGCTGTTCACCGCGCCGCTGCATGGTTTTCGCAGCACCGAAGATTATTGGCTGCGCGCCTCGGCCAAGCCGCAGTTGCAGCGCATCCGCATTCCGGCCCTGCTGCTGAATGCCCGCAATGACCCCTTCGTGCCCGCCTCCTGTCTACCGCTGCAGCAGGATGTAAACAGCTACGTCAGGCTCTGGCAGCCCGAGCAGGGTGGGCATGTCGGCTTCACTGCGGGCCGGCCGCCCGGCCGGCTGCTGGCGATGCCCGAGCAGGTCTGCGACTGGCTGGCCTCAAACTGCTGAAGGAGCCCCATGGATGCAATCGTTGAAGCCGCGCTGAAGAAATGGCCCGCAGTGCCTCATTGCTACGGCTGGCTGGCGCTGGATGCGCGCGGCGATTGGTATATGCGCGACGAGCGGATCCAGGCGGCGGGACCGTTTCCGCAGGTCAAGGGCAGCCGCATCGAGCATGAAAAGCTGCGCGCCTTCATCGAGCGCAATTACGCCTGCGACGCGATGGGCAGCTGGTTCTTCCAGAACGGCCCGCAGCGCGTTTACCTGCAGCTTGAGGCCACGCCCTGGATCTGGCGGCTCAGCCTCAATGCTGACGCCGAGTTACAGATCCACAGCCATACCGGCCGCGCCGCCAGGCAGCAGTCGGCCTGGGTTGACGAACTGGGCCGGCTCTATCTGGCGACCGACCTGGGCTTCGGCTTGGTGCACAGCATGGATATGGTCTTGGCCGCCGATGCAGTGGAGACCGGTGTTTGGCAGCCGCAGGATTGCTTGTCGGGCGAGTTGCAGCAACGCTTTGGTTTTCAACGCGAGCCGGGGCAGACGTAAAAAAGCCGGCCTGACGGGCCGGCTTCGGTCATTGCGCAGCTTACTTAGCCGCTACTGCCGGGGCCTTCGGTTCGTCGAACTTGGCACCGCTGCTGTTGGCCATATAGACCACGGCACGGCCGATTTCGAAGTCGCTGAAGTCGCCGCCACTTTGCGCGGTCATTGCGTTCTTGCCCTTCAGTGCCGAGTTCAGCAGCGCTTCGTAGCCGGTCTTGTTGCGCGCCACCCAGGCAGCGAGGTCGCCGAGCTTGGGTGCGCCGAGTGCGCCGGCCGTATGGCAGGCTGTGCATTGGGCCTCGAAGACTTGTTGACCGGTTTTCATCGAAGCCGGGTCAGACAAATCCTTGACCTCTATCCTGCCGACGGGCTGCACCCGCGCAGCGGTCGCCTGTGCTTCCAGCGCTTCGCTGCCAGCGGACGGCTTGCTCTCGGTCGTCACATAGCTAGCCAGCATCACGATCACGATGACCGGCACGACAAAGGCAAACAACACGGCCAAGGCCAGTTGCTTGGGGGTCTTGATCGGCCCTTCGTGCGATTCTTCGTCGTGGGCTTGATTGTGATCTTGGGGTCCGCTCATGAAATCCTCGTAGGCCTTGGCATTGATGTTTGCGATGGAACAAATCGCGCACCCGCCAGAGCGGACCGCAAAGCCGCAGATTATATCTACGCTGTCGGCCAATGCCGGCCGAATGCCCGCCCGCTGCTAGAATGGCCGACGCTGCGCCCGTAGCTCAATGGATAGAGTACTGCCCTCCGAAGGCAGGGGTTGCTGGTTCGAGACCGGCCGGGCGCACCAAAAATTACTTTAAAATCAAGGGCTTAGCAGAGATGCCAAGTCCTTTTTATTGCAAGAAACAGTCTGTACGGAATCCGTACGGAAAGTCTGTTTGAACTTTTGCATCGAAGACGGCGGAAGTTTCGGGATGAATATGAGCAAGCTCCCCATCAACCTCACCGACCTGCTTCGCCAGCGCACGGTCGAAGGCGAACGCATCGAGTACAAGACCGGGTGGAACCCGGACGCGATTATCCGCACCCTGTGCGCCTATGCCAACGACTTTGAAAACCTCGGCGGCGGTTACGTGGTGATCGGGCAGGATTGCGATGCCAATGGCCAGCCCGTATTTCCGCCAGCGGGTTTGCCGGACAACCAGTTGGACAAAATTCAGCGCGAACTACTGGCGTATTGCCAGTTGATCCAGCCGCCGTATTTCCCGCTACTGAGCGTTGAGGAGTTTGAGGGGCATAAGCTGCTCGTGCTGTGGGCGCCGGGCGGGCAGAACCGTCCCTACAAAGCCCCCGAAGCTGTCACAGCCAAGAAGAAGACTTGGCATTACTACATCCGGCGATACAGCAGTACGGTCGAGGCAAAGGGCGACACCGAACAGGAGTTGTTGAGCTTGGCTGCCAAGGTGCCGTTCGACGACCGCTTCAACCAGTCGGCGCGGATTGATGATCTTTCCAAACCGCTGATGCAGGCCTTTTTGCAGGAGGTGGGTAGTGCGCTGGCAGCTGATGCGTCGGGGCTGTCGGTCGAGGCTTTGGCGCGGCAGATAAACTTGGTGGGCGGGCCCACCGAATCACCTTGGCCCAAGAATGTGGGCTTGCTGTTCTTCAATGACACGCCGGAGCGATTTTTCCCTGGCGTGCAGATCGATGTGGTCTGGTTCCCTGAAGGTGCTGGCGGTGATCGCTTCGAGGAAAAAATCTTCAAGGGTCCTCTGGCGCGGATGACGCGCGAGGCTTTGAATTACATCCAGCGCAACTACCTGCGCGAGACGGTCATCAAGCACCCGGATCGCGCCGAGGCCACGCGGGTCTGGAACTTCCCCTACGCAGCCATCGAGGAGGCCTTGGCCAATGCGGTCTACCACCGGTCATATGAAGAGCGCGAGCCTATTGAGGTGCGCATCAGCAACGAAGATTTGGTCATCTTGAGCTTCCCCGGTCCGGACCGGTCGATCCGGCTGGCGGACTTTCAGGCTGGGCGCGCCGTTAGCCGTCGATACCGCAATCGGCGGATTGGGGAGTTCCTGAAGGAGCTTGACCTGACGGAAGGACGCTCGACGGGCATCCCGAAAATCCTCAAGGTGATGACCGCCAACGGCTCGCCTTCGCCGCTGTTTGAAACGGATGACGACCGACTTTCGTTTGTAATCCGATTGCCCAATCATCCGCGGACACGGGCGGCAATTTCGACCACCGACCAAGTCACCGACCAAGTCACCGACCAAGTCACAGGGGAAGTCATGCGGCTACTGGTAGCGGCAGCACAAGGCGAGCACACTCGCAGTGCGCTGCAAGACGCATTGGGCTTGAAGCACACGCCACATTTTCGCAAGGCCTATCTGTTGCCGACGCTGGAAGGTGGCCTGATTGAAATGACCCGGCCTGACAAGCCTAACAGCCGCAGCCAGCGATACCGCCTGACCGCGCTCGGGCAACGCCGGTTGGAGACGCATTCCAGTACGAGCGCAAGTTGAAAATTTCGGAGCCCCCGCCAGTCCGCAGCATTACTCTCCATTGCTATTTGGCTCAGAAATTTGCGGTTTAGACAGTCAACCGTCCGCCACCAATACCTTAAAAGTCTTGAATCGTCTTAGGCTGGTCGCAGTGCAATACTCGCGCGTCCCGACCCCGACCCTGACCAACCGCGAAACAACGAAAGGTAAATTCGATGAAACTGCATAGCTCAATTGGACCCAACCCGCATGTGGTGCGCATGTTCTTGGCCGAAAAAGGCATGAATCTGCCGATCGTCACGGTCGACCTGATGGGCGGTGAAAACCGCCGCCCGCCCTACAACACCGCGGTCAATGCTGCGGGCCAAACTCCAGCTCTGGAATTGGACGATGGCCGTTTTATTTGTGAGATCACCGCGATCTGTGAATATCTCGAAGAGATGCAGCCGGCCCCCGTGCTGATCGGTGCTACGCCGGAAGCGCGAGCTGAGACACGCATGTGGACGCGGCGCATCGACCTGAACATCTGCGAGCCCTTGAGCAATGCCTTCCGTGCCGCTGAAGGTCGCAAGCTGTTCGAATCGCGGATCATGCTTGTGGGTCCTGTTGCGGCCGACGAATTGAAGGCTATCGCCAAGGATCGCCTGAAGTGGTTCGGCGACATGATGGGGAATCGTCAGTTCGTCTGTGGCGACCACCTGACCCTTGCCGACATCCTGCTCTATTGCTTTTTGACCTTCGGGGCAATGGTCGGCCAGTCGATCGCCGCAGAGCATCCCTGGACCGCCGCCTGGATCAAGCGCATGGACGCAAGACCCAGTTCCAAGGCCTGATCGGCGTTGGAAGGGATTGGTCAATCCAAGCCGACCTGCCGCATGTTTTGTGCGCCAGCGAGGTCGAAGCCCATAGTGGGCGTCCATCGCCCGCATCTACGATGTTGCGGGGCAAGAGTTGCTTCGAGGTGCAATACTTGGCCTTGAACTGCCCGTCCGTCATCATGGATGGGCCAATCCTGAAAGTGCTGCCATGACTAAAGATCATTCCCACCATGGGCACGTCGACCATGACCATGCTGACGACCACAGCGAGCTCGGCGAGATGGACTTGCGCGTGCGTGCACTCGAGACCGTGCTGACCGAGAAGGGCTATATCGACCCGGCCGCGCTTGATGTGTTGATCGACACCTACCAGACCCGCATCGGCCCGCGCAACGGCGCAAGGGTGGTGGCCCGGGCCTGGGCCGACGCTGATTTCAGGGAGTGGCTGTTGCGCGACGCCACGGCGGCCATCGCTTCGCTGGGCTATACCGGCCGTCAGGGCGAACATATGGTGGCGGTGGTCAACACGCCTGAGCAGCACAACCTGGTGGTCTGCACCTTGTGCAGCTGCTACCCCTGGCCGGTGCTGGGGCTGCCGCCCACCTGGTACAAGAGCGCACCTTACCGCGCAAGGGCGGTGCGCGATCCGCGCGGCGTATTGGCTGATTTTGGCGTCACGCTGCCTAAGGGCATGGGCATCAGGGTCTGGGATTCGACCGCCGAGGTGCGCTACCTGGTGATCCCGCAACGCCCGCCCGGCAGTGAGAACCTGGACGAAGCCGCGCTGGCCGAGTTGGTCAGCCGCGACTCGATGATAGGCACTGGCCTGGCCCGCTCGCCGGCGCCGCAGGATGAGATGGCGAGGCCCTTGGCATGAGTTACATCAGCAATGCCGATCTGGGCGGTCGCCAAGTCGAGGGCATTGTGCTGCCCGAAGCCGAGGGCGAGTTGTGGCACGCCAGCTGGGAGCCGCGGGTCTTGGCGCTGACGCTGGCGATGGGAGCCACCGGGGCCTGGAACATCGACCAAAGTCGCTCCGCGCGCGAGACCCTGCCTGACTACGCCACGCTGAGCTACTACCGCATCTGGCTGGCCGGCCTGCAGCGGCTGCTGGAGGAACGCGAGTTGGTGAGCGAGGACGAGCTGGCCGCCGGCCATGCGCAGCAAGCGGCGCCGGCCTTGCCGCGGCTGCTGGCGGCCGAGCAGGTGGCCGCCGCGCTGGCCAAGGGCTCGCCCACCGAGCGAGTGCCCAGCGCCCCGGCGCGCTTCGCGACTGGCGACCTTGTGATCACCTCGGCGCTGCAGCCAGACCACCACAGCCGGCTGCCAGCCTATGCCCGCGGCAAGCCCGGCACCGTCGAGCGGGTGCATGGCGTGCATGTGTTCGCCGACAGCAACGCCCAAGGCCTGGGCGAGCAGCCGCAATGGCTGTACGGTTTGGTGTTCGAGGGCCAGGACCTGTGGGGCCCGGACGCTGATCCGAGCTTGCGCGTGGGCCTGGACGCCTGGGAAAGCATGTTGGATCCGCTCGTCGACCCGACGGTCAGCCGGAGTCAGCCATGATTGACTTCTCAATCTGCCCCGGCCTGCCTGCGGGCGAATCCGCCGGCCCCGACAGCGCCCCGGTGTTCGCCGAGCCCTGGCAGGCCCAGGCTTTCGCGATCACGCTGCAACTGCACCAACGCGGCCTGTTCAGCTGGCCCGAATGGGCCGCCGCGCTGTCGGCCCGCATCACGGCGGCGCAGGCCGCCGGGGATGCTGACCTGGGCGACACCTACTACCGGCATTGGCTGGCGGCGCTCGAAGACCTGGTGGCCGCCAAAGGCGCCACCGACGCGGCCGAACTGTCGCGTTGTGCCCAGGCCTGGGACCATGCCGCCGACCGCACACCGCATGGCCAGCCCATCGTGCTGCAGGCGACCGACTTCAATTCCTGAGGCCTGACCCCCATGGCGACCTCGGATTCAGGCCACAAGTCTGCAGAACTTCAGAGCGACCAACCCGGCTCTGCGGTCATGAGCCTGGTCTTGGTGCTTCACCGCGCCCTACCGCCGCCGCGGACGCTGCTTGTTTTTTGAGATTTTCCTGCCAGGCTGTCGTCACCCAATTTGTAGAGCAAGGCCTCTTGTAGCGCAAGCAGGCGCACCGCGGTGAGCATGAACTCCATCACACTGAAGGCAATGCCATCAATGGATCCACGCAGGCCACGCCGAGTGGCTGAAAGTGTTTGAGGTTGCTGGTCAACAAGAGCAGGCCAGCGTTTTGGGCCAGCGCGGCAATCGCGACATCGGCAAAACCTGGATGGCAGCCCTTTGACATAGCCGCATCAGAAATTTGACCCGCGAGCCGGGCGGCCTGTGCATCCAAAGGCAAGATGCGATCCGCATAGGTGGCCAACAATCCGTCGAGCCAACGGTCAAGGCGATCGGCCTGCTCCGTACCACCAGCGCGGCGCAACTTGCCAATGCCTTGAGCCATTTCCGCCACCGCAATAGCGGGGAGGAAAAGTTCCTTGTGATGGACTTGCAGCCATTCGCCCAGCGGGGTGGGCACAATGTTTCCACGCCCCGGTGCCAGAATCGAGATCACCGTAGTGTCAAGTAGATAACCGTTATACAAAATCGACACCCCGAAGCGGCGTGGTGTCGCGCTCAGTCTCTAGTGGCTCAGGCAGATCCAACAAATAGTTGGCCAGGTTGGGCATTTCCAGCGGATAGAGGCGTGCGCCATCGGCAACCGACACAATCATTGCGCAGGGTTGACCATGGCGGCTGATGAGCGTGGGCCGACCTTTTTCAGCAGCAAGCACCAACGCAGAAAAACTAGCCTTGGCCTCACGAATCTGAAATATTTCCATAGCGAATGCACCTGTGACTACATGGGATCATTTTATACGTATCGAGCCAAGTGGCGCAAGTGAGAGAGCAGACTAGAGGTCTGAAATTTGGACACAGCCTTGAGTTTGACGTCACGGCTCGTCCTGACCGAGTTGGACGAGCACCTTCAACCAGTCTCAGGGCTGCTCTATTGACTGCCGGCCGCTGAATTGATCCACCTGACAAGGGCCCAAACTTTGTGGGGGGACAAAGCCAGAAAGCCGACCTTGATCCCCCGTCGGGGCTATCAATTTTTCAGGGCCTCGATAAGATGGCCTGTCTGGTTCGCAACATTGCGATTATAAATGCCCACAAAATCGTCAATTGAGTTTCAGGTCAATGATCAACCTTAGCGTGAACGGCAGACCTGTCGAAGTGCCTGATGGCGCGACGATTCTCGATGCTGCGAGGGAAGCAGGTGTATATATCCCCACGCTGTGCTATTACCCGCGCTTGCCTTCCCATGCCGTATGCCGGATGTGCCTTGTTGATGTCGAAGGCGAAGCCCGAGCACAACCGGCTTGCGTCACCAAGGCGAAATCAGGTGATATTGTAGAAACCGATTCCAGGGATCTGCAGGAATTTCGCAAGGCAGATGCAGAATGGCTGTTGGCCCGCCACCCCAAAGAATGCATGCAATGCGAAGTCAACGGGGCTTGCAAACTGCAAAATATTGTGCGGGAAAATCAATTGGAGGACCGTTGGGAATACCTGCCGAGAGGATCCACAGAGCATCCGGAACATCGGCTGACTGACCACACTTCACCGAGTATCTGGAGGGATCTTTCAAAATGCGTTGAATGCGGATTGTGCGCTGAAGCCTGCGGTCAGGCGGGACAACAACAATATATTATAGGATTTGCCGAGAGGGGGTCCGAGCGTTTGCCCGTCAATGTTTTTGATCAATCCCTGGCTGACACCAAATGCATCTCCTGCGGGCAATGCACCTTGGTCTGCCCGGTGGGTGCCTTGATCGAGGCGCCCCATTGGCATGATGTATTGAATATCCTCGATTCACGCCGGCGTATCTCTGCCGTCCAGGTGGCGCCCGCAACAAGGGTTGCGATCAGTGAAGAGTTTGGAATGAAACCGGGTACGGTGAGTACGGGCAGAATGATCAATGCCCTGAGACAGCTGGGTTTTGATTATGTCTTCGATACCAATTTTGCTGCAGATCTGACCGTCATGGAGGAAGCGTCAGAGTTTGTGGTGCGTCTGAGGAGTCAGAAGAAGCTGCCGCTTTTTACCTCCTGCTGTCCGGGATGGGTGAACTGGGTCGAGATCAACCGACCTGATCTTCTGCCCCACCTGAGTACTGCAAAATCACCACAGCAAATGCATGGCGCAATCGCCAAACGGGGTCCGTTTGCAGCTACGCTTGGGCCCGATTTCGCCGAGGGCAAGCAAGAGCTTTATGTGGTCAGCGTGATGCCCTGTACCGCCAAGAAAGATGAGGCCATGCGGCCTGGTTTATCGGGTGATATAGACCATGTACTCACGACGCGCGAACTGGCCAGAATGATCAGGGCGCGCGGTATTGCCTTTGATGCCTTGTCGGAAAATGGTGAATTTGACAACCCGCTGGGTGAAAGCACCGGCGCCGGACAGATTTTCGGCGCATCGGGTGGGGTTATGGAAGCGGTGGCGCGAACCGCAAGCCATTTCGTCGGTCTGGAAAACTCGCTGCCCTTGGAATGGCATCAGTTACGCGGCGTGAGTCAGGGCGTTAAATCAACCGAGATCGCCGGCGTCGGCAAGGTCGCCGTCTGCAATGGTATTGCAGCAGCCCAATATATGCTGCAAACAGAAACTTGGCGCGATGATTATGTGGCGATTGAGGTGATGGCCTGTGTGGGCGGTTGTCTGGGTGGAGGTGGCGAACCCAAGTCGATGGACCCGCTGATCCTGGAGAAGCGCGCGCAGGCAATTTATGCAATCGACAAAATAGCGCCGCGACGTCGTTCGTATGAAAATCAGGAGCTTCAAAAGCTGTATGCGACAGAATTGGTTGAGCCTCATTCTGCTCACGCACAGGCGCTGCTGCATACAAGCTACGCGGCAAGAAATTCCAAGCGCTTGCTTTTGATGCGGTTTCTTGACTGTGTCGACAGACGCGATGCTGCTGGCGCGGCCAGGCTATTTCATCCGGATGGAACCTGGTCAACCGCCTCACCTTTTGGCGATGTCCAGGGCGCTGCAGCTGTTGAAGCGCTGATCAAGAATCACTTGCCGCCGCGCAAGTATGGGCCGCGATATGAACGACATCGGATGGAAGCCGCTGCTGATATTGAAAGTCTGATGGTCATAACCAGCGCGGGTGAGCGGTGCAGGTTCAGTCTGGAATTGGAATCAATACCAGAAGGCAGCCAGTCCAGAACCGTTATAAAGAGACTGGTGAGGGAGATTCTGTAAACAATGAGTCCCTATCGCCATGGTTTGACTCAAGGCTTTTTGAAGCCAACCTCCCGGATCACCTTGCAAATTTGCAAATGCCCCGAGGCGTAGAACTCGGCATGGCCGCGCTTCATCGCCTCTATATGGTCGGGCTGGGTACGCCAGGCTTCCAGCGCCTGTTCTGACTCAAACCGATAAATACTCACTGTTTCACCGTCGTCAGCAGTGAATTTCTTGACTGACTGAAAGCCCGGCATCGAGCTCACGATCTTGTACATTTTGCCAAGCAGTTTGTTGTACTCGTCCATTGAAACGCCTTCGCGCATCTCCAGATCGCCAATCACGATGATTTCATTGACCATGGGGTTTACTCCTGAGAGTTATTTGATTTTTCCGAATTTAAAAAGAACCAAGCGGGTTTTAACACCTAAGGATGCTCTGCATAACCCCTCACGGCTTGTGCTAGCCCGGCCTCGGGCGGTCTGCGGCGTTGCATTTATTGCCAATAGCACGCGCTATTGGCTGCAAAACGCGCCTTGCATCCCATCCCGATCCGCGCTGCACCTACTCGCGTTGAGTTATGCAGAGCATCCCTAAATGCCGCGGCTAGCAGAGGTGGAACCCTCGCCATAGATTTTTGATTAGCGAGGGTGCGGATCTTGCCCATTTCAGCCTGCTCGCCTGATTTCGAGCGCTCGTTTACAGCGGGTCAGTTGGCAAGACCGGGCCAACTCGCGGCAAAAACCGGGCGGGAGAACTAGAATCCGCCTCATGGCAAAACCGCAATTGAACTGCAGCGTGATCGTGCAAGCGCTACCTGAGCAGACCCAGGCTGAGCGGGCGATCTACGCCTACAGCTACCAGATCACGATTGAAAATACTGGCGATATCACCGCGCAGGTGATTGCCCGTCATTGGCGCATCACCGATGCGAACAATCTGGTGCAGGAAGTGCAAGGCCTGGCGCTGGTTGGTCATCAGCCTTTGCTGGCGCCGGGGCAGAAGTTCCAGTACAGCTCATGGGCGCAGATCGGCACGCCGCAGGGCAGCATGAGCGGGCGCCTGCTCTGTGTCACTGAGGAAGCCGAAGTTTTTTACACCGAAGTCGCCGAGTTCATGCTGGCCGACAGCAGCACCTTGCACTGAGCGGCGCGCTTCGGCTCACTGGTCCTGGTCTTGCTGCCGCTCGCCGCCTTTGCGCCCCGAGAACATGGTCCACCAGATGATGAACACGAACAAGGCCAAGGCGCCGAGGGCCTCCAGCAAGAGCAAATCCATGTCGTTGACCTCGATTTCAGGCTGGCTGCACGGTTGTGCCGCCGCTGTGATTCTAGGCGGCATGGCGGCCTGCTCGACGCCGCCTTCATTGCCCTTGCTGCCCTTGGCCAAGCCGGCAGCGCGCACACCGGCGCTGGACAACAGCTTGCGCCAGCGCGACATGTTGCTGCGCGAGAACTCGCGTTGGATCCCGGTCGAATGGGGCGAGTTGCCGGGTTGGGGCCAGGATCACGCCGTTGAGGTATGGCCGGCCTTGCTGCGCGGCTGCAACAAGCCGGCGGCCGGTTGGGCCGAGGTCTGTGCGCTGGCCTTCATGGCGGCGCCGGCCGACGATGTCGAGGCGGCGCTGTGGCTGATGCAGCACCTGCAGCCCTACCGGGTCGAAAGTCTTGGCGGCGACGCGCAGGGCCTGATCACCGGCTATTACGAGCCGCTGCTGCAAGCCAGTCGCAAGCCGCAAGCCGGTTTCACTGTGCCGGTGCATGGCGCGCCGGCCGACCTGAACCAGCGCCGCCCTTATTACACGCGCCAGCAGATCGAGACCGAACAGCGTACGCGGCTGCGTGGCGATGAGCTCGCTTATGTCGAAAGTCCGGTCGACCTGGCGCTGCTCCAGGTCCAGGGGTCGGGCCGCATGAACATCGTTGATGCCTTGGGCAGTCAGCAGCTTTTGCG
>CAMDHE010000039.1 GCA_945898095.1 Roseateles toxinivorans | reverse complement strand
CGGCAGGCGCTTCAAGGCGAGTTTGATGGCCTGCCAATGGATGCGTGCGACCAGCATCAAGCTCAGGGCGGGCATGGCAAAAAATGCGGCCCGGGCATTGGCATGGGTGAGCGGCTGCAAGCGGCCTGAAACGCTGGTCTGCAGCAGCGTCCCGCCTTCGTCCTCATGGTCGATACGCGCCAGCGTGCGGCCGCTGCTGCTGTGCATGAAACGGAAGCGGTAGCTGCCGGCGACGCGGCAGAAGGGCGAGACATGGAAGACCTTGCGCGCCTGCAGTTCGTGGCCATAGGCCAGGGCCTCGGTACCCTCGCCTTGCAGCAGATAGCAATGGCGCTCGCCGAAGGTGTTGTTGACTTCAACCAGGATGGCGGCCAGCGATCCATCCTTGCGCTGGCAATACCAGAAGCTGACCGGCTTGAAGGCAAAACCGAGTACGCGCGGAAAGCAATGCAGCCAGACCTCACCATCGGCGTCGGCGATGCCCTCGCTGTGCAGCACCGCGTCGATCCAGGCCAGACTGTCGGAGCCGCCGTCGCCATGGTCGGCGTCATGGAATGCGAGCCAATGCAAACCATTGTGATTGCGGTGCAAGGCCGCGCAGGGCTCGCGCCGCAGCCGACGCATCGGCAGCATCAAGAAGTAGCTGCGGTAATCAAATTCATGCAGTTTGGGCCGCAGACGCCTGTGCCTGACCAGACCGCGCCCGATCAAGGCCTGTTGTGGCCATGCGCCTGTGCCAAGTGCGTTCATCCTGCCGCCAATGCAGGGCGCTGCGCCCAGCCGTCGAGCAGCGCTTTGGCCACCGTCAGGCCCGACAGCAGCCCGTCCTCGTGAAAACCATAGCGGGTCCAGGCACCGCAGAACCAGACATCGCCTTGCCCTTGCAACAGGCCCACCTTGGACTGTGCCGCCACTGCTGCCGCATCAAAGACCGGATGCGCGTAATCGAATTCGCCCAGGATCTGTTTTTGTACCGGCTCGCGCACCGGATTCAACGAGACCAGCAAGGGCTGCTGCCAAGGCAAGGGCTGCAGGCGATTGAGCAGATAGTGCAGGCAGACTGCCTGTTCTTCCACGCCTGACCGGCGCCCGCCATGCTCGTAGTTCCAGGCCGCCCAGGCACGACGACGGCGCGGCAACAAGCTGGCATCGGTATGCAGCACCGCACGGTTGCAGTGGTAGCCGATGGCGCCCAAGACCTGGCGCTCCTGCAAACTGACATCGTCGAGCAGGCGCAGCGACTGGTCGCTGTGACTGGCCATCACGACCGCATCGAAGCGCTCGCTGCCCTGCCCGGTTCGCAGCATCACACCACCCTGTGGCATTCGCTGCACACCGGTCACCGGCGTCGATAGCCGCGCATCCTTGATGCCGGCCAGCAACTTGTCGACATAACGCTTGGCCCCACCATTGACGGTGAACCATTGTGGCCGCTGGCTGATCTGTAGCAGGCCGTGGTTATGGCAAAAACGGATCAAAGTACTGACCGGAAAGCTCAGCATCTGCGCCGTCGGGCAGGACCAAATGCAAGCCACCATCGGCATCAGATACCAGTCGCGGAAGGCATTGCCGAAGCGCTGCTCGCGCAGGAACTCGCCGATCGGCTGCGCCATCGCAGCTTCTTCGCCGGAACTGGCCAAGGCATTGCACAAGGCATTGAAGCGCAGCAGGTCGGCAAGCATGCCCCAGAAACCCGGCCGCAACAGGTTGTAGCGCTGGGCGAAAACACCGTTCAAATTGGTACCGCTCCACTCCAGGCCTTGGTCGGGCAACTGGACTGAAAAGGACATCTCGCTGGCCGCGACCTCGACCGCCAATTGCTGGAACAACTGGATCAACAGCGGATAAGTGCGCTCGTTGAAGACCAGAAAACCGGTGTCGACGCCGTGCTTATGGCCTTCGAGTTCGACCTCGACCGTATGCGTGTGGCCGCCGAAATATTTTCCCGCCTCAAACAGGGTCACCTGCGCCTGCGAACTGATGGCCCAGGCGGCCGAAAGCCCCGCGATCCCCGATCCGATCACCGCCACGCGGCGCGGCGACTGCATGCTGCCCGGCTGCCCCAGCTGGCGCAGAAATGGCAGCAGCGCCGCGGCATGGCCGGCGGCAGCGGAAGCTCCCGCATCAGGCTGCGAGCGGATCAATGCCGATGATGCTGCAGACATGAGGCAGGTCTTGAATTCATGGCTTGGCCAGCAGGCGCTCGAGCTCTTGCGTGAAGGCCCGGCCGGCAGGGTCAATGGTCGAGCCGAAGCTGCGGACTTCACTGCCGTCGCGGGAGATCAGATATTTGTGGAAATTCCACTTCGGCACTTGGTCGGTGCGCTTTGCGAGCTCGGCGAAGAGCGGATTGGTCGACGGCTTGCCGGGCAGCACATGTGACTTGGTGAACATCGGAAACTTGACGTTGAACGTATTCTCGCAGAACTCGGCGATGTCCTTGTTGCTGCCGGGCTCCTGGCTGCCGAAGTCATTCGACGGGAAGCCGAGCACCACCAGGCCGCGCTCGGCATAGCGGCTCGACAAGGCTTCAAGGGCCTTGTACTGCGGTGTGAAACCGCAAAAACTGGCGGTGTTGACGACCAGCACCACACGCCCTGCATATTGGCAAAGGGGTTGTGGTTTTTCGTCCTGCAAGCGCAGCATGTCGCGCTGCAATAATGCGGGACAGTTGTTGGTGGCGGCCCAGGCGGCCGGCCCGATGCTCAGGGTCAGCGCGAGGCCGAGCCAGCGCAGAAGCAAAAGCCATTTAGATTTCTTGCCCATTATTTGTCCTAGGTCAAACGTCGATTCAGCCTATATATTATGCCAATTCGATATTTCTGTCTCACTTTTGTCCTAGACAAATAAATTGAAATCCCCGACCTCTCCCGGCAACTCCAAGATCCGAGTCGATGCCGCCAATGCGCTGCTGCAAGGCCTGCCGGGCATTTCGGCGGTCGAGCGGGATACCGGCATCAGCAAGGACTTGCTCCGAGCCTGGGAGCGCCGCTATGGTTTCCCGGCCCCGCTGCGCGATCTTTCAGGCGAGCGGGTCTACCCGGCCGAGCAGGTGCAGCGCCTGCGCCTCTTGAAACGTCTGCTCGACGCAGGGCATCGCCCGGGCCGGGTGGTGGCAGCCAGCCATGAAGCACTTGAGGCCTTGCTGCTGGTCCAGACCAGCGCCAGGCAAGTGGCGGCGACGGGGGCATCGCTGCTCAAGGAGCAGGCTAGGTGCATCGAGATGCTGATCGCTCATGATGTCGATGGCCTGCGGCGCTTGCTTTCACAGGCGATGCTGCGCATGGGGCTCGGACCCTGCTTGCTCGAGCTGATTGCGCCATTGACAGGCTTGATCGGGGAAAAATGGCTGAACGGCGAACTGGCGATTTTTGAAGAACATATCTATACCGAATCGCTGCAACAGTTGCTGCGTCAGGCCTTGCAATCGATTCCCCGCGATGCTTTGGCCGAGCGGCCGCGGGTTGTTTTGACCACCCTGCCCGGCGAGCAACATGGTCTGGGTCTGCTGATGGTCGAAACCATGCTGGCCTTGGCAGGCTGCCAATGCCTGTCGCTCGGGGTACAGACACCCTTGGACGAACTGATCCGCGCGGCCAATTCGCACAAGGCCGACATCGTCGCCCTGAGCTTCACCGGCATCCTGTCAACCGGCATGGTGCAACGCAGCCTGGGCGAGTTGCGCGCGCAATTGCCGCCCGGCGTCGCGCTTTGGGCTGGCGGCAGTTCGCAGGCCTTGCAGCGGGGCTCGGGCCTTGACGGCGTCCGCCGCGTCACTGCACTCTCCGCCATCGCCGGCGAGGTATCCCGATGGCGCGCTGCACAGGCCTGAGACAAAAAGATTTTCAAATCAACAGGATTACCAATGCTTTACCCGGAACTTTTCAAACAGCTGGAAGCCGTGCGCTGGAATATGGATACCGACATCCCTTGGGACAAGTTCGATGCCAGCCAGCTGACTGATGCCCAGGCCCAGACGATCAAGATGAATGCGATCACCGAATGGTCGGCCTTGCCAGCCACCGAGATGTTCCTGCGCGACAACAAGGACGACAGCGATTTTTCGGCCTTCATGAGCGTCTGGTTTTTCGAGGAACAAAAGCATTCGCTGGTGCTGATGGAATACCTGCGTCGTTTCCGGCCTGATCTGGCCCCCACCGAAGCCGAGCTGCACGAGGTGCGTTTTGATTTCGACCCGGCCCCGGCGCTGGAAACCCTGATGCTGCATTTCTGCGGCGAAATCAGGCTCAATCACTGGTACCGGCGGGCTGCTGAATGGCATACCGAGCCGGTCATCAAAGCGATCTACGAAACCCTGGCACGCGACGAAGCACGCCATGGCGGCGCCTATCTGCGCTATATGAAGCGGGCGCTGGTCAAGTTCGGCGACGAAGCCCGCGCCGCCTTCGCCAAGGTCGGCGTGCTGATGGCCAGTGCGCGCCGCACTGCGCAAGCGCTGCATCCGACCAATCTGCATGTCAATGCGACGCTGTTCCCCCGCGACACCATCCAGAGCCGGATTCCTGACCCCGATTGGCTCGAACATTGGCTGGACAAGCAAATCCAGTTCGACGCCGTCTGGGAGGGCAAGGTGGTCGAGCGCATCCTGCACAACATGAGCTTGCTGATGGAGCGCAGCTTCGCCAATGTCCAGGAGTTGAACCGGTTCCGCAAGGAAGTCACCGCCCGGGTGGCGGCAATCGCGGCAGCCCGGACTTCGCCGGCCTGACGATCAGTCGGCCCAAAGCCTGGCAAAGCTGGCCGTCGCGCCCAGCGCAGCAAAACCTGCTCCCAGAGCAAGGGCCAAGACAGGCCCCTGCGTCGCTGCCAGCCCGAAGCAAAGCGCCACCAGGGCAGCGCCAGTCGTCTGGCCAATCAGCCTTGCCATGGCGATCACGCCGCTGGCACCACCGCTGCGCTCGCGCGGTGCGCTCGACATCATGGCCCGCAAATTGGGCGCCTGGAACAAGCCGAAGCCAGCGCCGCAAACTGCCATGCGCAGCGCGATGTTCAGCGCCGAGGGATCGGCAGGCAATAACGCCAGCGCGACCATGCCGGCGCTGAGGATGGCCAGCCCCACGCCGCCGAGCAGGCCAGGCGGATATCGATCGGACAGCCGGCCGGCGATCGGTGCCGACAGTGCGACGATGATCGCCCAGGGCAACATCATGAAGCCGGTCTCGACCGGATTGCGGTGCAGGACCAATTCAAAATAGAAAGGCAGCCCGACAAAGGCCAGCCCCTGCGTCGTGAACGAGGCCATCGAAGTCAGGGTCGAGAGAGCAAACATCGGCCGGCGCAACAGGTCGACCGGCAGCATCGGCGCCGGATGACCCGCCTGACGCCGCAGCAGGAAGAAGGCGGCGAGCGCGGCAATGCCCAGCAGGCCGAGCACGATGACCAGCGGCTCACGCTGGGTGGCGGTGCTCAGCCCCAGGATCAGCGCAGTAAAAGTCAGCGCGGTCAGCAGCGCCGTCAAGGCATCGAAATGATGATCTCGACGCGGCGCATGGGGCAGGCCCGGCAGGCCGAAGGCGATCGCGATGAGACCCAGCGGAACATTGATCGCAAACAGCCAGGGCCATGCGGCGACCGACAAAACCAGCGAGGCAATCGTCGGGCCGAGGGCAAACGAAACGCCGACCACCAGGGCATTCAGTCCAACGCCGCGGCCCATCCGCGCAGCCGGATAAATCATCCGGATCAATGCCAGGTTGACGCTCATGACGCCGCTGGCTCCAATGCCTTGCAGCGCACGCGCGACGGCCAGTTCGGTCAAGGTGCTGGCGCAAGCGCAAGCCAGCGATGCCAGCGTGAAAAAGATCAACCCGCCGAGAAAAACCCGACGGGGCCCGAATAAATCGCCGAGCGCAGCGAGGGGCAGCAAGGTCGCCATGATCGCCAACTGGTAGGCGTTGATGACCCAGACCGAGGCGGCCGGTGAGGCCTGCAGATCAGCCGCGATCGCCGGCAGGGCGGTGTTGGCGATCGCTGTGTCGAGCGACCCCAGCGCCACGCCCAGCAGCACCGCGACGAGGGCGCGCAAGTCAAGCGCAGCGGCATCCTTCGACGTTGTAGAGAGGTGCATAAAGTCAGAAATTCTACCGTCAAGCCATCGAGCCAATCACCGGCCACCTTAGAGCGGATCATCGGATGGACCACTGCCATCTGGAGGGTGAACTGGGCGACCGCTTGCACGCGGTGCTGTGCGCGGCAGGCTACAACATTCGCTGGCTGCTGAGGATGATCGCCCTGAAAGGCCTACTGGCTTTTTTGCGCCTGCTGCAGTCGGCCAGGCTGCCGGACTTTGGGCGCGTATTCGGCGCTTTGATTTCGAAATTCGCCCGATTCACAAAACTGTCGGCGGCAACGCCAGCGCTGGTGAGATGAAATTGGATTTTTCACTACCGATCTTCACGCATTTGCCACAGCCGCAGTGAGCGTCTGTATTGCGCGGGCAGCGGCCGGTTGGTTCATCGGCGCCAAGGGGGCGGTACGACTTGCGATAAATCTTTCCCCCATCAAATCACCGCCATCCCCTGCTGCTCAGACCAACTCGACCTTCAGCCCAGCTTTTCCTGCAGCTTCGCGCTGTCGTACATCGGCAGATACAAAGACGTCCGCCTGCAATGCCACGGCGCTACCGATATGGATGGCGTCCATGCCGCGTAGCACGTTGGCTTCCAGACTGGTGATCGACCGTGCCAGCACCGTTGGGGTCAGGTCGCATATCGCGGCATCCTCGATATCGGCCAGAAGCAAGTTTTTCATTTGCCGATACTGGATATCATCGATCTTGCCCTGACGACGTAAACGGCAGAACGCGGAAATGATTTCCGGCAGAGCTATCGCGGACAGGCCGATTTCCGTTGCCTGGTCGCACCACGCCAGGACTTTGTCGGTGCCAGGCTCACTGATGTAGCGCTTGGCGAAGGCCGAACTATCGAAGAAGACGCGCACTCTGATCGTCCTTAGGCACGCTCTTCGAGAATCATGCGGCTGATAGAAACGCCATCCAACACCAAGGGCTGGGCTTTACGGCGTTTCCACGAAGGCAGATCGGCCGCTACAGGAACGATGTCAGCAATGGGTTTGCCGTTACGTAAGACGCGAACGGTTTCTCCCGACTCGACAATATCAAAATAAGCCTTGGCGTGGCTGCGGACTTCAGTGAAGGTGGCCTGTTTCATTCTGGGCTCCTAATGTACAGAATGACGCAATTATGCGCGTACATCTCGCGTTTCAGCACCCATAGCATTCAAGCCAAAACCCTGCATTCGGTCGCCCTGCGCCGCATGGCCGAGGTAGTCGACGGCGGTTTGTACAAACGAGCCACCGCGTCGGCAGCCTGGTCACTGCTGCAGGACCCCCACCCAGTTACAGGCCGCAAGCCGCCTGCCGAATCAGTTCGGTCCGGCCAGGCGTCAGCGCCTAGCGCCGCAAGGTTTGCAGGAAGGGCAACAGACGATCGCGCCAGATGCGGTAGCCCGCCTGGTTGGGGTGCAAGCCATCGGTGAATAGCCCAGCCACCTGCTGGCCCTGGGCATCGACAAAGCCGGGAGTCAAATCAAGCCAACTGGTGAAGGCTGACCATTCCGGACTGCGTGCCAGCGCCAGCAGACGCTGGTTCACCACCTGCACCACCTCGCGGTTCTTCGCTGGATCATTGGTGGGCAGGATGGATTGCAGCACGATGCGCGCCTGCGGTTGCCGCTGATGCGCCGCCACCAGTACCGCTCGCACGCCCTCGAAGACGCTGTCGGCGACCGGCGACTCGGCAGCCCAGGTGTTGTTGATGCCGAGCATCACCACCAGAAACTCCGGCTTCAGGCCTTGCGCATCGAGATGCCCCAGACCACCGGCCGCGCGCGGCTTGAGGCGATGCAGCACATGCTCGGTGCGGTCACCCGAAATGCCGATGTTCAACGCCAGGTTCTGCGGGGTGCTGCCGGTGAAGCTTTCGTTCCAGAGCTGCCGGCCATATTTCTGCCCGCTGACCCAGGGGTTGTCGTCGAAGAGCCAGAAGTCGGTGATGGAGTCGCCCACGAAAACAAGCCTTGTGGCTTGCATGCGTTTGCGGTCCTGCAACTCCTGTTCTATGGCCAGCTGCCGGATTTGCCAATGCTCCACGCGCGGCGTGGGCTGAGTGGATACAAAGGCGGCCGCATGTGCAGGGGTCGCCAGCGCGGCCACCATGGCAAGGCTCATCGCAAAGATGATTCCGCTGCGGCGCCAGGCGATGCCGCAACGCTTGTCAAAGGTCAGATTCGAAGGGGTCAAGGGATACTACTGTTTGTGCCGTAATGCCAGCGGCTAGATGGATAGCGCAATGCGCTCAATGAACCAGAACGATCCGACCATCATCGCAGCGATATTGGCGAAGCGGCCGATCCGCTGTGACGCCGCCGGCCGCATCCGGCCTTCCAGCGCCAACCCCGGCAGCGCGGCATGGCGCCAGCCTGTTGCTGCTGCGTTCAAATCTGACCCTTCACGCAGCGTTGCAGATAAGGGTAGCTCTCGGTCGCGTAGTAATGGTAGATGCCCTTGGGGAACTCGGGCGTCACGCCGCTGCGGCCGTTGCATTCGTCGAGATCACCGAGGCCCGCCAGGTACTCGAAGTCCTGCGTGAAGGTGCCCATCGGGAGCAGGCTGATGGCCGGCCGTTTGGCATCCGGCACCGACTTGATGCGGTAGCTGGACTTGATGACCTTCAATGCCGAAGTCGCGTCGGTGGCGATGCTGTAGCCATAACGTGCATAGACGGGAAAACCGTCGGCCGCCCAACCGACCAGGGTCATGGCCTGACCCTTGTTCAACTTCGCGACAAAGCCCTCAGGGATGCCGTGATAGTGGTAAGCCCCGTCAGGCTGAACATGCGCATTGTTGACATCGGTGCCGAAAGCGAAGGCTCCGCCAATACCTTCGAGGTTCCAGGCACCGACGGTGCGTCCCGGGTCACAGTTGTTGCCGGTATCGTCGCAGGTGCCGGCCGTACCGGGGTCGAGCTTGATGCCATTCAGGACATACCCCATCACCACGCCGGGTCCGCTTTGCGCCGTGATGGCCGAGGTGAGCGTCGGGGTCAGCTTCCCAGACACTGAGGTATTCCTCGCTGCAATGGTGTTGGGGTTATTGGCGTTGGGGAAGATGCCCACGGCGTGATCCGGCAAGCCATTGGTCGTCAACGACCGCAAGGTGCTGCTGCAGGACCAGGTCGCGGTAGCGGTGGCATTCACCGACGGGCTGCTGTTGAACAGGCTGCTGCTGTAGTCGCACAGCACGCCGGCGGTGCTGGTGCCGGTGCCGCTGCTGGCGGTGCTGCTGGTGGTCGTGGTGTCGCTGCTGCCACCGCCGCAGGCGGTCAGCACAAAACATCCCAGCAAGGCGACGACGGGCATCGGCACTGGTACGCGGTTCCGGGCGAATGCCGGCGTCTTGAAAAAATTCATTGTTTGTCCATTCAGGAGTGGATCGGAGCTGGCGCGGCTTTGCACGCGGACGGGTTAACCGGACGGAGACCCGCGAGCGAGTTGTTCGTCGCGTCGCTGGCGAAGGCCGAAAGCAGGGCCGTGGCGATGGCGACCAAGCCCGCTTGTCCCCGGGCGATAAGGCTGTGGGTCATGAAAGTTCTCCGTGGTGAAAACAGCTTCGATCAGGCGGTAACGAAGCCTCACTGTGCGCGACCAATGCGGAGCCAATATGGCAACTTCCCCACAATTTGCACATAGTTGCATCGGTGTTCGAGGCGAACTCAGAACTCCAGACTCAGGCCTACTGTCGGCAGGCGCGGCATGGTGGTGTTGCGGGTGACCAGCACCGTCTTCTGCGCGCCAGCCGCGGGATAGACATAGTCGTAGTAGCGCCAGTTGTCATGCCCGAGCAGGTTGGCGATCTCGGCCTTCAAGGTCAGCTTGTAGCGAGCGTCGTAGATGACCTTGTTGACTCGCAAGTCGACCCGCTGATAAGAGCCCATGCGCTGTGTGTTGCGGCCTGACGCCAGGTCGTAGCTCACACGAGTTTCGCCCTGCGGACCCGCGGACATTCCGGCAGCGCCCAGATAGCCCGGCAGCGGCGTGCCGCTGCCATAGCGGCCGGTGGCGTTGAAGCTCAACGAGTCGTTCCAACGGTAGCTGCCATAGGCGGTCACCGCGGTGCGCTGGTCCTGATCGCCCCAGTAGGACAACCCGCCGTCACCGGGCTTGTAGCGGTTGAAACTGCGGCTCACCGACAACCAGCCCGAGAAGCCGTTCGCGCTCTGGCGCTGCAGCATCAGTTCCACACCGCGCGCGTAGCCCTTGAGCTGGTTCGTCAGCAAGGCACCAGCTTGCGGTACGGCGTAGCGGCCATCGGCGGTGAGCCTGAAATGGGTGGCCGGCGAGTCGATCACATCGGACTCGCGACGCTCGTACAACTCCGCCCGCAAACCCCACCGATCGCCGAGTTGCTGTTCCAGCGCCAAGGCCGCTGTGGTGGCGCGCTCGGCCTTCAGGCCGGTATTGCCGAACTTGCCATGCAGCTGGTCCATCGTCGGGAACTGCGCTGTCTGACCGATTGCTGCCGACAGCTGGGTGCCGGGCTGCAAGGCCAGGATGGCGTCCAGCCGGGGCAGAAATACCGACTGCCCGGTGGCGCCGGAGCGGTCCACGCGCGCACCCGCCTTCAGCTTGAGCCGTTCATCCAGCGCGCTGAAGTTGTCCTGCAGGTAGACACTGGTCTCCATCGCGCTGCTGGCGAAATCTGCCGCGCGCACCAGCGAGGTCGCCAAGGTCCCGGCCTGGTAATTCCACAGCGAGTTCTCCTGCAAGGTCGTGCTGCGGCGGGCCAGGCTGAAACCGGCCTCCAGCAGATGCTGGTCGGACAGGCGATAGGTCAGCTCCTCGCGCACGCCAAGCTGGCTGGCTCGCCTTGCCTGCAGCAGGTCGCTGTCCTGATTGCGCTGCGTCTGGTCGTCCATGGTCCAGAAGACCTGGGCGCGCGAGGTGGTCTGTGGGTTGAGCACCGAGGTCCAGCGCAGCGAGGAAAAAGCCTGGGTACCCTGGCCCTGGGTCAGGAAATCCCGGCTTTGCGCCATGCCCGTCCGGGCGGTGCGCGAGATCTCGGAGTTGCCCAGTACCGTGGTCAGGCTGATCTTGTCGGTGGCCGTGAGCGAATAGTCCACCTTCAAATCCAGATCGCCATAGCCCAAGGTGCTGGAGCCAACCTTCAGGTTCGACATCAGGTACTGCAGAAAGCTCTTGCGCGCCGACAACAGGTAAGAGCCGCGTCTTTCTGCGCCAATCGGGCCTTCGGTCGTCACCGAGGCGCTAAGCGAGTCGAGATCGATGCGCGTGAAGCTCCCGTCGCGGCTGCCTTCGCGAGTCTCCAGCTGCAAGGCGCCACCGAGCCGGCCGCCAAAGCGAGCCGGAGCTACCCCGCTGTACAAGGTGATCGAGTCGACCATTGTCCCGTTCGCGAGGGAGACCGAACCCAGGTCGCCCTGATCGGTAAAGCCATGAAAGGCGTTGTCCAGCAGCACGCCGTCGATCTGCACGCCGACCTTGCTGCTCGGGGCACCGCGCACCGCGAACTGGCCGTAAAAGTCCTGGTTGGCGGTGACGCCGGGAAGGTTATGGACGGCGCGCAAGGGGTCATTGGCCAGCACCGTCGACAGGTTCTGCAAGTCGGTGTTGCCGATGTCGTGCACCGATGCCTGGGCCACCGTGGCGCGAGCAAGGCGCTGACCCGTGACGTTGACGATGTCGAGTTGGGCCATGTCCGAGGCCGCCGGTTTGACCGCCTCGGCACCGAGCGCCACTTTCAACACCAGCAACTCATTGGCCCGCAGCGTGACGGTCTGGCTTGACCGACCGTAACCCACAGTCGTGACGAGCAGCACCACTTCACCCTCGGCCACCTGGGTCAGTTCGAACCGTCCCTGATCGTCGGTGATGGCCTCGCGGTTCAGTCTAGGCAAGATCACCTTGACCCGGCTCAGCGCTTCCCCGGTCTTGAAATCGACGACGGTGCCGCGCAAGGTAGCGGACGAGCCGGCCTGTGCGATTGCGACGGCCGCCGCGCACAGCAGGCCGAGCGTCAGCATCAGTCGGGTTGCGAAAATCAGTAATATCCGGGGATAGCGCATTGCGAGGCCGTTGAAGTGATCGATGCCCGGCAGCTTGGCCTGGCAAGATGGGGCAACGATGTGCGGCCGCTCACAATTGCCTCACAGTCCTCTGGCTTGATGTGCTTCCTGTCACCCTCAATACAACATGCGGCTGCGACTCGTTCACACCCTGTCCCTGACCTTGCTGGCCTTTGCCGGCTTGGCCGTGCTGGCCCTGGGCGGCCTGACGGCCTGGAATTTGCGCAACGGCTTTGGCAACTACCTGGCAGCGCGCGACGTAGAGCACCTTGAGCGCTTTGCAGAAGTCGTCGCCGCCGCCGTCGCCCGCGAAGGTGGCGTGCAGGTCTTGCAACAGGGCAAGCTCGACATGGGCGCCTTGATGGACGAACTGAAACGGGCGGCCGGTTTGCCAGGTCTACCAGGCAGACCGCCTCCCCGGGAAATGCGCCAACCCGGGCCTGATCCCTTTCCAGAACGCGTGCAGGTGGTGGGGATGGACGGCAGCTTGCTGACCGGTGCATCGCTGCTTGCCGGTAGCGGCGACTCCGGGCCGATCGTCGAGCGGCCGGTGCGGCTGAACGATGTGGTGGTGGCCATGGTCCGCATGAAGCCGGCGCCGAAATTTCCAGAAGGCGGCGAGGCGCGTTTCCTGCATGACCAGTACCGCGTCATCGCCGCCAGCTCTGCGGGCCTGATGTTGCTGGCCTTGCTCACTGCCGCAATGCTGGCCCGCCGCTGGACGCGCCCGCTGCTGGCCGTGCAGGAGGCGACCCAACGCCTGGCAAGGGGTGAACTGGCGGTGCGCTTGCCGGCCGGGCCCGATCTGGCGGATCGCTCCGACGAGATCGGTGATGTAGTTCGCAATGTCAACCGCATGGCCGAAGGGCTGC
Organism: Roseateles toxinivorans; assembly: GCA_945898095.1. GTDB lineage: Bacteria > Pseudomonadota > Gammaproteobacteria > Burkholderiales > Burkholderiaceae_C > Paucibacter_A > Paucibacter_A toxinivorans_A. Next base: position 24,269 of record CAMDHE010000039.1, on the reverse strand, counting down.
AGCGCATGGAAGGCGCAAGGCGGCGCTGGCTGGCCGACATCTCGCATGAATTGCGCACGCCGCTGACCGTGCTGCGCGGCGACATCGAGGCGCTGCAAGACGGCATCAGGCCGCTGCGGCAAGAAGCGATTACGGTGTTACACGAAGAAGTGCTGCGCATCGCCAAGCTGGTCGACGACCTGCACCTGCTGGCCACCTCTGACCTGCAGGCCCTGCCCTGCCACTTTGCGGCTTGCGATGCGTCGGCCTTGTTACACCGATTGATCCGCCGTTTCGAGGGCCGCGCCTGTGCAGCCGGGCTGACGCTCGATCTGCAACTGCCGGATCATTTGGCGACACTGGCGGTGCAATGGGATGCCGACCGCATCGAACAGTTGCTGGCCAACCTGATCGAGAACAGCCTGCGTTACACCGACGCGCCCGGCCAGGTGAGGATCGGGCTGCAGCATGCGGGCGAAAAGGTGAGCATGGTGGTTGAAGACAGCTCACCCGGCGTGCCGGCGGCGCAACTGGCGCAACTTTGCGAGCCCTTGTACCGCAGCGACAAGGCGCGTGCCCGTCAGCATGGCGGTAGCGGCCTGGGTCTGGCCATCTGCGAGGCGATCGCGCAAGCGCATGGCGGCCAACTGGACGTCGCGGCCTCGGCGCTGGGCGGCCTGCGCATTACCGTCAGCCTGCCGCAGCGCGCACAAGCTCAGGCTTCACAACAACCCGCTGCGGGCAACAGCGCATGAACGCGGCACGCCGCATTCTGGTGGTGGAAGACGATGCGCGCATCGCACAGTTGCTGGTCGACTACCTGCGCAATGACGGCCACCAGGCGCAGGCGCTGGCCGATGGCGAATTGGCCCTGTCCGAGATCCGGCATGCAGCGCCGGACCTGCTGATCCTGGACCTGATGCTGCCCGGGCTGGACGGCGTGAGCCTGTGCCGCGAAGTGCGCAAATTCAGTGCCATGCCGATCTTGATGCTGACCGCAAGGGTTGATGAACTCGACCGCCTGCTGGGGCTGAACAGTGGTGCCGACGACTATGTCTGCAAGCCCTTCAGTCCGCGCGAGGTGATGGCCCGGGTGAAAGCGCTGCTGCGCCGCGCCGAGGGCTATCTGACCCCGCCCGAGCGCGTCTGGAACATCGACGATTCGGGTTTGCGAATTGCCTGGCGTGGCCATTGGCTGTCGCTGACACCGCTGGAGTTCCGCATGCTGCGCCATTTGCTCAAGCAACCCGGCCGGGTGTTCTCAAGGGGGCAATTGCTGGAAAGCGCGCATGCGGACCTGCGTGACGTCAGCGACCGGGCGATTGACACCCATGTGAAAAACCTCCGGCGCAAGTTGCAGGCCATCCACGCCAAAGACGATTGCATCGCATCGGTCTATGGCGTGGGCTACCGCTTTGACGCGCCGGTCGCGTGAGTTCAGATTGCAGCTGAACTCAGCTGGCCAGGAGCAGCATCGATCAACGTCATCAGACGTCGATATTCGCCGCCCGCAATGCGTTCTGCTCGATGAATTCGCGCCGTGGCTCGACCTCGTCACCCATCAGCATCGTGAAGACCCGGTCGGCTTCGATCGCATCGTCGATCTGCACGCGCAGCAAGCGCCGCACGGTCGGATCCATCGTCGTTTCCCATAACTGGCTCGGGTTCATTTCGCCCAGCCCCTTGTAGCGCTGGCGTCCGACCGAGTTTTCAGCCTGGGCCATCAACCAGGCCATCGCGGCGCGGAAGTCGCTGACCTTGCTTTCCTTGGCGCGTTCGCCGTCACCCTTGCGCACCAGCGCGTTCTCGCCCAGCAGACCCCGGAAGGTAATGCCCGAGTTGGCCAGCACCGCATAGTCGGCGCCGTGGATGAAATCGGCATTGATGATGCTCGAGCGCGTGTTGCCATGCTGCTTGCGGCTGATGCGCAGCAGCAACTTGTCGGTGCGGGCGTCGTATTCACTGTGGACTTCGGCCTGATGCAAAGCAGCCTGCATCGCAACGGCGGCAGCTTCGGCGTTCTCGGTCGTGTCGAGGTTGATTGCCAGGCCGCTGGCCAGCACGCGCAGCGCTTCGAAATCCATCCAGTTCGACAGGCGCGAAATCACGCTCTCGGAGAGCACATATTGTCTAGCCAGCGCCTCGAGCGCTTCGCCCTTGAGCAGACCGTCGCCAATGCCGGTGTACAGCTGCGCATCCTGCAACGCGACCTTCAACAAGAAGCCGTCGAGCTCATGGGCGTCTTTCAGATATTGCTCATGCTTGCCGACCTTGACCTTGTAGAGCGGCGGCTGGGCGATATAGATATGGCCGCGCTCGCACAGCTCGGGCATCTGGCGGTAGAAGAAGGTCAACAGCAGCGTGCGGATATGGGCGCCGTCAACGTCCGCATCGGTCATGATGATGATGCGGTGATAGCGCAGCTTGTCGGGGTTGAAATCGTCGCCCCCGGCGCCGCGACCGATGCCGGTGCCCAAAGCGGTGATCAGCGTCAGGATTTCATTGCTGGTCAGCAGCTTTTCGTAACGCGCTTTTTCGACGTTCAGGATCTTGCCGCGCAGCGGCAGGATCGCCTGGAATTTGCGATCGCGTCCCTGCTTGGCCGAGCCGCCGGCCGAGTCACCCTCGACGATGTAGATCTCGCACAGCGCCGGATCTTTTTCCTGGCAGTCAGCCAGCTTACCTGGCAAGCCCAGGCCATCGAGCACACCTTTGCGGCGCGTCAGTTCGCGCGCCTTGCGGGCGGCTTCGCGGGCTCGGGCGGCGTCGAGGATCTTGCCGCAGATGATCTTGGCGTCGATCGGGTTCTCGAGCAGATAGTCGGTCAGCAGACGACCGACGATGTCTTCGACCGGCGCGCGCACTTCGCTGGAGACCAGCTTGTCCTTGGTCTGGCTGGAAAACTTCGGCTCGGGCACCTTGACGCTGACCACGCAGGCCAGGCCTTCGCGCATGTCGTCGCCGGCCACTTCAACCTTGGCCTTCTTGGCCATGTCGTTGTCGGTGATGTATTTGTTCAGCACCCGCGTCATCGCCGCGCGCAACCCGGTCAGGTGTGAGCCGCCATCGCGCTGCGGGATGTTGTTGGTGAAGCAGAGAACGTTTTCGCTATAGCCGTCGTTCCACTGCATCGAAACTTCAACGCCGACATTGGTGCCCTGATCGCTGAGCTTGTCGCCCTGGGCGTGGAAGATCGTCGGGTGCAAGGTGTTCTTGCCCTTGTTGATGAAGGCAACGAAACCCTTCACGCCGCCGGCATATTCGAAGTTGTCTGCCTTGTTGTTGCGCTCATCGACCAGGCGGATCTTCACGCCGTTGTTCAAGAAGCTCAGTTCGCGCAGCCGCTTGGCCAGGATTTCATAGTGGAAATCGACGTTGGTGAAGATTTCTTCGTCGGGCGAAAAATGCACTTCGGTGCCGCGTTTGTCGGTATTGCCGATGATCTTCATCGGGCTGACTTCGACCATATTGCCGGCGCCATCGTCAGCCATTTCGAGCAGGCGGTCCTGCACGAAGCCCTTCTTGAATTCGATCTGGTGGATCTTGCCGTCGCGGCGCACAGTCAGGCGCAGATTCTTCGACAAGGCATTGACGCAGGAAACACCGACGCCATGCAAACCGCCCGAGACCTTGTAGCTGTTCTGGTTGAACTTGCCGCCCGCATGTAATTCGGTCAAGGCGATTTCAGAGGCCGAGCGCTTCGGCTCATGCTTATCGTCCATCTTCACGCCGGTCGGAATGCCGCGGCCGTTGTCGATGACCGAGATCGAATTGTCGGTGTGGATGGTGACGATGATGTCGTCGCAATGGCCGGCCAGCGATTCGTCGATCGCGTTGTCGACCACTTCGAACACCAGATGGTGCAGGCCGGTGCCGTCGGAGGTGTCACCGATATACATGCCCGGACGCTTGCGAACCGCCTCCAGCCCTTCCAGGATCTGGATCGAATCAGCGCCGTAGACATCAGCCGCAGCGGCCGCAGCGGTTTGCTTGTCGCTCAGACCTTCCGGATTGTTGTGCGGATCCGGCATGGCTTCGGAAATCGGGACTTCTGTCATCAGGGGTTCTCTCTCACGCGGCGATGGTGCGACCCATGCCTCAAAATTGCATCAGCGGGCCAGACTGGCCCGCTGCGTTTTTTCAGGATGCCGTCGGGCTCAGATCCGCATTGGCATCACGACATACTTGAAGCCGGTTTGCCCGGGGATGGTGATCAAGGCGCTGGCCGAACTGTCGTTCAGGTCGATGCTGACCATGTCCTGGCTCATGTTCGACAAAGCGTCCATCAGATAGGTCACGTTGAAACCGGTTTCGATCAGGTCGCCGCCGTAGTCGATCTCGATCTCTTCCTTGGCCTCTTCCTGCTCGGCATTGCTCGATGCGATCGACAACAGACCCGGCTCGAAGGACAGGCGCACGGCCTTGAACTTTTCGCTGGTCAAAATCGCGGCGCGTTGCAGCGATGACAGCAGCGTCACGCGGCCCAGCGTTACATTGAACTTGTGCGACTTCGGGATGACGCGGTTGTAATCCGGGAACTTGCCCTCGACCAATTTGGTCACGAATTCCATGCCTGAGAAGCTGAACTTGGCCTGATTGCCGGCAAAGCGCATCTCGATCGGCTGCTCTTCGCTTTCGCCCTTGCCGTCCTTCAGCAAACGCATCAATTCCAGCACCGTCTTGCGCGGCAGGATCACTTCCTGCTTGGGAATGTCGGTCTCTAGCGTGGCTTGCGCCAGCGCCAGGCGATGCCCATCGGTGGCCACCAGCGTCAGGCTGTTGCCTTCGGCAACGAACAGGATGCCGTTGAGGTAATAGCGGATGTCATGCACCGCCATCGCGAAGTGCACCTGGTTGATCAACATCTTCAGCGTCTTCTGCGGCACCGAGAACACCGGCCCGAAATCGGCGGCTTCCTGCACCAGCGGGAAGTCGTCGGCGGGCAAGGTCTGCAGCGTGAAGCGACTCTTGCCGCCTTGCAGCGTCAGCTTGGAGGCATTTGCCGTCAGCGATACGGTCTGATCGGCTGGCATCGAGCGCAGGATGTCGATCAGCTTGCGCGCGCCAACGGTGGTGGAGAAATCGCCCGCATCCCCGCCCAGCTCGGCCGTCGTACGCACCTGGATCTCCAGATCGCTGGTGGTCAGCTCGAGGTTTCCGCCTTGCTTGCGGATCAGCACATTGGCGAGTATGGGCAAGGTGTGGCGGCGCTCCACGATGCCGGCGACCGCTTGCAGGGCGCCAAGCACCTTGTCCTGGGTGGCTTTCAACACAATCATGTCAACCTCTTTCCGCTTGTTTTGATCGGGATGGCGCAATCACGCCAGCACCGCGCATTTTGACTTACTCCGAAGCCAATTCCTGCCCGAATCAACCATTGCCAGCTGAATCAGCCTTTTAAAGTCTGTTCCAGCACATGCAATTGCTGGTTCAGTTCGGTATTTTTCTGTCTTTCGCCGCCGATCTTGCGCACCGCATGCAGCACGGTCGTGTGATCGCGGCCGCCGAACAGCTCGCCGATTTCCGGCAAACTCTTCTGCGTCAACTCCTTGGCGATATACATGGCAATCTGGCGCGGCCTGGCGATCGAGGCCGGGCGTTTCTTCGAATACATGTCACCGATCTTGATCTTGTAGAAGTCGGCCACCGTCTTCTGGATGTTTTCCACCGAGATCTGCCGGTTCTGGATCGACAGCAGATCCTTCAGCGCCTCGCGTGCCAACTGGATATTGATTTCCTTGTGGCTGAAGCGGCTGTAGGCCAGCACCTTGCGCAGCGCACCTTCGAGCTCACGCACATTCGCACGCACATTCTTGGCGATGAAGAAGGCCACATCCTCGGGCATCGGCGTGGCCTCGGCCTCGGCCTTCTTGATCAGAATCGCCACCCGCATCTCGAGCTCGGGCGGCTCGATCGCCACGGTCAAACCGGCATCGAAGCGGCTGGTCAAGCGCTCGTCGATGTCCACCAGGCCCTTCGGGTAGGTGTCACTGGTCATGATGATGTGCGCCCGCTTGGCCAGCAGCGCCTCGAAGGCGTTGAAGAACTCCTCCTGCGTGCGCTCCTTGCCGGCGAAGAACTGCACATCATCGATCAGCAGCAGGTCGAGCGAATGGTATTTGGCCTTCAACTCATCAAAAGTCTTGCGCTGGTAGTTCTTCACCACATCGGAGATGAACTGCTCGGCATGCAGATAGAGCACGCGGGCGTCCGGCTTGTCCTTCAGCAAGGCATTGCCGACCGCATGGATCAAATGAGTCTTGCCCAGACCCACGCCGCCATATATGAACAGCGGGTTGTACATCTGCCCTGGCGCGCCGGCGACATGCAAGGCCGCAGTGCGCGCCATCTGGTTGGCACGCCCGGGCACCAGATTGTCAAAGGTCAGCGCGCTGTTGATGCGGTGGCGAGTGGAACTCGGGGCCGGGCTTTGCTGCGCGATCTGGTTGGGCGATGAACTGGATTGAACGGTAGCAGCGCCATTGATCGACACCGGCCGCAAGCCGTTGTGCAAGACCTGCCCGACCGCAATCGGCTGGTTGGCAGGCAGCGCTTGCGAAGGCTGACCTACATTGTCCCGGGAGGCCAAGGCCAGCTCGAGCTTGGCCGGCTTGCCGGCCAGTTCGGACAGGATCGACTCGATCCTTGTTGAATATTGGTTACGAATCCAGTCGAGCTTGAAACGATTGGGCACGCGCAGGCAGAACACCAGGCCATCCGCGCCGGCACCGTCAGCCAAAACAGCAGGCGGCAAGGGACGAATCCAGGTATTGAATTGTTGTTCGGGCAGTTCAGCGGCTAATCGATCACAACCGCGCTGCCACAGGTCTGCGCCAATCATCTCTGCGCTCATTGTGGAAAACTTGTTCAGGAGGGGCCCGATTGTACGGACTGAAAACATAAAAACCAGAGGTTATCCACAGAATTTTGGCAAGCTTTCAGCCGTCTTGGCTCGGGGTATTCCCGAGAATTGCATTGACCTGGGGCTAAAAGTTTGTTGTAATCGCGGGTTTTCCGGACGCTAGGTAGGGCAATTGGCATGACCATGCCAGAATGCTCGATCTGCACAGCGTTGACCGAACCCGGCGCTTGTCTGGTCTGTCCATCGAGGACAGACTTGTCAAACAGGGGGTTTTGGCCAACCTTGTGAACGCCAAGCGCGCCGGCGCGGGGCTGATCAGTGACCATTGATTCAAGGCTGTCTAAAGTCGAAAATCGATGGGCGGGTAGCAAACCGCAGGTCCGTTTGTATCCCGGCGACTGATCGCCACCACCCGCCAGGGCGTCATCTGACGACCTTGGACCTTACCGAATTACCCCACTGGGCAATCATCATGAAACGCACTTACCAAGCCTCCAAGACCCGCCGCGCCCGTACCCACGGCTTCCTGGTCCGCATGAAGACACGCGGCGGTCGCGCCGTGATCGCTGCGCGCCGCGCCAAGGGTCGCAAGCGCCTGGCTGTCTGAGTCAGGACAAAAGGCCTGTGATGGGCCGCATCGTGCGATCTGAAGACTTCGTCCGCGTCCTGGGAACTACCAGCCGCGTTCGCAGCAGCCATTTCGCCGTGCACCATCTGGCCGCCTGTCCGAGCCGGGCCGGCAAGATCTTGTGCACCGGAAATAGCAAGTTATCAACAGGTGACGCACAGCTGCTCCACAGCCCTGTGGATGAAACACCCCCTGAAGGCTGCTGGCTCGGTGTTGTCGTTCCCAAACGCCATGCCAAACGCTCTGTGACCCGCTCCTTGCTGAAACGCCAGATTCGCGCCGCATTCGCCGGCCAAGCTCAACTGCCACCCGGCATGTGGGTGGTGCGTTTGCGTTCGCCTTTTGATCGCAAGCTGTTTCCAAGCGCTGCATCCGATGCACTGCGCCTGGCCGCTCATGGCGAGTTGTCACAACTGGTCGGCCGCGTACAGGCTCGCGCCAGCGCCTGAGCCGGACATGAACAAGCCGCCATCGATCGCTCAGCGAGCGCTGATCGGAGCCGTGCGCTTCTATCGGCTGATGCTGAGTCCTTGGCTCGGCGCCTCCTGCCGCTTCGAGCCAACCTGCTCGATCTATGCCATTGAAGCCTTGCAGCGCCATGGCGCTTTAGCTGGAAGCTATCTGGCCGGCAGCAGAATTTTGCGCTGCAATCCCTTTTGCCAAGGCGGCCATGACGGCGTGCCTGACAATGCGCCTGCTTTGTTTGCCCGCTTGGGCATCAAGTCAGCCTCCCCCCGAACCTCCAATCCAGAAACCTCCTCATGACTGATATTCGCCGCACCGTGCTGTGGGTGGTGTTCACAATGTCCCTCGTCCTGCTTTGGGACGGCTGGCAAAAAGAACATGGGCAGCTTTCGATGTTCAGCCCGCCTGCCGCGAAACCGGTCGCTGCGGTCTCGGCACCCGGCGCTGCCGGCGTGGCAACGCCAGGCCTGGCGCCGACGATTCTGCCTGGCGCAATGACGGGCATGGTGCCGGCAGGCGCTGTAGCCGCGCAAGCCAGTGAACAGGTCTTGATCAAGACTGACGTCATGAACGTCACGCTCGAGTCGCTCGGCGGCGATGTCAGCCGGGTCGAACTGCTGCAATATCTGACCAGCCCGGAAACAGGCTTGTTCGACCCCTTATTACAGGCTTTGCATATCCAGGACAAGAAGCCCAATCAGGCAACGCCGGTGCTGCTGCTTGATGCTGCAGGACGAAGCTACAAGGCGCAATCAGGCCTGCTCGGCAGCAAGGGCGAGCCCTTGCCCAACCATGGCACGTTGATGACCTTTATGCCTGGCGAGCGGACCTTGAAGGCGGGTGTCAACGAGCTCATCGTCAAGCTCGAGTCGCCCGAAATCAGCGGCGTCAAGCTGGTCAAGATTTTTACTTTCAAGCGCGGCGACTATGTCATCGGCGTCAAGCATGAAATCGTCAATGTCGGCACGACTGCCTTGACCCCGCAGGTCTATGTGCAATTGGTGCGCGACGGCATCGCTGGCCCGGGCGGCTCGGACTTTTACTCGACTTTCACCGGCCCGGCCGTCTATACCGACAAATCCAAGTTCCGCAAGGTCGAATTCACCGACATCGACAAGGGCAAGATCGACATCGAGAAGACCGCCAACGACGGCTGGGTCGCCATGGTGCAGCATTATTTCGCCAGCGCATGGCTCAACAATGAAGCCGGTCCGCGCGAATTCTTCGCCAAGAAGGTCGACAGCAAGATGTACTCGGTCGGCATGGTGTACACCCTGGCGCCGCTCGCACCGGGAGCGACAGCGGCCCGATCGGACCAGCTCTTCGTTGGTCCGCAGGAAGAGAACAAGCTCGCCGCCCTGGCACCAGGACTGGATCTGGTGAAGGACTACGGCATGTTCAAGATGCTGTCGCAACCCCTGTTCTGGCTGCTTGACCAGTTGCACAGCCTGCTCGGCAATTGGGGCTGGGCCATCATCGCGCTGGTCGTGCTGCTGAAAATTGCTTTTTACTGGCTCAATGCCAGCGCTTACCGCAGCATGGCCAAGATGAAGGCTGTCGGCCCCAAGGTGCAGGCCATGCGAGAGCGGCTGAAGGACAAACCGCAGGAAATGCAGCAGGAAATGATGCGCATCTACCGCGAGGAAAAGGTCAACCCGATCGGCGGATGCCTGCCGATCTTCCTGCAGATGCCATTCTTCATGGGCTTGTACTGGGTCTTGCTGTCAACCGTCGAAATGCGCGGCGCGCCCTGGCTGGGTTGGATCGTGGACCTGGCCGACAAGGATCCTTATTTCATCCTGCCCCTTTTGATGACGGCTTCGAGCCTGTTCCAGGTCTGGCTCAATCCGACCCCGCCGGATCCGATGCAAGCCAAGATGATGTGGTTCATGCCGCTGGCCTTCAGCTTCATGTTCTTCGTCTTCCCCTCGGGCCTGGTGCTTTACTGGTTGACCAACAACATCCTGTCGATCGCCCAGCAATGGATGATCAACAAGCAGCTCGGCGTTCAGAACAGTTAGCCCGACTCGACGACCAAGTCGTCAGCAAGTCACGAAACCCCCGGCCGGCCCCTGGTCCGGGGGTTTTTTTATGGGCCGGTTTCGATTCAAATCACCGCCGCGGGGCAGCGCTTCGAAGCCGGTCAATCACTTGACTGGAAATGAGAACAGGGCAGGAATCAAGTTTCACGAGAACACTTGATACCCGCCTCCCCCGCACCAAAAATACTAGATTCGGCAGTTGACCGCTTTTGACCGCCACGAAGGCCGCATGCTGGTTGAGATTTCGCTCTCCGCCAGCCATCACCCAACGGGTAAGAACGCTACGCATCCGATTGAGCCACGCTACGGCACGCTGGCTGCGTCCAACTACCGGATCTAGGATCATTCGCCCGCTGCGGGGCTGCAGGCTTCGATGCCGATAAGATCAGCCGATGCTGTCGCGCCACCAAGATCCTATCGCCGCCATCGCCACTGCCCCGGGACGCGGAGCGGTGGGTATCTTGCGGATTTCTTCCAGATCAGACCTGCAGCCCCTGATCGCGGCGATCTGCGCACGCGACTTGCGGCCGCGCGAGGCGACTTACCTGCCCTTTCTCGACGCCAAGGGCGAAGCTATTGACCAGGGCCTTGCGCTGCTCTTCCCCAGCCCGCATTCCTATACCGGCGAGCATGTGCTGGAACTGCAAGCCCATGGCGGCCCGGTCGTGCTGCAACTGCTGCTCGCACGCTGCCTGGACGCCGGCCGCGAGCTGCGGCTGCGCTTGGCGCTGCCCGGTGAGTTCACCCAACGCGCCTATCTGAACGGCAAGCTCGACCTTGCGCAGGCCGAGGCCGTCAGCGACCTGATCGACGCCAGCACCGAGGCCGCAGCTCGCAGCGCCAGCCGCGCGCTGGCCGGCGCGCTCTCGAGCGAAGTCAGCGAACTGCGCGATGCGCTGATCAAGCTGCGCATGCTGGTCGAGGCGACGCTCGACTTCCCCGAGGAAGAGCTTGATTTCCTGCAGCAAGCCGATGCGCTGGGTCAGCTCGCGCGCCTGCAAATCAGAGTCGACGGCGTCTTGCAGCGCACGCGCCAGGGTGCGATCCTGCGCGAGGGCATCAAGGTGGTGCTGGCCGGCCAACCCAATGTGGGCAAGAGTTCGTTGCTGAACGCCCTGGCTGGCGCTGAACTGGCCATCGTCACGCCAGTGCCAGGCACCACGCGCGACAAGGTCAGCCAGACGATTCAGATCGAAGGCGTGCCGCTGCATATCAGCGACACCGCCGGTCTGCGTGACACCGAAGACGAGGTCGAACGGATCGGCGTGGCGCGCAGCTGGGATGCGATCAATGATGCCGACATGCTGATCTTCATGCATGACCTGACCCGCATCGGCCAGCCTGACTATCAGGCCGGCGATTTGCTCATCCAGTCCCGCCTGGCCGAGATCGCGCCACAGCGGATTCTGCAGGTCTACAACAAGGCCGACGCGGCGAGCAGCGGGCCCTTGCCCGCTGGCGCGTTGAGCCTCTCCGCCAAATCAGGACTTGGGCTGAACGAATTACGGCGCCGGCTGCTGGAACAGGTCGGCTGGCAGTCGACGCCCGAAGGCCTGTACATCGCCCGCGAACGCCATGTCCAGGCGCTGCAACGCACGCGCGAACATCTGCTGCTGGCAATGGCTGTGGCCGGTCAGACGCCACCGGCGCTCGACCTGCTGGCCGAAGAATTACGCCTGGCTCACGATGCCTTGGGCGAGATCACCGGCCAGTTTTCAGCGGACGACCTGCTCGGCGAGATCTTCAGCAAGTTCTGTATCGGCAAGTGAAGCTCAGCGCCCATGCGGAAAAGTCGACTTGGCGGTCGGCTTCTTGACGCCCTTGCCCTGCGCAACCCAGAGCTTGTAGGCCGGCGATGTCAGCTCACGCTTCATCAACTGCACCAGTTCACCTTGGGTGATCGCGAACTCCTGCAATACCTTGTTGTAAGGCGGCAGATCGTCAAACGCTGTGGCGATCACGCGCTTGATTTGGTCGGGGCTGAGACGGGGGATTGGTTTGGCCATGGGCCGATTGTCGCTGCTGCGCCTGCACAAAGCCATCGAAGGCCTGCAGCAAGGGCTGATAGCGCTCGGCATCGCCTTCGATCCGGCCGATGGCCAGCAGGCTGGCTTCGAGCGTCGAGAGTTGATGCGCTTGCTGGGCGCGTCTGATCAGGTAGCGAGATGGCGGCGGATCGAGCAATGAATAGCGCGGCAGGTCTTGCAGCCAAGGGTTCAAATGAATCATCTTGCGGCTCTTGCGCCAGGTGGCATCGAGCACGACCAGACGCAATGCAGCGCAGTTGATGGCCGGATCCAGCAGCAGGTCCGGGGCTTCCGCGTCGGCTCCTGGATAAAGCAGCAGCGTGCGGCAATCGGGCGATGCCACCAAGGCCGCATCGAACACCTCGCCGACCAGCAAGCGACTGCGCGCCAGGCTCAGGTGCAGCAGCATTGCCGTGCCCTTGGCATGGTGCTGCTCCAGCGGGTGTTGCAGCAAGACGAGTTCAACCCGGTTGCTGACGGGCCTGATCCATTCACACAGGCAGACCAGGCGCGGACGCAGGCATGCCGGGCAGGTCGGGCGCCGGGTCGCGTTTTGTTCCAGGGTCGGCGGGATGTTCATGATCATGGCTGCCGCCATGAGAACACATCGCGCCACTCCGAGTTTCGCTGCGGGTGCGGCGAGAGCTTGCTGCAACAAGCAGGTCTGTGCTGATCCGGCGCGATCGGTGCCTTGACCACAGCAGGCTGAGACAATGAGCGCGATGTCCGACCCCGCCGCTCCAACCCGAGTCTGGCCGCCCGAACTGCCGCAGTTGCTGCGATTGTTCGAACGCGCCAGGCTGCAGCGCGGCCGGGCCTTGCAGGCGCAGATCATTGAGTTGCGCCAAGACGCCAATGGCGCCAGCGCTGCCGTTGCCGGCGCCCGCGAGCAGGTCTTTGAACTGGTGCTGCAAGGCCTTGCCAACGCCGATGGCAGCCTGCATTACAGCGCGCTGTGCAGTTGCAAGGTCCGGCGGTTTTGCGAGCATGCAGCAGCAGTGATGCTGCGCTTGCAGGTGGAAGCCGATGCACCGCTGCGCGCTAACCTGCTGAATCAATGGGTCGAGGCGCTGCGGCGTAAGGCCAGCCGCGAAGAATTGGGCCGCCTGCCGCGCCTGCCCGAAGCCGATGCCGGCAAGCTGATCGACCAATTGCTCAGCGAAGCTGCGGCGCCCGTCCCATTGCCCAAACCCCGGCTGGCGCCACCAGCCGAACTGGCTGCAGAGGAGGCTCGCTTTCGTCCGCGTTTGACGCTGCGCACGCTGGGCCGAGGCCAGGGTTTGCTGGGGATGGCGCCTAGCGCCAAGCTGGGTCCGCGCGCCGACTCGGTCACGATCGCGCAGATCGACTGGACCTACACGGGGTCGGCTGGCTTGAACTGGGAGGCTCCGGCACCGCGCTCGCTCTTGAACAGTCGGCCGGCCGCCGTCCAGGCCGTTGGCAACCGACGGTTCGCACGCGACCTGACTGCCGAGGCGGATGCCAGGGATCAGCAATGGAGTCTGGACCTGATCCCGCTGGACCTGGATCTGCTGCAATGGCGCAGCCCGGACAGCGCGCTGGCTGCGGCCCTCACCCAGTCCTGGACCTTGGCGCAGGAAGAATTTTTCGGCGCCTTCTGGCTCGAACAGGTCCCGCATTTGCAGGCCCAGGGCTGGGCCGTTGTCGTGTTGCCGGGGTTTGCCCACCGGCCGGTCGCCGCAGAAGGCTGGCAAGTCAAGATCGACCGCCTGGCTTTGCCGGCCCGCCAGGGCTCCTGGCTGCTGAGTCTGGGAGTCGAAGTCGAAGGCGAAAGTCTCGACTTGGCGCCGATGATCGCCGACCTGCTGCGCCGAGATTCACGCTGGCTGAAACGCGAGGCAATTGACGAAATCGACGATGAGTCGATGATTTTGCTGCATGAACCGGGTGGGCGCCGCATTGAGGCGCCGGCGGCAATGCTGAAGGCCATCATCGGCGCCATGGTCGACCTGCTGACCGATCCCAAGCTGCCGCCGGGGCCCTTGAAGCTGACCGACTGGGACGCGACGCGCCTAGCGATGCTCGACGATTTGAACCAGTCCGCGGGCTGGCAGATCGTCGGCGACGCCGGCTTGCGTCAACTGGCACAGCGACTGCTCGCGGCAGGCTCGCCTCAGCCAGTGGCAGCGCCGGCTGGTCTAGGCCTGACCCTGCGTCCCTATCAGCTGAGTGGGTTGGCCTGGCTGCAATATCTGCGGGCGCAGGGTCTGGCCGGCATCCTGGCCGACGATATGGGGCTGGGCAAGACAGCCCAGGCACTGGCGCATCTGCTGCTGGAAAAGCAGGCCGGCCGCCTTGATCTGCCGGCATTGGTGGTGCTGCCCACCTCGCTGCTGTTCAACTGGCTGGCTGAAGCCCGTCGCATCGCCCCTGACCTGACGGTGCTGGTGCTGCAAGGCTCGCAGCGCGCCCAGGATTTCCGCCGTCTATCCGAATACGACCTGGTGCTGACCACCTATCCGCTGCTCTGGCGCGACATCACGCCCTTGGCGGCACAGCGCTGGCATCTGCTGATCCTCGACGAGGCCCAGACGGTGAAGAATGCCGCTAGCCGCGCGGCCAACGCGGCGCGGCGACTGAATGCGCGACACCGGCTTTGCCTGACCGGCACGCCGCTGGAAAACCATCTGGGTGAGTTGTGGGCGCAGTTCGACTTCCTGATGCCGGGCTTCCTCGGCGATGCGCGAAGCTTTGCGCGTCTGTGGCGCAAACCGATCGAGGTAGGCGGCGAAAGTCTGCGGGCACAGTTGCTGGCGCAACGGGTGCGACCGTTCATCCTGCGTCGGCGCAAGGAAGAGGTCGCTGCCGAGCTGCCGCCATTGACGCTGATGACGCGGCGGGTACAGCTCTATGGCCAGCAGCGCGATCTGTACGAGAGCGTGCGGGTGGCGGCTGACAAGCAGGTGCGCCGCGTACTGCAGCGCAAGGGTTTTGCCGGGGCGCAGATCTCGGTGCTGGACGCCTTGCTGAAACTGCGCCAGGTCTGCTGTGACCCCCGCCTCGTCAAGGGCGCCGAGCTGCCGGCAGAAATGGAGCGGGCCAAGCTGGAGTTGCTCAGCGACATGCTGCCGGAGTTGCTGGCGGAGGGCCGACGGGTGCTGGTTTTTTCGCAGTTTGCCGAGATGCTGGCCTTAATCGCCGAAGATCTGCAGCGTCTGGACCTGCCTTTTCTGACCCTCACCGGGTCGACGCCAGTCAGCCAGCGCGCCGACATCGTGCGGCGCTTCCAGGCGCTTGAATCACCGCTGATGTTGATCAGTTTGAAGGCCGGCGGGGTCGGTCTGAACCTGACTGCAGCCGACACGGTTATCCATGTCGATCCCTGGTGGAATCCTGCGATCGAGGCGCAGGCGAGCGCAAGAGCGCACCGGATCGGCCAGGACAAGCCTGTCTTTGTCTACAAATTGGTGGTGGCGGGCAGCATCGAGGAGAGGATGCTGGATCTGCAAGCCCGCAAACAAGCCTTGGCAGATGGGATTCTGGGTAGCGACCCGGCCGAAATGACCAAGTTCACACCGCAGGATCTGGAACTATTGCTGGCACCCCTGGCTTGACCGAGGGCGCTTTCCTTGCCTCGATCAGCGCTTGCGATCCAAGCGCATCGCACGCGCCAAGCTGCGACGGTCGCAGCCAAAATTGCCGAGCTCAAAAGCCTCATGCTTGCGACCTTTGTCGCCGTTCAACTCGGGCATCGGAATGCGCCGGGTCTGGGCTTCACTGCGTTGCTGAACCTTCATGGCTGGGTGCCTTTCTGTCTCAATCTTCAGATCACCGGACCGATATTTCGATCCAACTGCAGTCACAACGCGCCTGGATTCGGGCCGGTTGACAGGCCGATGAAGAATTTCTTTACAAATCGTTGGCGCCTGTCCGTCCGGCGCCCTCAGGCGACAATCCTGTTTTTCCGCAAGCTGCAACGGAGCCGCAATGACTGTTGAACTGAAAAAATCCGCACCCGCTGGCGCGATCGCCATCACCGTGGTCGACCGCACCGCCTTCCAGGTCATCGCTGCAAAGCTGCCGGAACCGACCCGTAATTGGCTGGCCGCCAACGGTTTTGTCGGCGCGCCCGACAGCCATGCGCTGGTGCCGGATGCCGAAGGCCGGCTCGGCCGGGTCTTTGCCGGCGTTGCCCACGCAAGGCATCCGTTTGCGCTGGCCTCACTACCGCAGGCCTTGCCTGAAGGCAACTACACATTGTCGGACGACGGAATCAGCCTTGATGCCGAGCAAGCCGCCTTGTCTTGGGAGCTTGGCGCCTATCAGTTCGACCTCTACAAAAAGCGCCGCCGCGCGCCGGCCATTCTGATACTGCCACCCGGACCATTGGCGCAGCGCGGCTTGGCTCTGGCCACGGCAATCACCGCCACCCGGGACCTGGTCAACACCCCAGCCGAACATATGGGACCAGAAGAGTTGGCCATGGCCGCAAGGATGGTGGCTGAGCAACATGGCGCCAAATTCAGTCAGGTGGTCGGAGCAGCGTTGTTGAAGAAAGGCTTCCCCGCCATCCACGCGGTGGGCAGAGCGAGCTCACGTGAGCCGCGCCTGATCGAGCTGAACTGGGGCAACCCGAAAGCACCGCGCATCAGCATCGTCGGCAAAGGCGTTTGCTTTGATACCGGTGGCCTCGACATCAAGGGTGCCGACGGCATGCGCCAGATGAAAAAGGACATGGGCGGCGCCGCCAATGCGTTGGGGCTGGCGGCGCTGGTGATGGCCTTCAAGCTGCCGGTCTGTCTGCAGGTGCTGATTCCTGCGGTGGAAAATTCGATCTCCGGCAATGCCTACCGCCCCGGCGATGTGATCAAGACGCGCAAAGGCCTGCAGATTGAAATCGGCAATACCGATGCCGAGGGTCGAGTCGTGCTCAGCGATGCGCTGGCCTATGCCTCCGAATCAAAGCCCGAGCTGATCATCGATCTGGCCACATTGACTGGAGCCGCAAGGGTCGCGCTCGGCGCCCATCTGCCGGCCTTGTTCAGCAAGCATTTCGATACCGCGCGCGACCTGGTCGACCTCGGCATGAAGCTCGACGATCCACTCTGGCATATGCCGCTGTGGGAGCCCTACAAGGTCAATATCGACAGCTCGGTCGGCGACATCGTCAACACCGGCAGGACAGCCTTGGGCGGCGCGATCACCGCAGCATTGTTCCTGGAGTATTTTGTCGCCGCGAACCAGGACTGGCTGCATATCGACCTGTTTGCCTGGAATGATGCCGCCCGCCCCGGCCGGCCGATCGGTGGCGAGGCGCAGACGATTCGCACGCTGCTGGCTTATCTGGAGCAGCGTTTCAAGGCCTGAGGTCTATTCGCCGGCCTTGATCCAGTTGGCGGCGCGCTCGGCGATCATCAGCGTCGGTGAATTGGTATTGCCGCTGGTGATCGTCGGCATCACGCTGGCGTCGATCACCCGCAGACCCGCCACGCCACGCACTCGCAGATGGCTGTCGACAACGGCCATCGGATCGTCGTCGCGACCCATCTTGCAAGTACCGACCGGGTGGAAGATCGTGGTCGCGATGTCGCCGGCCAGCCGCGCCAGCTCTGCATCGGTCTGGAACTGCACGCCGGGTTTGAACTCCTCGGGCTGATAGCGCGCCAGCGCCGGTTGCGCAACGATGCGCCGCGTCAGGCGCAGACTTTCGGCGGCGATGCGGCGATCCTCGTCGGTACTCAGATAGTTCGGTGCAATCGCCGGCGCTGCCGCAGCATCAGCCGAGCGGATCTGGACCGTACCGCGGCTGGTGGGATTGAGGTTGCAGACGCTGGCGGTGAAGGCGTTGAACTTGTGCAGCGGTTCACCGAAGGCATCGAGCGACAAGGGTTGCACGTGATATTCCAGGTCGGGCCAGACCTTGTCAGGGCCGCTGCGCGTGAAAGCGCCGAGCTGCGACGGCGCCATGCTCATCGGCCCGCTGCGCTTGAGCGCGTATTCCAGAGCGATCATCGCCTTGCCCCACCAGTTGCTGGCCAGGGTATTCAAGGTCTTGGCTCCCTGCACCTTGAAGACCGTGCGGATCTGCAAATGATCCTGCAGATTCGCACCGACTCCGGGCGAATCCCGCCGCACCTCGATCCCATGCTGACGCAACAAGGCCTTGGGCCCCAGGCCCGACAGCTGCAGGATTTGCGGCGAGCCGATGGCGCCGGCGGCGAGCAGGACCTCGCCACCCGGATTGAGTTGTGGCCGTTCGATGCCATGTGGCGTGAGTACCTCGAGGCCGTTGCAGCGCAGCTGACCTTCGGTTTGCTCGAACAGCAAACGCTGCACCTGAGAGCCGGTCCACTGCTCGAAATTCGGCCTTCCATAGCAGGTTGGACGCAAGAACGCCTTGGCCGTATTCCAGCGCCAGCCCGAGCGCTGGTTGACTTCGAAATAGCTGACCCCTTCGTTGTTGCCGCCATTGAAATCGTCGGTGGCCGGTATGCCGACCTGCTGCGCTGCGGATGCGAAGGCATCGAGGATGTCCCAGCGCAAACGCTGGCGCTCGACCCGCCATTCGCCGCCATGACCATGGCGGGACTTGAACAAGTCCGATGCGCCGTCGCCATCGAGCCGCCAATGGTCTTCATGCTGCTTGAAATGGGTCAGCGTCTCGTCCCAGCGCCAGCTGGGGTCGGCCACAGCCGCGGCCCAGCCGTCGTAGTCGCGCTGCTGGCCGCGCATATAGATCATGCCGTTGATGCTCGAGCTGCCGCCCAGCACGCGGCCGCGGGGGTAACGCAGGCTGCGCCCGTTCAACCCCGCTTCGGCCTCGGTCTGATAAAGCCAGTCAGTGCGTGGATTACCGATGCAATAGAGGTAACCGACGGGGATATGGATCCAGTGATAGTCATCGCGCCCGCCGGCTTCAAGCAGCAGGACTCGCTTGGCCGGGTCGGCGCTGAGGCGATTGGCCAGCAGACAACCGGCGGTCCCGGCACCCACGATGATGTAGTCGAACATAGATGCCGATCAGTTTGAAAGATGCGAAGCGAGGACCGGGAACAACTTGATCAGGCCATCGGCCAACAGTTCGACTGCCAGCGCTGCCAGGATCAAACCCATCAACCTTGTCATGATATTGATGCCGGTCTGGCCTAGCACGCGCGCGATCCGCCCTGACGCCGAGAACACCGCATAAGTGACCAGGGCGACCACCACGCCATAGCCAACCAGCACGGCCAGCTCCCACCAATAACGGGTCTTTTCGGCGTAGATAACCATCGTCGAGATCGTCGCCGGGCCGGTCAGCAGGGGGATCGTCAGTGGCACCACGGCGATGCTGGCGCCGGCATCGGCCTTGTTGGCGGCTTCGCTGACATCGTCCTTGCGCGCCTCGGCCGGCTGGGCATTGAGCATCTGGAGTGAGCTGATCAAGAGCAGCGTGCCGCCGCCGACCTGGAATGAAGCGAGAGAAATACCGAAAAACTCGATCACCTGCAGCCCTGCCAAAGCGCTGATCGCGATCACCAAAAATGCGGTGAAGGCACTGACACCAATCGTGTGGCGGCGTTGTTGCGGCGACAGGCTACTGGTGAAATGAATGAAAAAAGGAACGACGCCAATCGGATTGACGATGGCCAGCAGGGCGACCAGGGGCTTGTAGATGTCCATGCTGCGCATTGTCAGGCGGGAAGCCCCGCTCGCAGACTGCCAGATGCCAGAAAAATTTGCTGCTTCAGCCGTTCGCCAGCAAGCGCAGATAGTCGAGGCCTTGCGCTGCCCGGGGGCCGTACCAGCTGAGCAGCTCGCCGTCGACCAGCTGCACCTGGGCCCGAGGGCAAAGTGCCTGTGCCTGCTGCAGATGAGATGTATCGAAGCTGTAGGGTTCGGAGCTGAGCAGGATACGCTCGACATCGGCCAGCCAGGCTTCGTTCCCCTGCAGCACCGGATAACGCGCGGCGCCGGTCTCGCCGCCCTCGACCGCCGGCCAACTTTGCCAGCCGACCTCGGCCAGCATCCTTGCGATATAGGTATCGCGGGCGATCGTCATCCAGGGCTCGCGCCAGATCAGGTAGAGCACCCGCTGCTGCGGCCAAGACGCTGCCCGGCAACGCGCCAGCGCCTGCTGCAAACGGGTGGCCAGTGCATCGCAATGAAGGGACACCTGTGGCAGATCGCCAAATTCATGCCGCATCTGTTCGAACAGCAACAGATTGTCGGCCGGCCCCTGCGGATGGGTCACGACGACATGAGGGACAAACTCGCGCAGCGCCTGCACAGTCTCCAGCCGGTTTTCATCCTGGTTGACGATCACATGGCTGGGCGCAAGCCGCCGCAACTTGCCCAGATTCACATCCTTTGTGCCCCCGACCTTGGGGACATTGAGCAGCGCCTGTTTTGGATGAATGCAATAACCGGTGCGCGCCACCAAATACGGGCCCAAACCGAGTGCGACCAGTAATTCAGTAACGCTGGGCACCAAACTGGCAATCCGGGGTATGGAATACCCGTAGGAATCCTGTCGCAATATGTCGTTTACCACCATGCCGCCCATCATAGAAAGAAGCAGTCGCCCACATGCGTCAAGGCCACATTTATCTGAAGCCGCAAAAAAACAACACCTTTGCCCCTTGCTTTGCTTTATACCAACCCGTTACATCATAATAATTACCTGTGTTTGGAAGCCGCACCTTCGCTTGAATGGGTCACGACGGGTTGAAGCTCCATATGTTTTTTAGGTATTGAAAGGGCTTCCCCCATGGGAAACAAGCTTTACGTCGGCAACCTCGCTTACAGCGTGCGTGACGAGACGCTGCAAGAGGCGTTCGGGCAATTTGGTACTGTGACTTCCGCAAAAGTCATGATGGATCGTGACACCGGCCGTTCCAAGGGCTTCGGCTTCGTGGAAATGAGCTCGGATGCTGAAGCTCAATCTGCAGTCAATGGCATGAATGGTCAGGCCCTCGATGGCCGCGCTATCGTTGTCAATGAGGCACGTCCGCGCGAAGAGCGTCCGGGCGGCTTCGGCGGTGGTGGCGGTCGCTCAGGCGGCGGCGGCTTTGGTGGTGGCGGCGGCGGCGGTGGTGGCTACGGTGGTGGCGGCGGTAGCCGTTCCGGCGGTGGCGGTGGCGGCTTCGGCGGCGGTGCTGGTGGTGGCGGTGGACGCTCCGGCGGCGGCGGCTTTGGTGGCGGCAGCAGCGGTGGCGGCGGCGGCTATGGTGGCGGTGGCGGCGGTCGCTCCGGCGGTGGCGGTGGCGGCTACGGTGGTGGCGGCGGCGGCGGACGTTCCGGCGGCGGCGGCTACTGAGCCCTGCATTGATTGCTAAAAAGCGCCTCCGGGCGCTTTTTTATTGCCCGCACATGACCTGGCCAATCATTATCTTTTTGCGGACGAGGTGAATCGCGCGCTCGTCGGCCCGTTGAAACTCAAATGCGCGCGCAGATGGTCGTAATCGAAACTCTGGGCATACAACTCGCTGCCCGCATGAATCAAAGTCACCGGCAAATGCGAGCGCAGTTGTTCGGTATTCGCCAGCAACTGCAAAAACTCCCCGCGTACTTCCAGCCTCGGCACAGACAGCGCCGCACCCTGCTGCTTGCTGTCGAAGCGCCGCAGATTCACTTTGCCCAGCAATTGAATTTCACTCGCATTGCCGTTCGAGATCGCCCGGCCGGCTGTGGCCAAAGTCTGGCTGCCGTCAGCAGCGATCGCGCGCAGTCGCACGCCGTCAATTTCAAGCGTATCGGTATCCGGAAAATGCCGCAGCTCGCTACCCTCAATCCGGATACGCAGCCGCCCATCGGCACCGATGCGCTGCAGGTCGAAGTTCTTCATGCTGTAGTCAGGCAGGTGCCGAGGCGCAATCGCTTCGGTCGGCCCTTCGAGCAAAGGCGTGTTTTTCACCAACCACCAAGTCCCGCTGGCCAGTAATGCCATCAACAGCAAGGGCAGATAAGCCGCAAGCATTGCCTGAATCCGCCAGATCAGCGGCTGCACCGGAATCGGAACAAGGCCGAGCGAGGACGGTGCCAAAACAGCCATCAAGCGCCTCCATCGAGGGTGTCGAGGTGACCGTTCAACAGCTGTGCATAACGCCCATTGGCCTGCAACAGCAAGTCACAGCATTCGCGTGCAGCGCCGCGCCCGCCTTCAGCCTGCGTCACATAATGCGCGACGGCCTTGACTTCGGCATGGGCTTGCGCAGGCGCACAGGCAAAACCGGCGCGGGTCAACAAGGGCAGATCGGGCCAGTCATCACCCATCACCGCCACTTCGGCCCATTGCAGACCAAGTTGATCAAGCAGCGGCTGAGCCACGGCCAGTTTGTCGCGCGCGCCGTAAGCGGCATGCTGCAAACCCAGATCGGCAACTCGGCGGCGCACTGCCGGCGAATCCCGTCCGGTGATGATGATCGGTGTGATGCCGCCCTGAACCAGCAATTTCAAGCCATGCCCATCGAGGCTTGAAAAAGCCTTGAAGCTTTCACCCTGCTCGCCGATGTAGATGCTGCCATCGGTCAATACCCCGTCGACGTCGAAAATCGCCGCTTTCAGCCCGAGACCGGTGCCTTGCGCCAGCAACAGCAACTCAGGTGCGAAATGCAATGAAGCTTTCATCAGATCACCTTGGCCCGCATCAGATCGTTGATGGTAATGGCACCGAGCAAATGCCTTTCGGCATCGACGACCAGCACGACCGTAATCCGTGCCGCCTCCATCATGTCAGCCGCGTCAACCGCCAGCGCATCGGGAGCCACCGTGCGCGGCGCGCCTGAAGCAACTTCGCCGGCAGTCAGGCTGCGCAAGTCGCTGCCGCGTTCAACCAAGCGGCGCAAGTCACCATCGGTGAAGATGCCCAGCACATGGTCCTGGTCATCGAGAACGATGGCCACGCCCAAGGCCTTGGCTGACATCTCGCGCATCATCGCGGTGAAAGGCAGTTCAGGGGCAACGCGCGGCAAATCCGCACCGCTACGCATCAGGTCGCGCACATGGGTCAGCAGCTTTCTACCCAGCGCTCCACCCGGATGCGAACGCGCAAAATCTTCGGCCTTGAAACCACGCGCATCAAGCAAGGCCACAGCCAAGGCATCGCCCAAGGCCATCTGCGCAGTGGTGCTGGCAGTTGGCGCCAGGTTCAGCGGGCAGGCTTCTTCGGCCACCGCACAGTCGAGGACGATGTCGGCATGTCGGGCGAGGCTCGAATCATCCCTGCCGGTCATCGCGACGATGCGCACGCCCAGGCGTTTGAGTACCGGCAGCACCGCGTTCAACTCGTCGCTCTCGCCCGAGTTGGACAGCGCCAGCACCACGTCCTTGGGCGTCACCATACCCAGATCGCCATGACTGGCTTCGGCCGGGTGAACGAACAAGGCCGGCGTGCCGGTCGAAGCCAGCGTCGCGACGATCTTGCGCCCGACATGCCCGCTCTTGCCCATGCCCATCACCGCCACGCGACCCGAACAGGCGAGCATCGCCTTCACCGCAGCGGCGAATGCTGCACCCTGGCGCGGCGCCAAATCGGTCAGGGCCGCAGCTTCGATCAGCAGCGCCTTGCGGGCAATCATGACCGCACGGTCCGGATCGAAGACATTGGTTTGACTCATGCCGCGGAGTATATCGACGGGCCTGGCCCGTCCGTACGACTCACCCGCGCTTGCGCCCTGCAGTCACGGGTAGAGCCCCCGTTCTTGGCGGGCTTGCAGGACGCGGCTGCAAGCGACCACGAAAGCTGCTGTGCGCAGGGGGATCTGATGCTGCTCGGCGGTGTCGCAGATATGCTTGAAGGCGCCGATGATGATTTTGTCGAGGCGCAGATTGATTTCGTCTTCGGTCCAGAAAAAGCTGCTGAAGTCCTGCACCCATTCAAAGTACGAGACCGTCACGCCACCCGCATTGGCAATCACATCCGGCACGACGGTGATACCGCGGTCTGCCAGCACCGCTTCGCCATCGGGTGTGGTCGGGCCGTTCGCACCCTCCAGCTTGTCCGTAACTCGGCTCTTCGGTCGGTTCTGAAGGTATCACGTCATCCGCATGCCGGCGAACTACGGCGCGCTCACCTCGCTGCTGCATGTGGTGCCGCGCAATTGCTGATGTATCACAAGGCCTGTGCGAGAGGGACGGATATGGATCAGCCGCGGAATCTGGTGAAGAGTATGACGGTGGAGTGAGTTAGGGATGGTCTGCATAACTCAACGCGGCTGTGTGCAGTGCGGACCGGGATGGGATGCAAGGCGCATTTTGCGGCCAATAGCGCGTGCTATTGGCAATAAATGCAACGCCGCAGACCGCCCGGGGCCGCGCTAGCACAA
>CAMDHE010000038.1 GCA_945898095.1 Roseateles toxinivorans | reverse complement strand
CCTGAGTGGCGAGGTCGAGGCTTTGAAGGCCTTGGTGCTGCGCATTACAACCGAGCTGGGGATGACAGCATGAGATTCGAGATTCCCGACGCGAAGAAGCGAATCTTCGAGATGAAGATCCCGATCCGTTGGGGCGATATGGACGCGATGGGCCATGTCAACAACACGGTCTATTTCCGCTATATGGAGATCGTGCGGATCGAATGGCTGCATCGGGTTGGCGGCGCGCCAAACCCGGGCGGCCAGGGCCCGGTGATCGTCAACGCCTTTTGTAATTTTTACAAACAGCTCGAATATCCGGGCGAGATGCTGGCCAGGCATTACGTATCGAATCCGGGGCGCAGCAGCTTCGAGACCTGGATCACGCTGGAACGGGTTGACCAACCCGGTGTGATTTACGCGGCAGGCGGCGCCACCACGGTGTGGACCGATTTCCCGACGCAGAAGTCGACGCCGTTGCCTGACTGGCTGCGCCTGCTGCTCGAATAGTTAGACCGCAGCAGAGCCCGTAGTCTGCAAGTCGAAGGTCACTTTCGAGGCGAGGTGAACGGGTTAAGTACGCTCACGCCAAAGCTCTTGAAGTCCGTCACGTTTCGAGTCACCACGGTGAGCTTGTGCACCTTGGCTGTGGCAGCAATCATTGCGTCCTCGTAGAGCGTGTCGGAGCTTCGATGCATCAGTCGAGCCCATATCCTGAAAACCAGCGCATCCATTGGAACCACATTGAATGAGCCAGAGACAAGTTCCAGCCATTGGTCAAGCTCTGCCGCCTTCGATTCGTCTTGTTCGCGAGTCAACTCAATACCGGCTTGAATTTCGCCAATCGTCACTGCCGAAATATGCAGATCAGCGTCCGGGACGTTCTGAATCCATTGCAACACTGCGCCGTGTGGCTTCGGCTTGCGGAGCTCCGAAACTACGTTTGTGTCGAGCAAGTACATCGTGCTTACCGCAGCGCGGTAGGGGCGCGCCGTCGAGCCCGGCCTCTAGCTGGCGCGAGCGTCTCGGTCCGTCCCTGCTTAGACAGCAGCAGTTCCTTCAGCGAGGGCTGAGCAGCGGCACGGAGCCGACGCCACTCTTCGGCAGGCACCAAAACCGCAGCTTCGGCACCTCGCTTTGTGACCATCTGCGGGCCCTCAGTCAAGCACCTTTCAAGAAACTCACTGAACCGAGCCTTAGCGTCTTGTACGGGCCAAGAATGCATAGCAGGACTCCTAACTGACTAGTATGCTGACTAGTTTAACGCATGCCCCGAATGCGGTCCAACCCTTCCATCGAGGGGATGCCTAAAAGGCTGCGCCCTTTGGACACCCTCATGTCAAACGTTACTGCGCAGCGGCCAGTTGCGCGCGCAGCTGGCGGTTTTCTTCCTGCAGCGCCTTGTTCTCGGCGGTCAATTGCTGGACGGTGCTTTGCAGCAGCAGCAATTGCGTCTCGCGATTGCGCAGGGCGACATCTTCCGGCGCTTCGTCCGGGCCAGCTTCGCTTGCCGCAGGTTTGGCGCGTCCTTGGCGAACGCGCTTGGCCGCTTGCTGCAAATCGCTCTTGCCGCCGGCTGCCGCGGCTACCTGTTCGGCCGCAGGCATGCTGGCAACCGTGGCTGCCGTGTTGATCGAAATCGTTCCGGCCTTGACCGCAGCGACCAGCTCGGGCACCGCAGTCTTCTGGATTTTTTCGATCTGCATGACGGTATTGCTGCTGATGCGCGCCGCTTTGGCGATCGATTCGCGCGTGTTCAGGCGTTCTGGCGGCGGCAGCTCGGCTGTGGATGTCTCCTGGCCTGCCACAGTGGGTGCCAGCGCTGCGGCCATGGCCCGGGCGCTGGTGATTTCCTTCTTGCGCAAGGCCAGCACACCGCGCTGGAAATCCGACAGGCTGCGCCGTCCCAGGTGGTGATCGATCATCCACAGCTTGACGTCCTGCAGCGATTGGAAGCGGGTGTTTTGCACGGTCTCGAAGGCAATGCCATGCTGCTGGCAGATGCCGTAGCGGTTATGTCCGTCGACGAGGATCTCGCCCCATAGCACCAGCGCATCGCGGCAGCCTTCGTCGACGATGCTGCGCTCCAAGGCTTGGCGCTCGTCGGGCGTCAATGGGTCGATATAGGCTTGCAGTTCGTCATTGACGATGATGTTCATTGAGGCTTTGTTGTTGTTTGAGCGGGCCGGCATTCTATGACCCCGATCGAAGCGGGTCACAGTCTGCCGGCCTGCCGCAGCGGCGTTTCGATTCAGGGACGCAGCAGGGCAGTCAAGCCGCGCAGATCGGCGGCCTGGCCGATTTTCCAGCAGGCCTGGATGATTTCGGCCGTGCGGGCGGCGCCGAGCACGCTGTCCGATAGACCGTGGAACTTGCCTTCGAGCAAGGCGTCGGTCATCGGGTTTTGCAGCGAGCCGATCGCATGCTCGACGAATACATGGACACGGCGCCCGTCATGCAGCAGGGCGGTGACATCGGCGCTGGCTTCGTCGATCGAATCGTCAACCGTAGCGACGACCTTGCGGCGCAGCGCGACCATGTCGGGGCGGTTCACCACTTCATCGGAAAACTCATCTTCAGCCGCATGGCCGAAGAACAGGCCGGCAGCGCAGCCATGGTAGACGCTGAACTTGGCTTGCAGACCGTCGGCAGGCTCTTTCTTGCCGGTCAACTCGAGCACCAGCGAATGCACTTTCAGCTCTATGCTCTGCACCTGGTCGGGCGTGACACCCTGGGCGCGCAACTGGGCGCAGGCATCAATGCTGGGGTGGATGACGATGCCGCAGGCGAAAGGCTTGTAGCTGTTGAACGAGATCTCGAAACGCTCGCCGAGCTCGCTGGTGATTTCGGTCCAGTCATTCTTGGTCGAGATCGTCTGCATCATGCCGCGCGGCGCTTCCAGCGCTTTGCTGCTGGCAGTAAAGCCCTTGCTGGCCAACAAGGCCGACATCAGGCCGGCCCTGGCGGCCGCGCCGGGGTGGAATGGCTTGGTCATGGTGCCGAATTGTTCGCGCATGCCGATCGGCTGCGAGGCGGCAATGCCCAGGGCCATCGCGGTCTGCTGGGCGTCCAGGCCGAGCATGCGGGCACAGGCAGCAGCGGCGCCGAGCGTGCCGGTCGAGCCGGTGATGTGCCAGCCGCGGTCGTAATGGTCGGGGTACATCGCATTGCCGACGCGGCAGGACACATCAATGCCGATCACCAGCGCATCGATCAGCGCGCGGCCGCTGGCACCGGTATGTTCAGCCAGCGCGAGCAGGGCCGAAGCCACTGGGCCGGCCGGATGAATGATGGTCTTCAGATGCGTGTCGTCGAAGTCGAAGGTGTGCGAGGTGATGCCGTTGATCAGCGCAGCGCTGGCCATGTCGACTTTTTCGCTGCGGCCGGCCAGGGTGGCTTGTTCGGCCGGTTGCAGCATCGCGACCGCAGCCAATGCGGCGTCGGCAGCTTCATGATGGGCAGCACCGACGGCGCAGCCGAGCCAGTTCATGAAAGTGCGGTGCGCTTCATGGTCGACTTCGGCGCTCCAGCCACCCTCGGAAAAGCCGGGGTGGGTGGCGACGAATTTGGCCAGGATCTGGGTGATCAGCGGTGCATTGTGGTCGGCGACGACCCGGGTATTGCGAGCCATGGAATCTTCCGGTGAATGAAGCGTAAGGGATGCTCTGCATAACTCAACGCGAGTGTGTGTAGTGCGGATCGGGATGGGATGCAACGCCGCAGACCGCCCGAGGCCGCGCTATCACAAACCGTGAGGGGTTATGCAGAGCATCCTAAGGAGGATACGGATCAGTTGTCGAGCTGGATGTTCTGTTCCAGGGCGACCTTGGTCCAGCGCGCGATGTCGGCGCGGATGTAGTCACCAAACTTCTCGGGGCTCATCACCATCGGCTCGATCGCTTCGACCGAGAGCTTTTCGCGCAGATCGGGTGCTTTCAGCACCACGCCCATGGTTTCGTTGAGCAGCTTGACGATCGGCGCCGGCATGCCGGCCGGGCCGACCACGCCATACCATTGCTGCGCATCGAAGCCCTTGAAGCCCGATTCGTCCAGCGTCGGCAGGTCCTTGAAGAGCGGATGGCGCTGCATCCCGGTGACCGCCAGCGCACGGATCCGGCCCGAGCGGATATGCGGCAGCGCCGCAGCCAGGCCGGGGAACATGGCCTGGGTTTGCCCGCCGATCAGGTCGGTGAAAGCCGGCGAGATGCCTCGATAAGGGATATGCACCATGAATGATTGGACCTGCAGCTTGAGCAGTTCCATCGTCATATGCGTCAGCGACCCGGGGCCGGCCGAGCCATAGCTCAATTTGCCGGGGTTTTTCTTAAGGTAGTCGATGAATTCCTTGATGTTCTTGACCGGTAGCGCGGCGTTCACCACCAGCACGTTGGGCGTGGCGCCGATCATGCCGATCGGTGTGAAGTCCTTCACTGGGTCATAGGGCAGCTTGCGCGTGGCCGGGCCGGTGCCGTGGGTTGCGACATAGCCCTGCATCAAGGTGTAGCCATCGGGCGCAGCGCGCATCGCGGCTTGTGATGCGATCACACCGCCGCCGCCGCCGAGATTGTCGACGACGAAGGTCTGCTTGAGCAGGTTCCCCCAGCGTTCGGTCAAGGTGCGGGCGACCATGTCACTGCCGCCGCCTGCGGCGACCGGAACGATGTAGCGGATCGGTTTGGACGGGTATTGGCTTTGCGCTGCGGCCAGGCCGGCAAGCCCTGACAAGGTGGGCAGGCCGAGCGCTGCCTGGATGATGCTGCGTCTTTTCATGGGATGGTCTCCGGAGTAATCGGGATGGAATCAGCTGCGCTACTTGCGATCAGTCGCTGATGGGCTTGGCTGACATGGCGGGTCATCAGCGCTTCGCAGCGCTGCGGCTCGCCTTGGCGAACGGCCTCGACGATCTGCAGATGTTCGGCGACCGAGGCCTGCATGCCGGTGGTCTGCGAGAGATTTTTCAGGCGCGAAAGATGCAGCTTCTGCACGATGCCCCGGTAGGTTTCGGTCAGCGAATGGTTGCCAGCCGCTTCGACCAGCGCCCAGTGAAAGCGCAGGTTTTCGCTGTAATAGCGCGGCAAGTCATTGCTGGCCGCGTCATTCATGATCTGCACCGAATCGACCAGGATCGCCAGCAGGGCGGCTTTGCGGTCGGCGGGCAGCAGTGCGGCCTGGCGCCCGGCAAAGCCTTCGAGCAGGCTGCGCAACTGGTAGAGATCCCTGATTTCGGGTTCGTCGAGCTGTCGCACAAAGACACCTGCATGCTTGCGCGCGACGACCAGGCCCGAGCTTTCGAGTTCACGCAGTGCTTCTCGCACCGGCACCCGCGAGACGCCCAGACGGGCCGCCACATCGGGTTCGTTGATGCGCTGACCGACAGTCAGCACGCCTTTGAGGATCAGCGCGAGGACATCATCCCGGACCAGCTTGGCCAGCGAGGTGTCGCGTACAGCGTTGAAACGCTCAGCCGATGATTCGGTCAGCCAAGGCAGGGGTTGGACGGCGCTCATATTGCGTTATATCGTATACGAAAATGAGCAAACAAATGGACCATGCCGGTTGCTCATCCGTTTGAGGGGGCTCGGCTCACCATTTATGTTGCCGCGGGCTCTTGATGACAAGTCAGAGCAATGCTTGCCACCCACTGATCCGTTCGTGGTGAGCTCGTCGAACCACCCCGATCCCATCGGCATGGCCTTGGCGCTGCCCGCCCCTTGACCCTGCCCGACGAACTTTGTGCCGCGCGCACCGAAGCCTTGGCTGTCCGCTTATCTTGAATCAGGCCAGAAATTCGCCGTGCACGCCGGCAGCCAGCGTTTCTTTTCCCCAGCGGGCGATCGCCACGACTTCGGCGACCGGGTCCTTGGGTGAGCGGAACTTCACCGGCAGATGGCCCGGGGCGGTGAGGATTTCACCGCCTTGTTGCTTGATCGAGACAATGAAAGTGTCGAGGTCGTCGACTTCCATGCCGATGTGATGGATGCAGGGCGCAGGGCCGTCGAAATCGGCTTCATCGGACTCTGCGTCCTCGTAATGGATCTGCGTCAAGCTCATAGAGCCATCGCTCATGTGCCCGGAGATAGGGTCACCTTTCTTGCCCTCGCGACGTACCCTGTTCACATGCTTGTAGCCGAACAAGTTTGCGCAGAAGGTAGGGGTCTTTTCGACGCCATCGACTTTCATCGCGATATGAATGATGAAGTTGGCCGTGGGTTTCCTTTGCGCGATAGCTTTCTTGATGGGTTGGAAATTTTTCAGCGATTCATATATATGAATTATTTGATGTCAAGATAAATTTATACTCTGCTCGGTCGCGGGCATCCCTAGGGATGCTCTGCATAACTCAACGCGAGTGTGTGTAGTGCGGATCGGGATGGGATGCAACGCCGCAGACCGCCCGAGGCAGCACTTGCACAAGCCGTGAGGGGTTATGCAGAGCATCCCTAGTTCAGATGCTTCTGATTTGTTCGAAGGAAAGCCAGTTTTTGGGGCGACCTTCTGAGGCAAGAGTTTGCGTAGTCGCTGATTCACCCAACCTCCAATTCCAGACCGGTGCATGAAGAAATCATCCAGAACGACCGAACAACCGCTCTACGACATGGTGCGAACCGGCATGCTCGAAAAGCTGCGCTCGGGCCAATGGGCGCCCGGGGTCAGAATTCCGACCGAAAGTCAGTTGGCCGAGCAGTTCTCGGTCAGCATCGGCACTGTCCGCAAGGCGGTTGAGGATCTGGTGGCCGAGCGGGTGTTGTTGCGGCGCGCGCGCATCGGCACGACGGTGGCCCTGCATACCGATGAGCATGCATTCGGGACCTTCTTCAATTTCACCAGCTTGACGGGTCAACCGGTCAGGGCTTCGGCCGAGTTGCTCAGCTTCAGACATGTGCCAGCCGATGCGTTGCTGGCCAGGCAATTGCAGCTCGCGCCCGGTGCCGAGTTGGTCCGCATCGACAATTTGCGCCGCTGCGAAGGCGTTGTGGCTATGTTTGACCGGGTCTGGGTGTCGAGGCAGCGTTTTGCCGCTTTTGACAAAGCGGCTTTCCTGAACCGGACCGGCTCGATCTATGGGATGTACCAGTCGATGTTCGGCATCACGGTGGTGCGGATCCAGGAAGAGCTCGCGGCAGTCATGTCGCCTGCCTTCGTGATGACAGCGCTGGAATTGCCCGCGCCGATGTCTCTGCTGAAAATCCAGCGCAAGGCCTTGAGCTATGGCAGCGAGGTGGTCGAATACCGGGAGCGCTATGTGAACACTGCGGTCTGCCTGTACCAGAACGAAGTCGGCTTGCGCGAGTAACTTCATTCCGGATCAGATGCGCCAGTTCTTGCTGATTCTGCTCCGGCTGTTCGGGGCCTTGCTTTGGTTCAGCCTGACACCGGTCATGGCTGCGCCTGCGTCGACGCAGGGCCCTGCGATCATCATCGGCGGCGCGCTGAGGTTCGACAACGCTGCGGTCTGGCAACGTCTGGTGGAGGAATCCGGCGGGCAGGGCGCGCGCTGGCTTGTCTTCGCCACCGCCTCGAGCAAGCCCGAACGCGTTGCGGCTCAGGTGGTTGAAGTCTTGAGTCGCCATGGCGCGCTGGCTGAAGCCATGCCGGTGGCGCCGCGGCTGGAAGGCGTCGATCTGCAAAAGAATCTGCATGACGAGGCCTTGATCGCCAAAGTGGCGGCTGCCAGCGGCTTGTACTTCAGCGGTGGCGCACAGGAGTTGATCGTTGACACCTTGCAGCCAGGCGGTCAGCCGACAGCGATGCTCAAAGCGATCCGGGCGGCCTACCAGCGCGGTGCCGTGGTGGCCGGCACCAGCGCCGGCGCGGCGATCATGAGCCGGACGATGTTTCGCGATCCTCCAGAACCCTTGCAAGTCCTCAAAGGGCAGTTGCGCCAGGGCTTCGAGGTGGATCTTGGCCTGAGTTTTGTTGGCGCCGACCTGTTCGTCGATCAGCATTTTCTGCGTCGCGGCCGCATCGGCCGGATGCTGCCTTTGATGCTCGCGCATGGCTACCGCTTCGGCCTCGGCGTCGAGGAGAACAGCGCAGTCCTGGTGCGCGGAGATGCGCTCGAGGTGATCGGCGCCAAGGGTGCGCTACTGGTCGATTTGAGTCAGGCTACGTCCCACTCGAAGCTTGGCGCTTTCAATCTGCGCAATGCCTCCTTGAGCTATCTCGATCATGGCGACCGGCATGATTTGCGCACCGGCATCAGTTCTCCTTCAGCGATGAAATTGCAGGGCCAGCGGGTCGATCCGGCGGCCAGTGATTTCAAACCAGACTCGGGCAGATTGCCCTTCTACATGGATATTCTTGGCGACTCGACCATCGTCGCGGCGATGGCAAAGTTGATCGATAGCCCGGCCCCCGAACTGCGCGGCCTGGCGGTCCAGGGTCTTGCTGACGCTGCCGATACGCAGTCCGATTTGGGCTTCGAGTTTCGCCTCTACAAGGGGGCGGGCAGCATCGGCTGGTGCAGCAGCGCCAGTGGTGCGGAGGAATGCACGCTGCTGAATCTGCGGCTCGACCTGCTGCCTATTTTGCTGACAAGGCCTTTTTATCGATTGATGCCTTGAACCAGGCTTGGGGCGAGCGTTGATTTGTCAGCCTGCGAGACAATCGCGGTATGCAAGATTCAGATTCCATTCGTCCCGAAGGTTTCCGGCGTGTCAGCGCCGCGTTGCGGGCCAAGCGCCACCAGCATCAGCCGGTCTGGCTTGAAGTCGCTGCGCGCACCTCACAGGAAGCCGCCGACGCGCTGGGCGTGAGCCTGGGGCAGATTGCCAAGTCGGTGGTGTTCAAGCGCAAGACCGATCTGTCGGCCGTGCTGGTGATCACCTCGGGCGATCGACGCGTTGACGAGAAAAAGCTCAAACAACATACCGGTCCGCTCGGCCGCGCCGATGCTGATTATGTGAAATCCAGTACCGGTTTTTCGATCGGTGGAGTCTCGCCGCTGGGTTTTTCGCCTGCCGATGGCGCCGGGCCGCCGCAGCTTTTTGTCGACCGGGAACTGTTCCGCTTCGAGACGATCTGGGCGGCGGCCGGCCATCCGAATGGTGTGTTCTGCATGACGCCCGAACAACTGGCGGCGTTGACCGGCGCGCCGGTGATCGACGTGGTGCAGGCATGAGCGCGCCACAGATCGAGTCGCCCTGCATCAACGTCTGCACGATGCATGAAGCCACCGGCTTATGCCTGGGCTGCGCCCGTACGATCGACGAAATTGCCCACTGGTCGGGCAGCAGCGATGCCAGCCGTGCCCAGGTGCTGGCGCGATTGCCGGCGCGGCGCGCAGTCTTGCTGGCGCAGGGAGTTCTGATCGTCAGCGACCCGGAATCCTGGCCATGAGCGCGATGCCTGAAATTCGTTTTTTCTTCGACCCAGCGGCTGGCCCTGACTGCTTTGACAAGTTGCCTGAAGCGCTGCTCGGCAGCAGCTACAGCGTCAGCTATCTGCCAATGGCCATTGGTGCTGAATCGCTCTTGCTGCGCAAGGCTTGGGCCGCGGCCGCGTCGGGCAAGACGCCGAGCCGGTACCAGTTGGCGCAGGTCTTCAGCGGTATGGAAACCTTGCAGCAGGATCCTCAAGGCGAGGCGGTGAGCCTTGCCATAGCGCAGACGGCCGCATCGGCCTTGGCGCTGGGATTGAGTGAATTGCCAGCCTTTGATTTTGATGGGCAGTTGATGCAGGGCGAGGGCGCGCTGTTGCGTCTGGCCTTGATGTTGAAAGCGGACGCGGCCGGGATTTTTTGATCAGCCGCGCTCGCGTCTGTGCACCCAGGCGAGCAAGCTGCAAAGCCCGATAGCGGCGATCACCAGGCCGGCGGTGGCCGCAGACCAGAAGCCTGGAGCGCCTTGCAGGCTGGCGGGCGCCCAGTCGACATGACCAAAGGCCATCCAGTAACCGAGGCCCAGCCCGACACCCCAGAGCGCCAGCGCATTGATGACCATCGGCAGGGTGGCGATATGGTGGGCACGCAGCACATAGGCGGCCAGAGTCTGGCTGGCGTCGGCGATATGGAACACCCAGACCCAGAGCAGCAGCGGCATGGCCGAAGCGATGATCGCGGCATCGTCGGTGTACAAGGCCAGCACTTGCGCCCGGCCGAAAAA
The DNA here is from genome assembly GCA_945898095.1 of Roseateles toxinivorans. Lineage (GTDB taxonomy): Bacteria > Pseudomonadota > Gammaproteobacteria > Burkholderiales > Burkholderiaceae_C > Paucibacter_A > Paucibacter_A toxinivorans_A. The sequence goes on along the minus strand of CAMDHE010000038.1, from coordinate 27,281 downwards.
CATCAGCGCGCCAATGCCGCAGGACAGCGCCATGGCGAGTTCCAGACCATGCCAGCCGATCCGCGCTGCGCCCGCGCGGTCATTGGCACCAAGCCGCTGTGCCACCAGGGTGCCGGTGGCGTTGCCCAGCGCCATCGGCAGCATGAACATCAAGGTCACCAGATTGGTCGCCAGTTGATGGCCGGCGACTGCGGTTGACCCCAATCTGGCGATGAAGATCGCCATGAAGGTGAAGCCCGAGATCTCGATCAGGATCGACGCACCCATCGGCAGGCCGAGCTTGAGCAGTGCCTTCAGCTTGAGCCAATCCGGGCGATGCAATCCACCGCGATGCAGGCCGTAGCGGACATAAAACTTGTCGCTGCGCAGCAGGGCAAAGGCGATCAAGGTCTGGGTCCACATCACGATCGCAGTCGCCATACCGCAGCCGACGGCGCCCATGGCCGGCAGACCCGAGTCCGGCAGGCCATGGATCAGCAGCAGGCTCAGCGGCAGCTTCAAGACCAGGCTGCCGACCTGCAGGATCATCACCGCCTTGGGTCGCGAGACCGCGTTGTTGAAGCCGCGAAATGCGGTGAACAGCAGCGCCGGCGGCAGGCTGCAGGCCAAGGCGCTGAGGTAGCCCCGGACCTTGATTTCGACCGCGGGGCTGGCCATCGAGACCTTCAGCAATAAATCCGGATGCAGCAGCAGCAGGATGCCCGGCAGCATCAGCGCGAACGCCAGCCAAGTGGTCTGGTGCAACTGCTCGCCGGCTTCCTGGTAACGCCCCGCACCATGGTGGCGCCCGACCATGGGTGCAACCGCCATCATGACGCCCATCAGACCGACGAAGAGGGTGATGTAGATCGCTGAACCCACCGCCAGGGCGGCCAGGTCGTCGGCTGAATAACGTGCCAGCAAAATCGTGTCGATGGTGCTGTAGGCCAGCAAGGCGACCTGACCGACGAGTACTGGCCAGGCCAGCGGCAATATCCGGCGCAGGCTGTCGAGTTGGCTCAATTGCCTGCCTGCGGAGCTTGGTTGTCCTGCGCGCGCTCGGCATAGCGGTTGAAGCGCCAGGCTGTCGCCTCGGTCGAAATGCGGCGCCAGGTGATGCGCTTTTCGGCCGGCGTCATCACCGGCCAATGCTGCACTTCGTCAAAGCTGCGGCCGCAGCCTTTGCATTGCTCATCGCCCTGGCTGGTGGTGCAGATGGCGATGCAAGGCGCGTCGGGCGTGCTGTCGTACCAGCGCAGCCAGGCTTGCATGGATTCGGGCCCCAGGTTTTCTTCGGCGCAATCAGTTTCGCGTCGATGCACCATCAAGGCGTAGGTCTCGGCCAATGCGTTGACTTCGGCAGCGAGGTCGACACCGTCGCTGGACGGTTGGCGCTCTCGCCACCAGTTGATCGCGGCCTCGATGTCGGTGATATGGATTGTCGTCATGGCAGCCGCTTCAATAAGCCAGACCCATGGCGGAACGGACTTCGCGCAAGGTCTTGCGCGCCACCACCCGGGCCCGTTCGGTGCCCATCTCGACGATCCATTGCACTTGCTTGGGCTTGGCCAGATATTCATCGGCGCGCTCGCGCCAGGGTTGTTGTTCTTTCTGGATCGACTCGATCAGCGGCTGCTTGCACTCCAGGCAGCCGATGCCGGCGCTGCGACAGCCTTGCTCGACCCAGTCAAGGGTCAACGGGTCTGAATAGACCTGATGCAGCGGCCAGACCGGGCAGCGCGCCGGCTCGCCGGCGTCATGCAAGCGCACCCGCTGCGGGTCGGTCTGCATCGTGCGGATCTTGCCGGCGACGACAGTCGGCGCATCGCGCATCGCGATCGCGTTGCCGGCGCTTTTGCTCATCTTGCGGCCGTCAAGCCCGGTCAGCCGCGAATTGCTGGTCAGCAGTTCGCGCGGCTCGGGCAGCATGGGCTCGGCCGGGCTGTAGACATGGTTGAAGCGCCGGGCTACTTCGCGTGTCAGTTCGACATGGGCAGCCTGGTCCTCGCCGACCGGCACATGGTCGCCCTTGTAGATCAGGATGTCGGCCGCTTGCAGCAAGGGATAGCCTAGCAGGCCATAGGTGTCGCGCCCGCGGCCTTTTTCGGCCTGGCTCTTGTAGCCGGGAATACGCTCGAGCCAGCCGGTCGGCGTGCTCATCGCCAGCAGGGTGAACAGCTCGGCATGCTCGGGCATCCGGCTCTGGATGAACAAGGTGGCTTTTTCGGGATCGACGCCTGCGGCCAGCCAGTCGATCACCATGTCGTAGACATTGCCTTCGATCTGGCTGCGGTCCTGCTTGTCGCGGTATTGGGTGGTCAGCGCATGCCAGTCGGCGACGAAGAAAAAACAATCGTGAATCGATTGCAGATGCACCCAGTTTTTCAGCACGCCGTGGAAATGGCCGAGGTGCAGGGCACCCGTCGGGCGCATGCCGGAGACCACACGCTGGCGCGCTTGGGGCTTGGAGCTGGATTCGGTAGGCATTGCGGGCGCGAGTCAGTGGAGGCGCATTGTTACACTGCCGGCGGATGAAGAACATCGTGATTCTGATCTCGGGGCGAGGCTCCAATATGCAGGCCATCGTGAGGGCCTGCGAGCAAGAGGCTTGGCCCGCGCGGATCGTTGCCGTGGTCAGCAACCGCCCTGACGCGGCCGGACTTGAATTCGCCGCAAGCCATGGCATCGCCACGGCGGTGGTCGACCATCGGGCCTTCGACGGGCGGGCTGCATTCGATGCCGAATTGCAAGGCGTGATTGACGGTTTTGAGCCGCATCTGCTGGTGCTGGCGGGGTTCATGCGCATCTTCACACCGGGCTTTGTCGGCCATTACGCCGGCCGCATGCTGAATGTCCATCCGTCCTTGCTGCCTGCTTTCACCGGCTTGAATACCCATGCCAGGGCGCTGGCCCAAGGCTGCAAATTCGTCGGCGCGACCGTCCATTTCGTCACTGCCGAGCTCGACCATGGCGCGATCGTCGCCCAGGCCGTTACCGCCGTGCAAGCGGGCGACGATCTGGCCAGCGTGACCGATCGGGTGCTGGCGCTGGAGCATGTCATGTACCCGCGTGCGGTGCGCTGGTTCGTCGAAGACCAGTTGCGCATCGAAGGCGGCTTGGTACAGCAACTGGGCGGAGAGAGTCAGGCCTTCAGCTGAAGATTCCGGCCAGGATATTGATCGTCAATGCAGCTGATGCGATCGATGCTGATCGATGGCGATCGGCAATCCGTCAGGTCCTGGTGGCCCTGCTGAAGGCCGGCAGCAGCTTCATCCTGGCAGCGGCGTGAAACGCTGCACTGTCACGCCATTGACCTCGAGCGTGCCGAAGAACATGGCATGGGGCCGCACCCACAAGCCGCTCGCGTTGTAAAGCGGCCGGTAGACGACCAGGAACTCCAGGGTTTCGCTATGCCGCGCCGCGCCGATCACCTGATATTCGCCGCCCTTGTAGTGACGGTAAAGGCCGGTCGGCGTGGCGGGCAGCGGTGGCAAATCTGCGTCGGCCGCAGGGCTCGTTGATTCGGCTGGGATAATCATCGAATGCATCCTAATGCCCTTCTAGATATGAGCTGCGAATTGCTTCGCAATGTGCTCAAGCTCGAATTCCCCGCTGACAGCGTGGTTTCCGCCTTTTTCCGTAACCACAAGGCCCTCGGCCAGCGTGAGCGCCATGCCCTTGCCGAGACCACTTACGCCGTGCTCCGGCAGCGTCCGCTGTTGCAGCATCTGGCGCAATCAGGTATCGGGCCGACCGAACGCCGCTTGGCGATCCTGGCCTGGCAGGGCAATGAAAGCTTTCTGCGCGGCGCCCTGAGTCCGACCGAACAGCAATGGCTGGAACAGGTGCAGGCGATTGACAAGACCGCTTTGCCTGCGCGCCTGCGCCATAACCTGCCCGAATGGCTGGCCGAACCGCTGCTGAAGCGGCTTGGCGACGAGAAGTTCTGGGCCCTGGCAGACAGCATGAGCTTGTCTGCGCCGCTCGATCTGCGCGTCAATGTCCTGAAGAACAAGCGCGAGGAAGCGCAAGCGGCCTTGCAGGCGGCCGGCATTGCCTGCGAGCCGACGCCCTATTCGCCTTGGGGGCTGCGGGTACCTGGCAAGCCGGCATTGAACAAGCTCGAACTGTTTACCGGTGGCGGCGTCGAGGTACAAGACGAAGGCAGCCAATTGCTGGCCTTGCTGCTGGACCCTAAACGCGGCGAAATGGTGGTTGATTTCTGCGCCGGTGCCGGCGGCAAGACTTTGGCGTTGGGTGCGGCAATGCGCAACACCGGCAGGCTCTATGCCTTCGACGTCTCGGGCCACCGACTCGCTGCGATGAAGCCGAGATTGGCCCGTAGCGGCTTATCGAACGTCTTTCCGGCGCAGATCGCGCATGAACGCGACGATCGCATCAAACGCCTGGCTGGCAAGATCGATCGGGTGCTGGTCGATGCGCCTTGCTCCGGCCTGGGTACCTTGCGCCGCAATCCTGACTTGAAATGGCGCCAGTCGCTGCCCGGCATTGAAGAATTGAAAGTCAAGCAACTGGTGATCCTGACCAGCGCCGCGCGTTTGTTGAAGCCGGGTGGGCGACTGGTCTACGCGACTTGCAGCTTGCTCGATGCCGAGAACGAGGGTATTGCCGAAGCGTTCAGCGCGGCGCATCCGCAATTCAAGTTATTGCCCGCCAACGAGGTGCTGTCGCGTGCCCATGTCGAACAGGCCGACAGCCTGGTTGAAAACGGCTATCTGAGGCTGTGGCCGCATCAACATCAGACCGATGGCTTTTTCGCGGCGGTCTGGGAGAAGGTCTGAGCCGACCTTGGCCAGGAAAAATTAGCCGTTTTTCACCCGGCTACCCTACAATCTAGGGGGATTGTTTAATTTTGTTGCCCGGCAGCGGGCGGAGTGAAAAAACGCATGAACTTCCTGATCGCGTTACATGACGCAATAGTGCAGTGGCTCGGCTATGGTCTGCTGAATGCCAGCATCTGGCAAGTCGTGGCCTACACCTTGGTCGTGACCCATTTCACGATTCTGGGCGTGACGATCTTCCTGCACCGTGCTCAAGCCCATCGGGCGCTCGATCTGGGGCCGGTTCCGGCGCATTTCTTCCGCTTCTGGCTGTGGTTGACTACTGGTCTGGTGACCAGGGAATTCGTTGCGGTACACCGCAAGCACCATGCCAAATGCGAAACCGACGAGGACCCGCACAGCCCGCAGACACGCGGCCTGCCGGCCTTGCTGCTGACTGGGGTCGAGCTTTACCGGGCCGAGGCGCTGAATTCCGAAACGACGGCCAAATATGGTCTGGGGACGCCTGACGATTGGCTCGAGCGCAATTTGTATACCCGTTACAGCTGGCAGGGCGTGGGCGTCATGCTGGTCATCAACCTGGCTTTGTTCGGTGCCATCGGCCTGACGGTCTGGGCGATACAGATGGTCTGGATCCCGGTCTGGGCGACTGGTGTGATCAACGGCATCGGCCATTTTTGGGGTTATCGCAATTTCGAGGCACCTGATGCTTCGACCAATGTCTCTCCCTGGGGCATCCTGATCGGTGGCGAGGAATTGCACAACAACCACCATACCTATCCGACCTCAGCCAAGTTCTCGGTCAAGAGGTTCGAGTTCGACATCGGCTGGGGCTATATCCGGGCGATGGAAATGATCGGCTGGGCCAAGGTTCGCAAGACGGTGCCCAAGCTGCGCCAGGGTGAAGTCAAGCCAGCCGACAAGGCCACACTTGAGGCGATCATTGCCAACCGCTATGAATTGATGGCCAGCTATGCCCAGGGCTTGAAGGCCGCTTGTGCTGCCGAGGTCAGCCGCTTGAAGGCGCAGGGCGGCGAGCACAAGGCGCAATGGGTTCAGTTCAGCCAGGCCAAGCGCTGGTTGCACCGCGACGAGGACAAGATCCCTGCCGTCTGGATGCAACAGATCGCCGGCATCCGCGCCGCCAGTCCGTCGCTGGACCTGCTCTTGACGATGCGTGAAGAGTTACGCCAGCTGTGGACCCGCACCAATGTGTCGGCCGAGCAGTTGGTCAGCGACCTGCAAGCCTGGTGCCGACGGGCCGAGGAAAGCGGCATCGCCGAGCTGCGCAGCTTCTCGATGAGCTTGCGCGCAGTGCATAGCTGATCAGTCCTTGTTTCCCCTTGAAAAAGCCGGTCAACCTAGATCCGGTAGTTGGACGCGGCCGAGTGGGTTGCGATGCGGTGCGCTGGCAAGGCGCGCCGACGCAGTGGGCTGATGCCCACCAGGAGAAGCAACACAGCCAGCGTGCCTTAGCATGGCTCAATCGGGTGCGTAGCGTTTTCACCCATTGGGGGAATGGCTGGCGGGTAGAAAAATCTTAGCTGGCATGCGGCCTTCGTGGCGGTGGGAAGCGGTCAACTGCCGAATCTAGGGTCAATGACCGGCTTTTTCATGTCTGCTCTGGAACTGGGACGGAAAGTAAAAAACCCTGCGGGCTTGCGCCGGCAGGGTTTTTGGGGCCGCAAGGCCGTTGCCGAATTACTTCAGCTTGGTTTCCTTGTACAGGACATGCTTGCGTGCCTTCGGGTCGAACTTCATGAATTCGAGCTTTGTCGGCGTCGTCTTCTTGTTCTTGTCGGTGGTGTAGAAATGACCCGTACCAGCAGTCGATTCCAACTTGATTTTTTCTCTTGCGCCTTTGGCCATGGTGATGCTCCTTGAGTCTTAGTGGACGATCAGAGTTCGCCCTTGGCGCGAAGATCGGCAACGATCTGCTCAATCCCGACCTTGTCGATCAGACGCAAAGCAGCGTTGCTGATGCGCAGACGCACCCAGCGGTTCTCTGTTTCCAGCCAGAAGCGACGGTACTGCAGATTCGGCAGAAAACGACGCTTCGTTTTATTGTTGGCGTGGGACACATTGTTGCCCACCATCGGGCGCTTACCCGTAACTTGACAGACGCGTGCCATGACGCTTCTCCGGTTTTATGTCGTTGCTGACTTGGTGCCCAGAACAAGCTGCCAAAACCCTTGGGTTTCATTGGCTTGGAAAAGCACTCTTCGATGACCACGCTGCGCACTCAAAGCGGCGGGGGGTTTGACCACCCCGCTTACCAAGTGCGTGCCAGACAATCACTTCGCTGCAACTTCACAGCAAAGGCGCGGCCTATATCGGCAAAGAGGATGAGTATAGCCTGAATTTGGCCCTGAAGCCAGCTTAGCGGTCCTGGAACTGCCAAGAATGCCAGATTTCAGCCCTTGTTCCGGTCACTTCCGGCCAATCCAGGGCGCAGCGGTTCAGGACTGCTCCTGCTCCAAAAAGCGCTGTGCGTCGAGTGCTGCCATGCAGCCTGTACCCGCGCTGGTGATGGCCTGCCGGTAGATATGGTCCTGCACATCGCCAGCGGCAAAAACGCCCGGCACGCTGGTCATCGTGGCCAAGCCATTCAGGCCGCTACGGGTGACGATATAGCCGTCTTTCATTTCCATCTGGCCCTTGAAAATGTCGGTATTGGGCTGATGGCCGATCGCGATGAAGCAGCCTTGCAGGGTCAGGTCCTGTGTGCTGCCGTCCTGTGTGCTCTTGATGCGCACGCCGGTGACGCCACTGGCATCTCCGAGTACCTCGTCGAGCGTGCTCCACAGATGCATGACGATCTGGCCGGCGGCAGCCTTGGCCATCATCTTGTCGATCATGATCGGTTCGGCGCGGAATTTGTCGCGGCGGTGGATGACATGCACTTTGCTGGCGATATTTGACAGATAGAGCGCTTCTTCGACTGCGGTGTTGCCGCCGCCGACGACGCAGACTTCCTGGCCGCGGTAGAAAAAGCCATCGCAAGTGGCGCAGCCGCTGACGCCGCGGCCCATGAAGGCTTCTTCTGACGCCAGCCCCAGGTATTTGGCCGAGGCGCCGGTGGCGATGATCAGTGCATCGCAGCTGTAAGCCTGGCTGTCACCCTGCAATGTGAACGGACGCTTGGACAGATCGACTGAATTGATATGGTCATAGACGATCTGGGTCTGAAAACGCTCGGCATGCTTCAGAAAACGCTCCATCAGCTCGGGCCCCTGCACGCCCATCACGTCAGCGGGCCAGTTGTCGACCTCGGTCGTGGTCATCAACTGACCGCCTTGGGCCATGCCGGTCAGCAGGGTCGGTTTCAAGTTGGCGCGTGCGGCGTAAATGGCTGCGGTGTAACCGGCCGGGCCGGAGCCCAGAATCAGCAGTGGATGGTGTTGGATGGTTGTGGTCATTGAACTTGGCTGGGGTTGGGTCGCGCTTGAAGAAGGCGTGACATATTGAACGTATCTTTTCAGCTGCTTGCGCACAAGCGTTAGCGAGTTGGCAGAATATGCATTCTAGGGATGGCGGTTTCCGTTGGACAGGTTTCCGTCAATAAACATCAATCAAAAAGGCTCTCATGGCAATGCTGTCCAACCTGGATTTGATCCGCAGGGTACCGCTTTTTTCTCTGCTTACCGCCGATCAGGCGCAGTCGGTTGCCGACAATGTCATGAAGCGACGCTTCAAAAGGGGCGAGCTGATCGTAGAACAGGGCTGCAAGTCCGATGCGCTGTTCATCCTGCTGAACGGCCGTGCCCGGGTGTTGACTGCCGATCCGCGTGGCCGGGAGGTGATTCTCGCCGTACTCAAGCAGGGCGACTATGTCGGCGAGATGAGCTTGATCGATCATAAACCGCATTCGGCCACCGTACGCGCCGAAATCCAGACCGATATGCTGGTGCTGGGGCGCACGGAGTTTTCCCGCTGCCTGCCCGACGCCAACAGCATGGCTTATGCGACATTGCGCGGCCTGGTCGCGCGGCTGCGCAATGCCGACCGGCAGATCGAATCGCTGGCCTTGCTCGACGTCTACGGCCGGGTTGCGCGCACGCTGCTCGACATGTCCGAGGACGACAAGGGCGTAAAAATCATCCGCGGCAAGGTTTCGCGTCAGGATATGGCCAAGGTGGTCGGCGCCTCGCGTGAAATGGTCAGCCGGGTGATGAAGGATCTCGAATTGAGCGGCGTGATCGAAACGCTGGAGAGTGGCTCGGTCTTGATCAAGAAAAGCTTGCCAGATTGATCTGCTGACCCGGCAAACGGAGACGAATCCTGCGCGACAATGGCGCCATGAGTTTTCCAGGTTCCCTTCTGCGCGGTGATGATGCGCTTGCGCCCGACAAGGTCCACCGACGTCAGGCCAAGAAGATTGCGCCACCGCCGCCGATTCTCAATCCTTCCTTGCGCAGGCCGCTCTGGCTGCTGATCGCGGCGCCGCTGTGGTGCCTGGTTGTGCTGGCGATGGTCTCGCATGACTTGGGTGACACCGCCTTTTCAATCGCAGGCAGCCGTGAGCAATATGCCAATAAAGTCGGCGCACTCGGGGCCTGGGTTTCTGATCTGCTGCTGTTCTGTTTCGGCTACTCGGCCTGGTGCTTGCCGCTGCTGGCCTTGCGCTGGTGGCTGAGCGGCTTGACCAGGATCCTGCATATCAACAGTCCTGCGCAGCAAGTCGGGCCCTTGCTTCCGCGCCTGTTGGGCACCTTGCTGCTGCTCTGCGCCGCTTGCGCGCTTGAATGGACACGGCTTTACTCCTGGGAAGCCCATTTGCCCGGACATGCCGGCGGCGCAATGGGCTTTGCGCTGGGCCCGCTGAGCGTGAAGTTCCTGGGCTTTGCCGGTTCGGGCGTGGTCTGGATCGCGGTCTTGCTGCTTGCCGCGTCGCTGGCCTTCAGGTTTTCCTGGTTGCAATTGGCGGAGCTGATCGGCACCCGCATCGATGAATGGCGCGAGCGCCGCCTGCTTGACCGCGAAATGGTCGAGGATCAGCGCCTTGGTGAGCAAGCCGCTCAGGAACGCAAACTGGTCGTCGAGGTCGAGCGGGTGGTCGAGCACCAGCCGATCGTGATCGAAGCGCCGGTGATCGAGGTCCCCAAGTCGACAAGGGTTGCCAAGGAGCGGCAGACCACTTTGTTCGTCGATGCCAGCGACAGCAAATTGCCGCAGGTTGATCTGCTCGATGCGGCACCCGGTCGGATCGAGTCAGTCACGCCCGAATCGCTCGAGATGACGTCGCGGATGATCGAGAAAAAGCTGCGTGATTTCGGCGTCGAGGTGCGCGTCGTTGCCGCCTCGCCCGGCCCGGTGATCACCCGCTACGAGATCGAGCCGGCCACTGGCGTCAAGGGATCGCAGATCGTCGGCCTGGCCAAGGATCTGGCGCGTTCGCTGAGCCTGGTGTCGATCCGTGTGGTCGAAGTCATTCCCGGCAAGAACTACATGGCGCTGGAACTGCCGAATGCGCGCCGCCAGATGATCCGTTTGTCAGAGATCCTCGGCTCGCAAATCTATGCCGATGCGCCTTCGCAACTGACGATGGGATTGGGCAAGGACATCATCGGCCTGCCGGTGGTGGCCGATCTGGCCAAGATGCCGCATTGCCTGGTGGCGGGAACGACCGGATCGGGTAAGTCGGTCGGCATCAACGCGATGATCCTGAGCTTGCTCTACAAGGCCGAAGCGCGCGATGTGCGGCTGATCCTGATCGACCCGAAGATGCTCGAGATGAGCGTCTATGAAGGCATCCCGCATTTGCTGGCGCCGGTGGTGACCGACATGAAACAGGCCGCCAATGCGCTGAACTGGTGCGTGGGCGAAATGGAGCGGCGCTACAAGCTGATGAGCAAGGCCGGCGTGCGCAATCTGGCCGGCTTCAACAAGAAGATCGATGAAGCGGCCGAGCGCGGCGAGTCATTGCCCAACCCGTTCAGCCTGACGCCTGAAGAACCCGAGCCGCTGGAACGCCTGCCCTATATCGTCGTCGTCATCGATGAATTGGCCGACCTGATGATGGTCGTCGGCAAGAAGATCGAAGAGCTGATCGCCAGGCTGGCGCAAAAGGCCCGCGCCGCCGGCATCCACCTGATCCTGGCCACCCAGCGCCCCAGCGTCGACGTGATCACCGGTCTGATCAAGGCGAATATCCCGACCCGGCTGAGCTTCCAGGTCAGCAGCAAGATCGACAGCCGTACGATCCTCGATCAGATGGGCGCCGAAGCGCTGCTGGGCATGGGCGACATGCTCTACATGCCTTCGGGTACCGGGCTGCCGATACGCGTGCATGGCGCCTTTGTCAGCGACGACGAGGTGCACCGCGTCGTGCAATATCTCAAATCCAAGGGCGAGCCGAACTATATCGAGGGCATGCTCGAAGGCGGTGTGCTTGAAGGTGAGGGCGGCGAGGCGATGGCCCCGGGCGAAGCCGATGGCGAGGCCGATCCGATGTATGACCAGGCGGTCGGCATCGTGCTGCAGCACCGCCGCGCTTCGATCTCGCTGGTACAGCGCCATCTGCGCATCGGCTACAACCGGGCTGCAAGGCTGCTCGAACAGATGGAAAAATCGGGTCTGGTGTCGAGTATGGGCACCAATGGCAATCGCGATCTGCTGCTGCCCAAGCGCGAAGAGTGATGCGGGCCAGGATTCTTTGCCTGCTGGCCATCTGTTGTGGCGTCAGCCTGGCCAGGGCCGACGCGGTCGAGGCGCTGCAGAATTTCGTTCGCGACGTCAAGAGCGGCAGCGCGCAATTCACCCAGACCGTGTCTTCGCCTGACGGCGCGAAAAAGAAAAGCAGCTCGGGCAGTTTCGAATTCCAGCGGCCCGACCGCTTCCGCTTCGAGTACAGCAAGCCGTTCGAACAGTTGATCGTCGGCGATGGGCAGAAGGTCTGGATCTACGACCCCGATCTGCAACAGGCCAGCTCGCGCCGCATGAACCAGGCCCTCGGCGCGACACCGGCGGCCTTGCTGGCGGGCAACAAGCTGGAGCGTGATTTCACGCTGAAAAGCCTGGCTTCGGAAGGCCGTATCGACTGGGTGCAGGCGCTACCGCGGCAGGCCGACAGCAGTTTCCAATCGCTGAAGATCGGCTTCAAGGGCAGCGAGTTGGCCGCGCTCGAGATCGTCGACGGCTTCGGCCAGCGCTCACGGCTCGACTTCAACGCTGTCAACGCCAACCCTCAGTTGCCAGCAGGACGCTTTCGCTTCATGCTGCCGGCCGGCGCGGATCTGATCGAACAATAGCCGGCATGACCGACTCGCTGTTCCCGGAGACTGATGTGCCACCCAGGGCCGGCTTGCAGCAGCCCTTGGCCGAGCGCTTGCGCCCGGCTCATCTTGATGAAGTCATCGGCCAGCGCCATCTGCTCGGGCCTGGCATGCCTTTGCGCGCGGCCTTCGATGCCGGACGCCTGCATTCGATGATCCTCTGGGGGCCGCCGGGGGTCGGCAAGACCACGCTGGCGCGGCTGATGGCGCATTCCTTCGATGCCCAGTTCATTGCTATTTCGGCGGTGCTCGGCGGCATCAAGGAGATCCGCGAAGCGGTCGAACGTGCCGGCAGCGTCGCTGCCCAGGGACGGCGCACCGTGGTCTTCGTCGATGAGGTGCATCGCTTCAACAAGGCCCAGCAGGATGCCTTTTTGCCCCATGTCGAATCGGGACTGTTCACCTTCATCGGCGCGACCACCGAGAACCCTTCGTTTGAAGTCAACTCGGCCCTGCTGTCGCGTGCCACGGTCCATGTATTGAAGTCGCTCGACCTGCCCGAGCTTGAGTTGCTGCTGGCGCGCGCGGTGCAGACACTGGCTTGCCCGCCGTTCAGCGCCGCTGCGGCGCAGCGACTGGCTGCTTATGCCGATGGCGACGCCAGGCGTTTGCTCAACGCGGTCGAAGCGGCTGCGGCAATGGCTCCAGCAACCGCCACCGAGATCGACGAGCCGGCGCTGGAACGCGCCCTGGGCGAACAATTGCGCCGCTATGACAAGGGCGGCGAGCAGTTCTATGACGTGATTTCGGCCTTGCACAAATCGGTGCGGGGCTCCGACCCTGATGCCGCCTTGTACTGGTTTGCGCGCATGCTTGATGGCGGTGTCGATGCCCGCTATATCGCAAGGCGCTTGATCCGCATGGCCAGCGAGGACATCGGCCTGGCCGACCCGCGCGCGCTGCGCATCTGCCTCGACGCGGCTGAAACCTATGAGCGGCTCGGTTCACCCGAGGGTGAGCTGACCTTGGCGCAGGCGGTGGTGTTTCTGGCCGTGGCGCCGAAGTCGAATGCGGTCTATAGCGCCTACAAGGCCGTGCGCGCGCTGATCAAGCAGGACAGCAGCCGGCCGGTGCCTCTGCACTTGCGCAATGCGCCGACCAAGCTGATGACCGAGCTCGGCTACGGGCGCGAATATCGCTATGCCCATGACGAAGCCGGCGGTTTCGCGGCCGGGGTAAATTACCTGCCCGAAGGGCTGGAACAGCAGCGTTTTTACTTGCCCGTGGCGCGCGGGCTTGAGTTGCGGATCGGCGAGCGTCTGGCTGAATTGCGCCGTTTGAACGAGGAAGCAGCGGGGCTTGTAAAGTCGACAGCGCCGGAATCAGATTTTTGAATTGAACCAGCTTTCGCCACCCGCGTGGCCAGCGAGAAATCATCCATGGACATTTTCTTCCAGCAAGTCATCAACGGTCTGGTCCTCGGCAGCATGTATGCGCTGGTGGCACTGGGCTACACGATGGTCTACGGCATCATCAACCTGATCAATTTCGCCCATGGCGAGGTGCTGATGGTCGGGGCGATGGTCAGCTGGACCCTGGTCAGCATTCTGGCCGATGCGGGTCTGCCCGGCTGGCTGCTGATGCTGATCGCGCTGGCCGGCTCGGTCGTGGTCTGCACCTTGCTGAACTTCCTGGTCGAGAAGATCGCTTACCGGCCCTTGCGCAATGCCCCCCGGCTGGCGCCGCTGATCACCGCGATGGGCATGTCGCTGCTGCTGCAGACGCTGGCCATGATCATCTGGAAACCCAATCCCAAGCCCTTTCCGCTGCTGCTGCCGACCCTGCCGATCGACCTGGGCGGGCCGGTGATCACGGTGACGCAATGCCTGATTCTCGGCAGCACCGTGGTGATCCTGGCCACATTGATGTGGTTGGTCAATCACACCCGCTTGGGTCGCGCGATGCGAGCGACGGCCGAGAATCCGCAGGTGGCCAGCCTGATGGGTGTCAAACCCGACTTCATCATTTCGACCACTTTCGTCATCGGCGCAGCGCTGGCTGCTGTTGCCGGGCTGATGTGGGCGGCCAATTACGGCACGGTGCAGCACACGATGGGCTTCATGCCGGGGCTGAAGGCCTTTACCGCGGCGGTGCTGGGCGGCATCGGCAATCTGGCTGGCGCGATGGTCGGCGGCGTCCTGCTCGGCTTGATCGAAGCGATTGGTGCGGGCTATCTGGGGCCGTTGACCGGGGGTGTGCTGGGCAGCCAATATGCCGACATCTTCGCCTTTCTGGCCTTGATCCTGGTGCTGACGCTGCGGCCTTCGGGCTTGCTGGGAGAACGCGTTGCAGATCGCGCCTGAGTCAGCCGGACGCAGAACAAGCATGAACAAGTTGTCAGTTTTTCTGCTGGCTGCCCTTGGCCTGTTGCTGTTGCCCTTGCTGGCGCAGCAGTTCGGCAACGGGCCGGTGCGCATCATCGATCTGGCGCTGCTCTATGTATTGCTGGCCCTGGGGCTGAACATTGTTGTCGGTTACGCCGGTTTGCTCGACCTCGGCTATGTCGCTTTCTATGCAGTCGGCGCTTATATGTTCGCGCTGCTGAACAGTCCGCATTTGATTGAACATTTCGCATCGATCACCGCGCAATTCCCGCAAGGCATGCATTCGCCGTTATGGCTGGTGATACCGCTCGGCGCCGCCGTCGCCGGATTCTTTGGTGTGATCCTGGGCGCGCCGACCTTGAAGCTGCGCGGCGATTACCTGGCGATCGTGACGCTGGGATTTGGCGAAATCATCCGCGTCTTCCTCAACAACCTCGAGCAGCCTGCCAACATCACCAACGGGCCGCGCGGCATCGGCCAGATCGATTCGATCCATTTTTTCGGTCTTGATCTTGGCAAGTCGACCGAGTTGTTCGGCTTTACCTTGCCTTCGGTGACGCTGTATTACTACTGGTTTTTGGCGCTGGTGGTGGTCAGCGTGCTGATCTGCTACCGGTTGGAGAACTCGCGCATCGGCCGCGCCTGGATGGCGATCCGCGAAGACGAGATCGCCGCCAAGGCGATGGGCATCAATACGCGCAATCTGAAACTGCTGGCTTTCGGCATGGGCGCCACTTTCGGCGGGGTGTCGGGCACGATGTTCGCGTCGTTCCAGGGCTTCGTCTCGCCCGAATCGTTCAGTTTGCAGGAGTCGGTGATGATCGTGGCGATGGTTGTGCTCGGCGGCATTGGCCATATTCCTGGCGTGATTCTTGGCGCTTTGCTGCTGGCCATGCTGCCCGAGGCGCTGCGCTATGTCGCCGGCCCCTTGCAGGAAATGACCGGCGGCCGGCTCGACGCCTCGATCCTGCGCCAGTTGCTGGTGGCGCTGGCGATGATAGGCATCATGCTGGTACGGCCCCGGGGCTTATGGCCTTCGCCTGAACATCGCAAGGCGGCGCCCAAAGCCTTGGGCAAGGGGAGCAGGCAATGACTGCTGCAGCGCAGACCGTGCTGAAGGTCGAAGGCGTTTCGAAGCGCTTTGGCGGTTTGCAAGCGCTCTCGGATGTCGGCATCGAGATCAAGCAAGGCCAGGTCTACGGCCTGATCGGCCCGAACGGTGCTGGCAAGACAACGTTTTTCAATGTCATCACCGGCCAATACCTACCCGATGCCGGTAGCTTCGCCTTGGGCGGCATCAGCTACCGACCGCAGGCCGTGCACCAGGTGGCCAAGGCCGGCATCGCGCGCACCTTCCAGAACATCCGCCTGTTTGCTGAAATGACCGCGCTGGAGAACGTCATGGTCGGGCGCCATGTGCGCAGCCATTCAGGCCTGCTCGGCGCGGTCTTTCGCACGCCAGGCTTCAAGGCTGAGGAGTTGGCGATCGCACAGCGCTCGCAGGAGTTGCTCGACTATGTCGGCATCGGTAAATTTGCCCAGTACAAGGCGCGCACGCTCAGCTATGGCGATCAGCGCCGGCTCGAGATCGCCCGCGCCCTGGCCACCGACCCGAAGCTGATTGCGCTCGATGAACCGGCGGCCGGCATGAACGCGACCGAAAAGATCGTGCTGCGCGAGTTGATCGACCGGATTCGCAAGGACGGCAGCACGATCTTGTTGATCGAACATGATGTCAAGCTGGTGATGGGGCTATGTGACCGGGTCACGGTACTCGATTACGGCAAGCAGATCGCCGAAGGTACGCCCTACGAGGTGCAGCGCGATGCCAAGGTGATCGAAGCCTATCTGGGCGCGGGTCATGTCGCGGCGCAGAGCGGAAGCTGACCATGACAGACGATATTTTGCTGAAGATCACCGACTTGAAAGTCGCTTATGGCGGCATTCAGGCCGTCAAAGCGGTCAGCCTGGAGGTCAGAAAGGGCGAGTTGGTCAGCCTGATCGGCGCCAACGGTGCGGGCAAGACGACCACGCTGAAGGCGATCACCGGGCTGCAAGCGGTGGCCGATGGCGAGATTCAATTCTTGGGTCAGTCGATCAAGGGGCAAGGTGCCTGGGACCTGGCCCGGCAAGGGCTGGTGATGGTGCCTGAAGGTCGCGGCACTTTTGCCCGCATGACCATCCTCGAGAACCTGCAGATGGGCGCCTACCTGCGCAAGGACAGCGAGATCGAGGTCGACATAGACCGGATTTTTTCGATCTTTCCGCGCCTCAAAGAGCGCAGCAAGCAGCTCGCCGGCACCTTGTCGGGGGGTGAGCAGCAGATGCTGGCGATGGGCCGGGGCCTGATGGCCAGGCCCAAATTGCTGCTGCTGGACGAGCCCTCGATGGGCTTGTCGCCGCTGATGGTCGACAAGATCTTCGAAGTCATCAGCGACATCCATAGCCAGGGTGTGACCCTGCTGCTGGTCGAGCAAAACGCCAGCCGCGCCTTGCAATTGGCCAACCGCGGCTATGTGATTGAGTCGGGCGAAGTGACGATCAGCGGTGAAGGGCGGGCGCTGCTGCTTGATCCGCAGGTGCGGGCGGCTTATCTGGGCGAGTGAGGCCAGCTCAGTCGGTCGAAGCACCCGAGGCCTTGACGACCTGTTCATATTTGGCCAGCTCGGCCTTGACAAAGGCGGCGAACTGTTCGGGTGTGCCGGCCGAGCCCTCGGCCATCAAACTGCTCATGCGGGCCCGCAATTCAGGCGATGCCATCGCCTCGACAAATGCCTGGTTGAGTCTTTGCGTGACATCGGCCGGCAGCTTCGCCGGGCCGAACAATCCGAACCAGGTGCCGACATCGAAGCGGCTCAAGCCAATGGCTGCCGGGCTCTCGGCCACGGTCGGCAGATCCGGCAAGGCCTGACTGCGCTGGCTGGTGGTGACGGCCAAGGCTTTCAGTCTTCCGCTTTTGATATTGACCGAGGCGCTGGCCAGGTTGTCGAAGTTCAGGTCGACCTGAGCTGACAGCAGGCCCAGTTGCGCCGGGTTGCCACCGGCATAGGGGATATGGGTCATGAAGACCCCCGCCTGTGCCTTGAACATTTCGCCCGCCAGATGGCCGGCGCTGCCATTGCCACCCGAGCCATAGTTGAGCTTGCCGGGGTTCTTCTTCGCATAAGCGACCAGGTCGGCAACGCTGTCGATAGCCAAGCGCCTGGCGGTGGCTTCATTCATCACCAGCACATTGGGTACCTTGGCCACCAGCATGATCGGGGTGAAGTCGCGGATCGGGTCGTAGGGGATCTTTCGGTAAAGCCAGGGGTTGATCGCATGGGTGGCGACCGCACCCATCACCAGGGTATGGCCATCGGGCGCTGCTTTGGCCACCAGATCGGCGCCCAAATTTCCGCCTGCGCCGGCCTTGTTCTCGATGATCACGACGCCGAGGCGATCGCGTACTCGCTCGGCCAATGCGCGGGCGATGATGTCGAGCGGCCCGCCGGGCGGGTAGGGCACGATCAAGCGGATCGGCCGATCCTGGGCCGAGGCCTGGCTGGCGCCGAGCAGCATTGCCAGGCTCAGCCAAGCCAGGCGGATTGTCTTTGCAGTCATCATGGCGGCTACCTAGGCGGGTGCGATAAAACCGCCGGCCCGTAGCGTCACGACCAGGGTGTCGCGGTGGCCATGGCTGGCGGTCGGTTGAATCGGTGTGGTCTCATGGATCACGCGTAAATCGTCGAGCAACAACAGTGTCCAGGGCTCGCTCATGGTGAAGCGCTGTCCGTTCGGCCCGGTGGCATCAAAGACCCTTGATTCGCCGCCTTTGATGCCCTCGCGCGCTACCAGCAGCACGGCCACCAGATCGACACCATCGCGGTGCGCGCCTTCGGGGGTCGGCCGGCCAATGCCGTCGGTGGTATCGATGCGGAATTGATGCGCTTCGATGAACCAGGGCTGCCGGCCTTTCAATCTTGAGGCGATCTCGGTAAGACCCAGCAGCAAGCGTGACCAGGCTTGATTGGCGTTGACCTCGGCGACGATCGGCTCAAACCAGCGTTCGATGCCGCCATGCAGGGCGTTGTATTCGAGCGGTTGCCAATGGGCGCGGTGCTGCACCTGGCGCAAGTGGCTGGCCTCGGCGACAAAGCAGCTGTGGCGCCTGAAGCGGTAACGGCCGCCATCGCGCAGATAGGCATCGGCCGGCAGGTCTTGCCAGTAAGCTGCCAGCGCTGCGAGCTCGGCCGCGCTGCAGTTCACGGCTTCAGCCAGGCTTGCCGGTGCGATCACCGTCGAGCCGGATTCGTGCAACTGAACTTCGAAATCTGCCCCGCAGGCATAGGGCGGAACAAAGCTTACCGCAGCGCCAGCCTCAGGCTTTGGCATGCTTGCAACTGAATTCGCCTTCGCCTCAAACATGCCAGCCTCAGGCTTTGGCATGCTTGTGGCTACGGTGTAAACGGTTGTGGCTGAGTCTGCCTTCGCCTCAAACATGCCAGCCTCAGGCTTTGGCATGCTTGTCCGCTTCGGAGGTGAATGAGTCGGCGTAGAACTCGTCCGCCGGCAAAGCGCATTGCTGCACGAATTCGCGCTGCGCTGAATCGACCATCACCGGCACGCCGCAGGCATAGACCTGGTAAGCCGACAGATCGGGCAGATCGGCCATCACCGCCTGGTGCACAAAACCAATGCGGCCCTGCCAGTGATCTTCGGCCTTGGGCTCGGACAGCACCGGCACATAAGTCAGATTGGGCATGCTGGCAGCTGCCTGCAAAGCCCAGTCATGCAGATAGAGATCGGCCTTGCTGCGGCAGCCCCAGTACAGCCGGGCCGGCCGGGTCAGCGCCAGATGCTGCATCCGCTCGATGATGGCCTTGATCGGGGCAAAGCCGGTGCCGCTGGCCAGCAGCACGATCGGTTTGTCGCTGTCCTCACGCAGGAAAAAGCTGCCCATCGGGCCCTCCATGCGCAGAATGTCTTTGTCCTTCAGCGCGCCAAAGACATGGTCGGTGAACTTGCCGCCTGGCATATGGCGCAGATGCAGCTCGATCGTGCCGGGCGCGCTATGCGGTGCGTTGGCCATTGAATAGCTGCGCCGCGCGCCGTCGCGCAGGATGAATTCGACATATTGGCCGGCGTGGAACTGGAAGTTCTGGGTTGCCGGCAATTGCAGCTTCATGATGACCACATCGGCGCTGGGCCGCTCCAGACTCAAGACCCGGCTTGGCAGCTTCATGATCTGAAATTCGCCGGCGCCTGGCACCGTCCTGGCTTCCAGAACGCAATCGGTCTGCGGCTTGGCACAGCAGGTCAGGACCATGCCTGCGGCTTCCTCCTCGGCGCTCAGCGCCTTGCTCTGATGTGTGCCATGGATGACGCTGCCTTCGAGCAAACGGCTCTTGCAGGAACCACAAGCGCCATCGCGGCAGCCATAGGGCAGGCCGATGCCATCGCGGATCGCCGCGCTCAGCAAGGTTTCGTCGGGCAAGACTGAAAAAGCGCGGCCGCTGGGCTGGACGGTGACCTGAAAATTCATTGTTTGGGCTTCTAGACGGAACAGCGGCCCGTGGATGCCGGGCCGTACACTGATCCGCTATTTTGCCTGAGCTGGCGCCATGTTCCTGAATTCACCGATGACAAGCAACTTTGCCAAGAAACCGCGTTTGCTGATCGTCGGCTGCGGCGATGTCGGCATGCGCGTGCTCGGCCTGCTCGGGTGCCGCTGGCGGGTCGCCGCGCTGAGCTCCAGCCCTGAGCGTTTTGACTTGCTGCGCCAGGCCGGCGCTATGCCTTTGGCCGGCAACCTCGACCAGCCTGCATCGCTGTCAAGGCTGGCCGGCTGGGCTGACCTGGTGCTGCACCTGGCACCGCCGGCGCCGCTTGGCAAGCAGGACACACGCACTCGCAACCTGCTGCAAGCCCTGGCCCGCAAGACGCCGCCGCGCCGTATCGTCTACGCCAGTACCAGCGGTGTCTACGGTGACTGTGGCGGCGCAAGCTTCGATGAGTCGAGGCCGGTCGCTCCCGCCACCGACCGCGCGCGCCGCCGTGTCGACGCTGAACAGCAATTGATGGCTTTCGGCGCCAGGTCCGGTAGCGCGGTGACGGTACTGCGCGTGCCCGGCATCTATGCCTCGAACCGGCTTGGCGGTCATCCGCGCGAGCGTCTGGCACGCGGCTCGCCGGTGCTGCGGCGCGAAGATGATGTCTTCACCAACCATATCCACGCCGATGATCTGGCGCGTGCCTGCATCCTCGCGCTGCACCGCGGCTTGGCGCAGCGGGTGCTCCATGTCTGCGACGACAGCGAGTTGCTGATGGGAGATTATTTCGACCTGGCGGCTGATCTTTGCGGCCTGCCGCGCCCGCCGCGAATCAGCCGGGCCGAGGCGCAAGACCAGATCGCACCGATGCAAATGAGCTTCATGAGCGAATCGCGCCGGCTCGACAACCAGCGCCTCAAAACCGAACTGGGGCTGCGCTTGCGCTATCCACAGCCGGCCGACGGCCTGTTGGCCTGAGCCCCTGCTTATCTGCGGCGGCCGCTGCGCCAGTAGCGGATCATCGCCCAGGCGCCGAGCATGCCGCCGAGATGGGCGAAATGCGCCACACCGGTGCTTCCGCCCAGACCCATCAGCAATTCCAGCGCGCCGAAAATCGCGACGAAATACTTGGCCTTCATCGGGATCGGCGGAAACAGTGGCACGATGATCCGGTCAGGGAAGAGCATGCCGAAGGACAAGAGCAGGCCGAACAAGGCGCCCGAGGCACCGACTGTCGGCGCGTTCGAACCGGTCAATGAGGTGAACAGCAGTTGCAGACCGGCAGCGCTGAGCGTGCTGGCCAGCAGGATCTGCATATAGCGCCGGCCGCCCCAGACCCGTTCGAGTTCGGAGCCGAACATCCACAGCCCCAGCATATTGAAGAACAAATGCAGTTCGGTGCCATGCAAGAAGGCATAGCTGACCAACTGCCAGGGCATGAAGTTGCCCGAGTGCAGTGGCCAGAGTTCGAACCAGAGCTGCAGTCCGGGTAGCAGGAAAAAGACGCAATAAAAACCCACGCAAGCCAGCATGAAGGCTTTGGTGACTGGAGGCATTTGAGGCATGAATCTCGGCTCGGGTGGCGCGGTGAATAGAAAATACAAGCGGCGCTTCAAAGGCGGCGCGACCGGACTGAGTGTAGGGGCAGCGCAAGGCAGGCATGGCCCGGACAGACGCAAAAAAGCCACCTCCTGGGTGGCTCAATGCGGGACTGATCCCTAAAACAGCACCTTCGCACCATTGCTGGTGCCCGAGGCCGGACTCGAACCGGCACACCTTGCGGCGGGGGATTTTGAGTCCCCTGCGTCTACCGATTCCGCCACCCGGGCTGGGTTGCGAAGGCATCGCTGTTGAAGCCTTCAATTATGCCATGCAAATTGGCCGACTTCGCGAGCCTGCAGAGAGAACCTGGCACTGCCACGCGCACCGCGCGCTGGAGCCACGATCTCAAAACGGTCAAGAATGCGTGGGACTACAAACTTGTCGAGGCTCCTGGAGTTGTTGACTCGCCAAATTTACCCTTAACTCTTTGCCGAATCCGACCGTCTATACAGATGTGCCTTGACGCTTGTCGATGTCTTGGGATGTAGGCGCATCTTGCCATCGGCCGATTCGCACAAGGGCGGTGCTTGGATAGAAATCTTTATCTACTCAGAGCACCGGGATTAAATCATTGCCGGGTATGTGTTTCAGGCATCTGGGGAGGTCATGATGGGCATCATCACTGCTGAAAGTATCAGTGCCCCTGGCGCCACGGCGGCGGGCCCAGGCGACAGTCCGCAATATCAGCAGGGAACCAGTGGGTTCTTGCTGGCCATGGAGTCCACAATGCGTGGTTCCGCCTTTGCGGGGTCAGCCAGGCCTCAAGGCGAGAATGATCTGAGCAGTACCGACCTCGCCAGCAAGAACTTGTTTGATCAAATCGGATACTCGCTGCAAGGGGCTTATCTGCTGGGTATTCAACAGGCGGGCCAGTTGCCATCGACCGTTCAGACCGGCCAGCAGGGCGGACAGCGCCAGCGTCTGGCCAAGCGTGAGGCCCTATCAGCCGCCGCCCTTAGCGCCACTTTTTCGACGATCCTGGGCCGAGGCCAATTTTTCAATCTTTCGGCCTGACCTCCAAGGGTCAAAAAGGGCTTTTTCGGTGACAATTTCTCGATGACGATTGAATCTATCCCCAGCTTCACCCCGGCGGCAGCCAAGTTATGGGCAGCCATTCCTCCTGAGATCAAGAAACGCCTGCTGGAAAATGTCTGGTGCGGTCAATGCCGCCATGCTGTGATCATCACGAACTTCACTGGCGCCGTGCGACAGGGCGATCTGCTTTTGGTGGGTAAATGCGCCCATTGCCAGGGCGATGTGGCGCGGCTTATTGAAAGCAGCTAGGACCTGGTTCGCGCTGGCTGCGACAATCTCGGCATGAGCAAGAAAAGTTACCCCAGCCTTGAAGATGTGATCGGCAATACGCCACTGGTGCGCTTGCAGCGCTTGCTCAAACCCGAACAGGCGCGTGGCAATGTCATCCTGGGTAAATTGGAGGGCAACAACCCGGCCGGTTCGGTCAAGGACAGGCCCGCCATCAGCATGATCAAGCGCGCCGAGGAGCGCGGCGAAATCAAGCCTGGCGACAGTCTGATCGAGGCGACTTCGGGCAATACCGGCATTGCCCTGGCGATGGCCGCAGCGATCCGTGGCTACCGGATGATCCTGATCATGCCGGAGGATCTGTCGATCGAACGCGCGCAGACGATGAAGGCCTTTGGGGCCGAGTTGATCCTGACACCGCGTTCCGGCGGGATTGAATATGCCCGTGATCTGGCTGAACAGATGCAGCGCGATGGCCGTGGCCATGTGCTCGACCAGTTCGCCAACCTGGACAACCCGCGCATTCATTACGAGACCACCGGGCCCGAGATCTGGCGCGATACCGATGGGCAGATCACCCATTTCGTCAGCGCGATGGGAACGACCGGAACCATCACCGGCGTCTCGCGCTTTCTGAAGGAACAGAACCCGGCCGTGCGCATCGTTGGTGCCCAGCCTGCCGAAGGTTCTCGCATCCCAGGCATCCGCAAATGGTCCGAAGCCTATCTGCCCAAGATCTACCAGCCGCAGGCGGTCGACGAGTTGGTGCTTGTGACGCAATCCGATGCCGAAGAGATGGCGCGGCGAATGGCGCGCGAGGAGGGCTTGTTCGCCGGCATTTCGGCCGCAGGGGCTTGCTGGGTCGCGCTGCAATTGGCCCGCACGCTGGAGAATGCGACGATCGCTTTCATCGTCTGCGACCGTGGCGATCGCTATCTGTCGACCGGCGTCTTTCCCGCCTGAGCCGCTGATTGATTGAGGATCAAGACATGGATGCAGACATCGAAATCGACACACGCGGGCTGAATTGCCCGCTGCCAATACTGAAAGCCAAGAAAGCGTTGACTTCGATGAGCAGCGGGCAGTTGCTCAAGGTGCGGTCAACTGATCCTGGATCCTTGCGCGACTTCCAGGCTTTCGCGCGTCAAACCGGCAACGAGTTGGTCGAGCAGTCAACGCTGGCTGATGAATTCGTGCATTGGCTGAAGCGCCGCTAGCGCGACGCTTCGGCGATTCAGATGTCCAGCGACTTCAGATAGTCGCGAAAACCCGGACCAAGTTGCGGATGCGCCAGGGCCAGTTCGACATTGGCTTGC
Organism: Roseateles toxinivorans; assembly: GCA_945898095.1. Lineage (GTDB taxonomy): Bacteria > Pseudomonadota > Gammaproteobacteria > Burkholderiales > Burkholderiaceae_C > Paucibacter_A > Paucibacter_A toxinivorans_A. The sequence continues at coordinate 3,193 of CAMDHE010000038.1, read as the reverse complement.
AGGAATCCTTCCTTGCTGCCGCAGTCGTAGCGCTTGCCTTGATAGCGATAGGCAAAGACTTTTTCCCGGCGCAGCAGGCCGGCGATGCCGTCAGTCAGCTGGATTTCGCCGCCGACACCACGCGGCTGGCTGGCGATTTCGTGGAAGATACCAGGCGTCAGGATATAGCGGCCAGCCACAGCCAGGCGTGAAGGCGCATCTTCAGGCGCCGGTTTTTCGACGATGCGGCTGACGTCCATCAGCGTCTCGCTGACCGGTGTGCCGGCGACGATGCCATAGCGACGCGTATGTTCGGCGGGCACTTCCTGTACCGCCAGAATCGATGTGCGCCACTCGGCATATTGCTCGACCATCTGCTTGAGCACCGGCTGCTCGCCGACCATCAAGTCATCGGCCAGCAGGACCGCAAAAGGTTCGTTGCCGACCAGGCGTCTGGCGCACAACACGGCATGACCGAGACCCAGGGCTTGCGCCTGGCGCACGTAGATGCATTCCATATCGTCAGGCTTGACGCTGCGGACAACATCGAGGAGTTCCTGCTTGCCAGCTTGTTCGAGTGCGACTTCGAGCTCGAAGGTCATGTCGAAATGGTCTTCGATCGGCCGCTTGTGGCGGCCGGTGACAAAGATCATCTCGCGCACGCCGGCAGCGTAGGCTTCCTCAACCGCATATTGGATCAGCGGCTTGTCAACGACCGGCAGCATTTCCTTCGGCTGCGCCTTGGTCGCTGGTAGGAAACGCGTGCCCAGGCCGGCTACCGGAAAAATCGCTTTGGTAAGTTTGTGAATTGCCACTGTTGATCACTTTCAGGATTGATTCGGCCGATTGTTGCATGGGCTTGCGGGCGGCTTTTGAAGCCATCCCGCCCGCCTGTGACATCGATCACAGCGACATTCAGCCGCCCAAATGCGCTGCCTGTTCACGCAAGCGGGTGACTGTCGCGCTGAACTCGGCCAGCCGCTGACGTTCTTGCGCCACCACCGCGGCGGGTGCGCGCGAGACGAAGACTTCGTTGCCGAGCTTGGCTTCGCCTTTGACGATTTCACCTTCGAGGCGGGCGATTTCCTTGGCCAGGCGGGCGGTCTCGGCAGCCACATCGATCTGTACATGCAAGGCCAGGCGCGCAGTGCCATGGACCAGCACCGGCGACATCTTGCTGGCGGCAGCAAATGCTGCTTCATCAGCGATGAATTGCACCTCGCTGAGCTTGGCCAATGCCTTCAGCAGCGGCGCGCATTCGCCGATAAAGCCATCGTCTCCACCGACCAGCAAGGGCACGCGTTCGGCCGGCGACAGCTTCATTTCACTGCGCAGGCTGCGGCAGGTGTTGACCAGCGCTTTGAGCCCTTGCACCCAGGCGTCAGCCGCTGGGTCGATGCGCTCCACTTGCGCCAGTGGATAGGCTGCGGTGGCCAGGTAGCTTTCTTCGTCCTTGCTCTTGCGCCCGGCGATCGGCGCCACCGTCTGCCACAGCTCTTCGGTGATGAATGGGGCAATCGGGTGCAACAGCCGCAGAATGGTTTCCAACACGCGGATCAAGGTGCGGCGCGTGGCGCGCTGCTGGGCTGCATCGCCGATCTGGATCTGCACCTTGGCGATTTCCAGATACCAGTCGCAATATTCGTCCCAGACGAATGAATAGATCGCGTTGGCGACGAAGTCAAGCCGGTACTGCGCGAAGCCATCGGCCACCGCCTGCTCGACGCGTTGCAACTCGCTGCTGATCCAGCGATCGGCCTGGCTGAAAGTCAAATAGTTGTGCGCCGGACCACCGGGCGCGCATTGTTCCTTGCTATGCGCCATCAGGCCGCAATCGGCGTCCTCGCAATTCATCAACACGAAGCGGGTTGCGTTCCAGAGCTTGTTGCAGAAGTTGCGATAGCCCTCGCAGCGCTTGGTGTCGAAGCTGATATTGCGGCCCAGTGAGGCCAGCGAGGCGAAAGTGAAGCGCAGCGCATCGGCACCGAAGCCGGGAATGCCTTCCGGGAATTCTTTCTCGGTGGCTTTGCGAACCTTCGGCGCGGTCTCGGGGCGGCGCAGACCTTGCGAGCGCTTGTCGAGCAGGGGCGCCAGGGCAATGCCGTCGATCAGGTCGACCGGATCGAGCACATTGCCTTCGGACTTGCTCATCTTCTGGCCTTGCGAATCGCGCACCAGGCCGTGGATATAGACATGCTTGAACGGCACTTTGCCGGTGAAATGCTTGGTCATCATGATCATCCGGGCGACCCAGAAGAAGATGATGTCGTAGCCGGTCACAAGCACCGAAGAGGGCAGGAACAGATCCTGCTCGATAGACTTTTCGGGCCAGCCCAGGGTCGAGAAGGGCACCAACGCCGACGAGTACCAGGTGTCAAGTACATCCTCGTCGCGCGTCAATTCGCCCGCATAACCGGCCGCAGCGGCTTTGGCGCGCGCCTCGGCTTCATCGCGGGCAACGAACAATTCGCCGCCTGAGCCATACCAGGCCGGAATCTGATGGCCCCACCAGAGCTGTCGCGAAATGCACCAGTCATTGATATTGCCCATCCAATGGTTGTAGGTGTTGACCCATTGCTCGGGGAAGAACTTGACCTCGCCGGAAGCCACCGCCTCGATCGCGCCTTCGGCAATGCTGTGGCCGTCCTGGCCCGGCTTGTTCATGGCGACAAACCATTGATCGGTCAGCATCGGCTCAATCACCTGCCCGGTGCGCTCGCAGCGCGGCACCATCAGCTTGTGCTTCTTCACTTCGACCAGCAGACCCAGCGCATCGAGATCGGCGACGATTTTTTTGCGCGCCACGAAGCGGTCCAGGCCGCGGTATTCCAGCGGCGCCTCGTCATTGATTTTGGCGTCGAGTGTCAGCACGCAGATCATCGGCAAGGCATGGCGCTGGCCGACCGCATAGTCGTTCAGATCATGGGCCGGGGTGACTTTGACGACACCAGTGCCGAAAGCCCGGTCGACATAGTCGTCGGCGATCACCGGGATCTGCCGGCCGGTCAGCGGCAGCAGGACCTGACGGCCGATCAGCGCCTGATAGCGTTCATCCTCGGGGTGGACCATCACCGCGACGTCGCCGAGCATCGTTTCTGGCCTGGTCGTCGCAACGACAACGGCGCCCGTTCCATCGGCCAGCGGGTAGCGGATATGCCAGAGGAAGCCATCTTCATCTTCGCTCGAGACCTCCAGGTCCGAGACTGCTGATTTC
>CAMDHE010000037.1 GCA_945898095.1 Roseateles toxinivorans | reverse complement strand
GGCCGCTGCGCCAAAGGCCTGGATTTTTACCTCAGCGACCTTGGGTGATGACGCAAGGCTGAGTTGGTTCACCGAACCCACAGGACTCGACGATGCGATCGTGTTGCGCGTTGGCAGCCCATTCAACTATGCAGAAAATGCCAGGCTTTACATTCCGCGTGAATTTCCAAAGCCAAATGAACCAGGCCACCCACAGGCAGTGGCGGTCTTGGCGGCAGATTGCGCAAGGGCTCTGGGTGGCCGCACCTTTGTGCTGACCACGACCTTGCGCGCGCTGCAAAGCATCGGCGACGCTTTGCGAAGCGAGTTCGAGTCCGGTGGCGATGCGCTGAACGTGCTTCAGCAGGGGGCGGCGCCAAAGCGCGTGTTGCTGCAGCAATTCATTGCCGACCCGCGGGCCGTGCTGGTTGGATCAGCCAGTTTCTGGGAAGGCATCGATGTGCCTGGCGACAGCTTGCAGTGCGTGTTGATCGACAAACTGCCTTTCCCGCCGCCCAACGACCCGTTGGTCGAAGCAAGGGTGCAGCGCCTGGAGGCTGCCGGACGCAATGCCTTTGCGCATTACTTCATCGCCGAAGCGGCGATCGCCTTGAAGCAGGGTGGCGGTCGCTTGATCCGCACTGAGCAGGACCGTGGTTTGCTGATCGTTTGTGACCCACGCATGGCCAGCATGAGCTATGGGCGCCGTCTGCGCGAAGCCCTGCCGCCGATGACAAGGCTGGCTGAAACGCAGCAGGCGCTCGACTGGCTGGCAGAACTGGCTCAGGACCGGGCCTGAGTCTGTTGGCTTACCAGATCTTCCACCAGGCTTTCTTGGCGGCAGCGTAGTTGCTGTCCAGATAGGCACTTTTCGGAAAAGTCTGTTTCAGCACGCGCTGTGCATCATCACGCAGCGCTTGCAGGCCGAGCTTGTCATAGCATTGCGCCAGGATGAACAAGGCTTCTTCGACTGCCGGCGCGCGCTGGAATTCCTGAGCTGTCTGCTGCGCACGGTTCGCTGCAGCCAGGAAGGCGCCGCGGTTGAAGTAGTAGCGTGCCACATGCACTTCGTAGACCGCCAAGGTGTTGGTGATGTAGTCAATCCTCAAACCTGCGTCGAGCGCGTAGGAGGATTCGGGGAATTGTTCCACGACCTGCCTGAACGCCATCAAGGCATCGCGTGAAGCCTGCTGATCGCGTTCGGAAATATCCTGTGAAGCCAACCTTCCGAACAGGCCCAGATCTTCATTGAAATTGACCAGGCCTTTCATGTACATCGCATAGTCCAGCGCTGGGCTCGAAGGGTTGAGCTTGATGAAGCGATCGAGCGCAGTGACAGCCTGTGCGCGCTCGCCACTGCGGTGGTAAGCCCAGGCCAGATCGAGTTGCGCCTGCTGGGCCATCAAGGTGCCTGCAGCACGCCCTTCGACCCGCTCGAGGCTCTTGATGGCGCGGTCATAACTGCCCGAAGCCAGGTCGTCTTTCGCCTCTGCGTACAATTTGTCAACGCTGGCCTGCGAATTCGGGTCGTCTTTGACGCTCGACGAGCAGGCACCAAGCACCAAGGCAAGCAGGCAAGTCGTGCCGGAAAGCCAGCCAAACCGTCGCAATGAATCCCCGGCAACCGGGTTTTCTGGACTGTTCGAACCCGAGGCCAAATCAGCCTTCGCCGGTTGGCATTTCACGCAATTTTCTATCATGATCCCAATCGGGCGGTGCGCACACCAGCCCTCAGCTGAAGACGGAGCTTTCATTATATGGTTCAGGCAACGCCTGTTGGACAAGATACCTCCCTCGCAACTATTGATGAGGAGTGGGACAGTGGGCCTGACGACGCGGCCAGCGATGTGGCCGAGTTCCCCGATGTTCGTGGCGCTCAGGTTGAAGCCGATTGGCATGGCCATCGCCTCGACCGCTGGTTGGTGCAATTGGCACCGGAGTTCTCGCGCAACCACCTGCAAACGCTGATCGAGCGCGGTTGCGTCACTATCGATGGGCAGGCGGCCAGCAGCGCTTCGCGAAAATTGCTGGCAGGCCAGATGGTCAGGATCGAGTTGCTACCGACGCAGGAGAGTCAGGCTTTTCGTGCTGAAAAGCTGCCGCTCAACATCATCTATGAGGATGCGCATCTGCTGGTGCTGAACAAGGCGGCAGGGATGGTCGTTCATCCGGCTTCAGGCAACTGGTCGGGTACGGTGATGAATGGGTTGCTGGCGCATCATCCGGCCGCTGCCGCCTTGCCGCGCGCTGGCATCGTCCATCGTCTGGACAAGGACACGACCGGCGCGATGGTCGTCGGCAAGACGCTCGAAGCGGTGACTTCGCTGGGGCGCATGATCGCTGCGCGCGAGGTGCACCGGGAATATGTGGCTCTAGCATATGGTCGAGTGCCCGAGGTAATGGTCGTCGATGTGCCGCTGCGGCGCGATCTGATTTCGCGCATCAAGATGGCGGTGCTTGCAACCGGCAAGCCGTCTCGCACCGATGTCTATTTGCTCGGGCAGGGCGAGGAGGACCGGCGCAGCATCAGCGCGGTTCACTGTGTTTTGCACAGCGGCCGCACGCATCAGATCCGGGTCCATCTGGCTTTCAAGGGGCATCCGCTGGTGGCTGATGCGCTTTACGGTGGCGCTCCGGCGCTCGGTTTGACGCGGCAGGCGCTGCATGCGATTCGACTCAGCTTTGCCCATCCGATCACCGGTCAGGCGCTGCAATTCGATGCGCCTTTGCCACAAGATCTGGCTGCCGCCTGGGCCTTGCTTGGCTTGCCTGAGCCAAACTTGCAGCGATCGCCGCTCTGAGCGCTACAATCAGGGCGGCGATGAATGAACGGTCAGCGCATGGAGCGGGATTTCGGATGAATTCCGGGCTCACTGTAGCTAGCATCAATTCCGCCTTGCGTTGGGCAAGCAAGTTTTTTGAAGGGCAGCTGAAGCACCCTTCGCCCGCCTATTGATCCATTGTGAGCCAGTGACCGAACGCAGAGCGCAGCTCAAATGGGGTCAGTCTGGGCAGGATTTCAACACACCCGTTTGATTCGGGATGGATGACGAAAGTCAATGAATACACAGGATGCAAAGCGCGTCCTCGAGACCGCGCTGATTTGCGCCCAGCAACCGTTGACTCTTCGCGATATGCGTCGTTTGTTTGCCGACTCCATCGGGGCAGACACATTGCGCAGTTTGCTGGATGAGTTGATGCGAGACTGGGGTGGTCGCGGCGTTGAACTGGTGGCGGTGGCTTCGGGATGGCGCTTTCAAAGCCGACCCGAGTTGCGCGAATATCTGGATCGATTGAATCCTGAAAAACCGCAGCGTTATTCACGTGCTGTCATGGAAACGCTGGCGATCGTGGCATATCGCCAACCGGTCACGCGGGGTGATATTGAAGATGTCCGGGGTGTCGTGGTCGCAACCCAGATTGTCAAGCAGTTGGAAGATCGTGGCTGGATCGAAGTGATCGGGCACCGGGAAGTGCCGGGCCGGCCGGCGCTTTTCGCGACGACGCGGCAGTTTCTTGACGACCTCGGTCTGGCAAGTCTCGAACAACTGCCGGCGCTCGAGTTTGGCGCAGCACCGGTTTTCGCTCAGCCCATGCAAGGCTCGCTGCTGGACCAAGCGGGCCCCGAAATTTTTACTGATTTTCCCTTGAACCAGATTTCTCCCGCGCCTATCGAAAGCGATGCAGGCGCATCCGTTCCGGCCCTGCCGGTTCCTCAGTCTGACGCCGCCGAACAGGTGCAAGCCGACGCATGAATTCAAAAGACAACGATCATCACATTGAACCCGGTACGCCTTCGGTTGAGCCGGTAGAGCCCAAGCGCAAACGCGCTCCGGCCAAGCCGAAACCGGCGGCAATTGCGCCCGTTGAGGCGGCACCAGTTGCCGTCGCCGACAGCAAGCCTGCAGCCAAACCGCGCGCAGCGCGAAAGACAGTGGTGAAGGCGGAACCGGTTGCAGTTCCAGTCATTGAAGCTGTTGTTGCAGTCGCCGATGTTCTGCCGATTGAGGCAACGCCGAAGCGCCGTGCGCCGCGCAAGACCGCAGCCGCACCGCAAGCTGAACAGGCCGTGCAGACGATGCAGACCGAAGCGGTCCCCTTGTTCACGCTAGCCCCTGAACTGTCTGCGCAAACTGCAGAAGTAACCAGCACGCCGGCAATTCAGGCGGAATTGTCAGGCGAAGGCGGTGACTCGAGTGAGCGTGGCGGGCGAAACCGCAACCGCCGACGCGGCCGCAAGGACCGTGGCGATGATCAGGGTGAAGGTGATGGCGCCAACCGTGGTCCGCGCTTGACTCCTGAGTTGGTTGAGCCCGCGCTGCTGGCCGAGGTCGGCGCGCGTTTTGCTCAGGTTCTGGCAGGAGAGTTCGATGCTGGCGATGAAGAGGCTGAATTGTTGCCCGAGCTTGAGGCCGAGGTCGAGGGCAAGCGTGTGTTGGCTCCTGAACCCGACGCGCCCAAGCTGCAGAAGGTGCTGGCCCAATCCGGCATCGGCTCGCGGCGTGACATCGAGGACATGATCGCCGAAGGCAAGATTGAAGTGAATGGCGAAGTCGCTCATATCGGGCAACGCATCTCTTTCGGCGACATCGTGCGCTTGGATGGCAAGCAAATCCGCATCCGGATCACGCCACCGCCGCCGCGCATTCTGGCTTATCACAAGCCGGCGGGCGAGGTCGTGACGCTCAATGACCCTGAGGGCCGCCCAACGGTGTTCCGTCATTTACCGCGCCTGCAACAGGGTAAATGGCAATCGGTCGGTCGACTGGATATGAATACCGAAGGCCTGTTGCTGTTCACCAATTCAGGCGAACTCGCCAACCAGTTGATGCACCCGCGTTTCGGCGTAGAGCGCGAATACGCGGTGCGGGTACTTGGCACCTTGAACGACGACCAGCGTGCTCGCTTGCTCGAAGGCGTCATCATCGAAGGCCAGAAAGCAGGCTTCAAGAGCATCGAGGATGGCGGCGGCGAGGGTGCCAACCATTGGTACCGCGTCATCATCACCGAGGGGCGCAACCGCGAAGTGCGCAAGCTGTTCGAGGCGGTGGGGCTGACGGTCAGCCGCCTGATCCGGATCCGTTACGGCACGGTGGTGCTGCCGCGTGGCCTCAAACGCTGCGTCTGGATCGAACTGGGCGAGGATGATGTCCGCATCATTCGACGGCTTGCCGGAGGCGAACAGTCGCGCCAGGGTCGGGATGAGCGGACTGAACGTGGTGCTGAACGAGGTGCCGTTCGCGGCGCAGAACGTGGACCTGATCGGAACGCAGAGCGCGGTCGCGGACCTGGTCCGGAACGCGGTCCCGACAAGAATCGGCCGCGCCGAGCTGATGGTCGCCATGCCGGCGTTGGTCCACGGCCGAGCCGGGTAGCTGAGCGTCCTGAGCGCGGGCCGGAGCGTGGCCCTGAGCGAAATTCGAATCGAGGCTATGAGCGTCCGAACGAGCGCATGCCTGACCGACCGCTCGAGCGCGCTGACGACCGTGGCGGTGACAGTGACGATCACGACGATGTGATGCCACGCAATATCAATCCGCTTGAGCAGACTTTTGATCGTCGCTTTGCCGGCAACTCACGCAGCTTCCCTTCCGGCTTCGGTGCTGGCGGCAGCAATCAGGATCAGGGCCGCGGCGGCAGGGGCAACAAGGGCGACGGTCCAAGTCAGCCTGACCCGTTGCAGACCTCGGTAGGTTTCATCGGCGCCAATGCCTTTGTGCGTCGAACCGGGCGTGGCGGCGGTGGTGGTGGGCGCGGCGGTCAGGGCGGCCAAGGCGGCAACCAGGGCGGTGGCGGCCGCAGTGGCGGCGGCTATGGCGGCCGCAACCGCTGAGCATACTTTTCAGCCGGCGTGCTACCTGCAGGCCTGGGTGGTCACGCCGGCTTGAATGTCACGACATCACAGTACAATCCAAGGCTTTGCCAAGCCACAAGATTCTAGGAGAATACGCATGACCATTGAACGCACTTTATCCATCATCAAACCCGATGCCGTGGCAAAAAATGTCATCGGACAGATCTACGCCCGCTTTGAAGCTGCTGGCCTCAAGGTTGTTGCCGCCCGCATGGCGCACCTGTCGCGCGGCGAAGCCGAAGCTTTCTACGCAGTTCACAAGGCACGCCCCTTCTTCAATGATCTGGTGAACTTCATGATTTCCGGCCCGGTGATGATCCAGGCGCTGGAAGGCGAAAATGCCATCCTGACGCACCGCGACCTGATGGGTGCGACGGATCCGAAGAAGGCCGAAAAGGGCACGATCCGTGCTGATTTCGCCGACAGCATTGACGCCAACGCAGTGCATGGCTCGGACGCTGCTGAAACTGCAGCTGTGGAAATCGCATTCTTCTTTGCCGGGATGAACGTTTACAGCCGTTGATTCGGCTCCGGGCCGAGGGCTTGGCGCCCGAGGCCGCACAGCAGATCTTGACCCGGGCATGACTTTGAAAGGCAACATCATGGACGCGGTCAATCTGCTGGGGCTTGATCTCGAAGGTCTCGCTGCATATTGCGAGCAACTGGGCGAAAAGCGTTTTCGAGCGACCCAGTTGTTCCGCTGGATCCATCAAAAGGGTGCTGCTGATTTCGATCAGATGACCGACCTGGCCAAGTCCTTGCGCGAGAAGTTGGCGGGCCGGGCGCATGTGAAAGCGCTGGAGGTCATTTCCGAACATCAGTCGGTCGACGGAACGGTCAAATGGCTGTTCGACGTCGGTGCCGGAAATGCCGTCGAAGCGGTGTTCATCCCCGAATCAGACCGCGGAACTTTGTGTATCTCCAGCCAGGCCGGTTGCGCCGTGGGCTGCCGTTTTTGTTCGACTGGCCATCAGGGCTTCAGCCGAAATCTCGATACCGCCGAAATCATCGCGCAGCTCTGGTATGCCGAACATAATCTGCGCCGCCGGTTTGGCACCGGCGAGCGAGTGATCTCGAACGTGGTACTGATGGGCATGGGCGAGCCGCTGCAGAACTACAGTGCGCTGCTGCCGGCCTTGAAGATGATGCTCGATGATCATGGCTATGGCCTGTCGCGTCGGCGTGTGACAGTGTCAACTTCGGGCGTTGTGCCGATGATCGACCGCCTGCGTGATGACTGCCCGGTGGCTTTGGCGGTTTCCTTGCATGCGCCGGACGATGAGTTGCGCGATCAACTGGTGCCATTGAACAAGAAGTATCCGATTGCCGAGTTGCTCGACGCATGCAATCGCTACCTGGACCGCGCGCCACGCGACTTCATCACTTTTGAATATTGCATGCTCGATGGTGTCAACGACAAACCGGAACAGGCCAAGGCTTTGGTGGACTTGCTCTGTGGCCATGTCAGTTGCAAGATCAATTTGATTCCATTCAACCCATTTCCGGCTTCAGGACTGAAATGCAGTCCGCGCGACAGGGTGACAGCTTTTGCTTCGATATTGTCAAAGGCCGGATTGATCACGACCGTGCGCAAGACCCGCGGTGACGACATCGATGCTGCTTGTGGTCAACTCGCCGGCGAAGTGCAGGACCGGACCAATGTCATCGTGCGGATGTCGCGCGTGCCGCTTGGCGCGACCCCTGCCTGATTTTTGTGGCATCGAACAATGAGCCGAAGTCCGATGAACCAGGCCGTTTCAGGAACAAAGAGCATCGGTTTTTTCGGCTGGATGCTCGCCATCGTCTTGACAGCATGTGCCGCACCCAGTACGCAACAACCAGGCGTGCCGCGCACCGAGTCTGACCAGACCGAAGCCGATCGCCGTTCCTCAGTACGGATGGAATTGGCTGCAGGCTATTTTGCCCGCGGGCAGTTCAATATTGCGTTGGACGAGATCAAGCAGGCCTTGCTGGTCAAACCCGAGTTGCGCGAGGCCATCAATCTGCGGGGACTGGTTTATGCGGCGATGGGCGAAAGTCAACTGGCTGAGGAGAGCTTCAAGAGCGCATTGAGGCTTTACCCACGTGATGCCGACATCCTGCACAACTATGGCTGGATGCTGTGTCAGCAGCAGCGCTGGCCGGCCGCCCAAGTTCAGTTCGATCTGGCCTTGGCCCAGGCCAGTTACCGTGCACCATCGCGAACCTTGCTGGCCAAGGGTGTGTGCCAAGCGCGATCGGGTCGAATAGTCGAAGCCGAGTTGACATTGGGTCAGGCTTTCGAACTCGATCCTGCCAGCCCGGCGGTGGCAGTCAATCTGGCTGAAGTGCTGTATCGGAACAACAAGCTCGAGCGTGCGCGGTTTTACATCAAGCGCGTACTTTCCCGGAATGAGCCGAGCAATGCATCAAGCCTTTGGCTGGCTTTACGCATCGAAAAGCGTTTAGGCAACAATCTCGCCGTTGATGAGTACAGCCAGTCGTTGCGCCGCGGTCACCCGCAGTCGCCGGAGACACAAGCATTGGAGAACGGACAATTCTATGAATGACAAGGCAGCGATGTCGGTAAACCAGACCGAGCCGCTGGCGGCGTCTGCCCCAGCGCCGGCGATGACTGCCGGTGGCTGGCTGCGTGAAGCCAGACAGAAACGGGGTCTGCATATCGTTGCCCTGGCCGCGATGTTGAAGGTCAATCCGGACAAGTTGCAGGCGCTGGAAGCGGATCGCTGGCAGGACCTGCCTGACATGACCTTTGCCAGAGCCTTGGCCAAGACTGTCTGTCGCGCTCTGAAGGTTGATGCCGGGCCTTTGATGACCTTGCTGCCGGAAATAGCCGAGTTTGAACTTGATGTAAGCCGTGGATTGAATCGGCCATTCCGTCAATCGGGCCATGATGCCGGCTTTAGTCTGGCTTCGCTGCTGCGCCCGGTGGTCTGGGGCCCCGCCATATTGCTGATCCTGGCCGGCCTGGTCTATGTGGCGCCGGCCCATTGGCTGCAGATCGGCCCGACGGCGGATAACGTCGGTGCCGCCGATCCGGCAACCGCGGCGGCCAAGGCGGCCGAGCCCTTGAGTGCTGCCAGCCAGACGACTCCACTGCAGCAAGAAGGCGAGGTGGCAGTGCAGGTCAAGGCCAGCGGCGCGTCCTGGATCGAGATTGTCGATGCGCGTGGGCAGACGCTTTTGTCCTCGTTGCTGCAGCCGGGTGAAATGCAACGCGTTAGCGGTCAGCCACCATTGAAATTGCTGGTCGGCAATGTTGCGGCGACCGAAATCACCCTGCGAGGCAACATAGTCGATTTATCCACCCAGGCCAGGGACAACGTTGCCCGCCTCGAACTGAACTGATCGAACATGAATCCAGCAGCGATTGACAGTCTCTTCGACGCCGCGATCGAAGCCGCTTTTCCGGCAAAACGCCGCTCACGCCAGGCCCTGATTCGTTGGGGCGCAAGAGTCGTCAGCGTTGGCGGTGATGCGCCGGTGCGTGTGCAGTCGATGACCAACACGGACACCGTCGACGTCATCGGTACTGCGATCCAGGTCAAGGAACTGGCCATCGCCGGCTCTGAGTTGGTGCGAATCACGGTCAACACACCCGAGGCAGCAGCAGCAGTTCCGCATATTCGCGATCAACTGGACCGCATGGGCATTGATGTGCCGCTGGTCGGCGATTTCCACTACAACGGGCATAGGCTTCTGACCGACTTCCCTGACATGGCGCAGGCCCTTTCCAAATACCGGATCAACCCTGGCAATGTCGGCAAGGGAGACAAACGTGATCGGCAGTTCGGCCAGATGATCGAGGCGGCTTGCCGCCATGACAAGGTGGTCCGGATCGGCGTCAACTGGGGTAGCCTGGACGCCGAGCTGCTGGCGCAGATGATGGACGAAAACGCAGCGCGTCAAGTCCCCTGGGATGCCAAACAGGTGATGTACCAGGCGCTGATCCAGTCGGCCTTGACCTCGGCCGCCTGCGCGAGCGACATGGGTTTGAATCCCGACAACATCATCATCAGTTGCAAGGTCAGCGGCGTGCAGGATCTGATCTCGGTTTACCGAGCGCTGGCCCGGCGCTGTGATTACGCCCTGCATCTGGGTCTGACCGAGGCCGGTATGGGCACCAAGGGCACGGTGGCGTCAGCTACGGCGCTGGCGATTCTGCTGCAGGAAGGTATCGGCGACACGATTCGCGTTTCTCTGACGCCGCAGCCGGGAGAGGCGCGTACGCAGGAAGTGGTGGTGGCGCTGGAAATCCTGCAATCATTGGGCTTGCGCGCTTTCAACCCGAGCGTCACCGCATGTCCAGGTTGCGGCCGCACGACCAGCACGACTTTTCAGGAGCTGGCCAAGCAGATCGACGATTTCCTGCGCGCACAGATGCCGATCTGGCGGGCCAGATACCCGGGTGTCGAGAACTTGAAGGTGGCGGTGATGGGCTGCATCGTCAACGGGCCGGGTGAAAGCAAGCATGCCGACATCGGCATCAGCTTGCCCGGTAATGGCGAGGCGCCGGTTGCGCCGGTCTTCATCGATGGCGAGAAGGCGCTGACTTTGCGGGGTGAAGGCATTGCGCAGGAGTTCCAATTGCTGGTAGAGAATTACATAGAAAAACGTTTTGGTGGACTGCTTGCTTGAGCTGAACAGAATCATGGATCAGAAGAAAACACCGCTGCAGGCGGTGAAAGGCATGAACGACATCCTGCCGCCCGAATCGGCGCGCTGGGAATGGTTCGAGGCCAAAGTGCGCTCGCTGATGCAGCGCTATGGCTACGCCAATTTGCGCACGCCGATCGTCGAGCCGACGGCCTTGTTCGTGCGCGGACTGGGCGAAGTCACCGACATCGTCGAGAAAGAGATGTATTCCTTCGAGGACAAGATGAACGGCGACTTGCTGACCTTGCGCCCCGAAGGGACGGCCGGCGTTGTGCGCGCGATGAACGAACATTCCTTTTTGCGCGACGGGGGCAAGCGCCTGTTTTATATCGGTGCGATGTTTCGTCATGAGCGGCCGCAAAAAGGGCGTTTGCGCCAATTCCACCAAGTAGGCGTCGAGGCGCTGGGTTTTACCGGCCCCGATGTCGACGCTGAAGTCATCTTGATGTGCCGTCAGCTCTGGCGTGAGCTTGGTCTGGTCGAAGGCCGCGATCTGCGGCTTGAGTTGAACAGCCTGGGTCAGCCCGATGAGCGAGGTCTGCACCGCCTGGCTTTGATCAGCCATCTAGAACTGCATGTCGACCTGCTTGATGAAGAAGCCAAGCGGCGTATGTACAGCAATCCGCTGCGGGTGCTCGACACCAAGAACCCGGCCTTGCAGGCAGTGGTCGAGGCAGCGCCGCAGTTGATGGACTTTCTTGGCGCCGAGTCGCTGGCGCACTTCAATGGTGTGCGAGCGATTCTCGATGCCGCTGGTATCGCTTACCGAATCAATCCGCGCTTGGTGCGCGGGATGGACTATTACAACCTGACCGTATTCGAGTGGGTGACCGACAAACTGGGCGCCCAAGGCACCGTCTGTGCCGGCGGGCGTTACGACAAGCTGATCGAACAGTTGGGCGGCAAGCCCGCGCCAGGGGTCGGTTGGGGCATGGGCATCGAACGGATGCTGATGCTATTGGAAGAAACCGGGCAAATTCTGCCAAGTCCGGCCTTGCATGCCTATGCGATCGTGCCTTCCGCGCAAGGTCTGCCGCAAGTGATGGTGGCGTTGGAAGCCTTGCGTGCCGCCGGGGTTTCGGTGGTGATGCACCCCGGCCAATCGAGCATGAAGTCGCAATTCAAGAAGGCTGATGCGAGCGGTGCGGCCTACGCGCTGGTGTTTGGCGAAGACGAACTGGCCCAGGGACAGGTTGCGGTCAAGCCCTTGCGCAATGCGGGGGCAACACAATATCTGCGCAGCCTTGTCAGCATCGACGATTGGGCGGCCGAGCTGCGCAACGCATAATCGCATCATTCCTCTCTTATTCTTCCCTGCAATCCGAGCATTTCTCATCCATGGCGACCCAGCATCTCGATCTCGACGAACAAGAACAGCTTGACCAGCTGAAGGCTTTCTGGAAGCAATATGGCAATTTCATCACCTGGGGCTTGACCTTGGTGCTGCTTGCTTACGCCGCCTGGTCCGGTTGGAACTGGTGGCAGCGCGAGCAGTCCACCAAGGCCTCGGCAATGTATGACGAGCTCGATCGCGTCGCCCAGATGGCCGACGCGGACAAGGTGGCTGCGGTGCTGCGTGATTTGAAGGAGCGTTTCCCGCGAACCAGCTATGCAGCCCAAGGTGCTTTGCTTGCAGCCAAGGTTCAGCTGGACAAGGGGCAGCTCGATGCTGCACGTGCCAGCCTTGCCTGGGCGGCTGAGAATGCCTCCGAGGACGAATATCGAGACATCGCAAGGCTGCGTATGGCCGGCTTGCATTTGGATGCGAAGCAGTATGACGAAGCGGGCAAGTCGCTGGATGCGGTCAAGTCAAGTGGCTTTGCCGCACTGGTCGCTGACCGGCGTGGCGATCTCCTGGTGTTGCAGACCAAGCCCGAACTGGCGCGGGCCGAGTATCAAAAGGCCTATGACGCGATGGACAAGGCGCAGGAATACCGCCGTTTGATTGGAGTCAAACTGGGTCAACTCGGCGTTGCGGTCCCCGATGAAAATGCTGGCAGCAATGGAGTCGCCCCATGATGACGAACAGACTCGCTGGGGCTTTGCTGGCTGTTGCCCTGCTCCAGGCATGCTCAATTTTCAGCAGTTCCTCCGAGGTCAAGCCGGCTGCTCTCGAGGCATTGACCGCGCCGGGCAGCGCCCGCGTGATCTGGAATGCCCGCATCGACAATGTGCAATTCCCCTTGTCGATTGCCGCCCGTGGCGAACAGTTTGTCGTTGCCGGTAGCGACGGTGTGCTGCAGTCACTGCAAGCAGGCAATGGCCAAACGCGCTGGCGCGCCGAGGTCGGCCAGAAACTCGCCGCAGGTGTCGGCAGCGATGGTCGCTTTGCTGCGGTTGTGACACGCAACAATGAACTGGTCGTGCTTGATGCCGGCAAGATCACTTGGCGCAAGACCCTGCCGACGCCGGTCAACGCCGCGCCTCTGGTCGCAGGTGAGCGTGTATTCGTATTGACGGTGGACCGCCAGGTGCAAGCCTATGACGCAGTCGACGGGCGTAAATTGTGGGAATTCCGGCGCCAGGGTGAACCGCTGACCCTGGCTCAGCCGGGCTTGATCGGCGCCTACAAGGACACCTTGGTCGTTGGCCAAGGACCGCGTCTGGCCGGCATTGATCCACTGCTGGGAACCTTGCGCTGGGAAACCAATGTCGGTAACCCGCGCGGTACCAACGAGGTCGAACGCTTGGCCGATCTGGTCGGGCCGATGTTGCGCAGCCAGGACATGGTTTGTGCCCGAGCCTTTCAGTCGGCAGTCGGTTGTGTCAACGCCGAACGCGGGTTGACGCTGTGGAGCCGCAATGTCGGCGGCATCAATGGCGTTGGCGGTGATGATAAGTACCTGTTCGGCGCCGATGCATCCGACCGCTTGAGCGCCTGGAGCATGATCAATGGTGATCTGGTCTGGACCGCCGAGCAATTTTTGAACCGGCGTCTCGGTGTACCGGTCAGCCTGGGCAGCAGCGTCATCGTCGGTGATGGCGAAGGCTATGTACATTTTGTCTCGCGGGAGACGGGCAAGACTCAGATGCGCTTGGCGACCGATGGCTCGGCGATCGTCGCTGCACCGGTGGTGCTGGGCAATCTGGTCCTCATCGCCACCCGCAATGGCGGACTTTTTGCCATGCGCCCCGAATAAGTTTTGCCGTCTCTGTTTGCGAGAATAAAAATAATATGAAACCCGTCATTGCCCTTGTGGGCAGGCCCAACGTCGGCAAGTCCACGTTGTTCAATCGACTCACCAAGAGCCGGGATGCCATCGTGGCCGATCTGGCCGGCCTGACGCGTGATCGGCATTACGGTGATGGACGCATCGGTGACCGCGACTACATCGTCATTGATACCGGTGGGTTCGAACCTGACAGCACCACCGGCATCGTCAAGGAAATGGCCAAGCAGACCCGCCAAGCGGTAGCTGAAGCCGATGCGGTGGTGTTTGTCGTCGATGTACGGACCGGCCTTTCCGGCCAGGACATGGACATCGCCCGCTACCTGCGCCAGGCCAGCAAGCGGATTTTCCTGGCCGTCAATAAAGCCGAGGGCATGAACGATTCGCCCTTGCTGGCCGAGTTTCATGAATTGGGCATGGGTGAACCCCATCCGATTTCATCGGCCCATGGCCAGGGCATACGCAGCCTGCTCGAAGCGGTGCTGGAACCATTTGAATTCGAAGAAGTCGACCTGCCCAGTGACGAGCCCGATGGCGTAATTCGTCTGGCTGTAGCTGGCCGCCCGAATGTTGGCAAGAGCACCTTGATCAATACCTGGCTGGGTGAAGAGCGACTGGTTGCATTCGACATGCCCGGAACGACGCGCGACGCGATCAGCGTGCCGTTTGAACGCAATGGCCAGAAGTTCGAATTGATCGACACCGCCGGATTGCGCCGCAAAGGCAAGGTCTTCGAAGCGGTGGAGAAATTTTCGGTGGTCAAGACGCTGCAGGCAATTGCCGATGCCAACGTCGTACTGTTGCTGCTCGATGCGACCCAGGGCGTGTCAGACCAGGACGCGCATATTGCCGGCTACATTCTCGAGAGCGGCCGAGCTGTAGTCCTCGCGATCAATAAATGGGATGCGATCGATAGCTATCAGCGCGAGCAATTGCAACGTTCGATCGAGCAACGTCTGGCTTTCCTGAAGTTTGCACCGATCCACAATATTTCGGCCTTGAAGCGCCAAGGGCTGGGGCCGGTCTGGGGTGCCTTGACCGATGCTTATGCCTCGGCCTACAAAAAAATGACGACCCCGGTGTTGACCCGCCTGGTGATGGAAGCCGTCGAGCATCAGACGCCCAAACGCAGCGGGCATTTCCGCCCGAAGCTGCGTTACGCCCATCAGGGCGGCATGAATCCTCCCTTGGTGATTGTTCACGGCAATTCGCTCGAGGGCGTGACCGAGGTCTACAAGCGCTATCTCGAAGGCCGGATTCGCGCCCATTACAAACTGGTCGGCACGCCGCTGCGCATCGAGATGCGGTCGTCCAAGAATCCTTTCGCTGATCGCTGATCGCTGAGGTCTATTCCTGGTCCAATGCGCGGGCCGCTGTGCCTGTGTTAAGGTCGTCAATGTGTTACCCATTCCCTCACAACACGGAGCATATCGTGAGTAATAAAGGACAACTTTTGCAAGATCCATTTCTCAACCTGTTGCGCAAAGAGCATGTGCCGGTGTCGATTTACCTGGTCAACGGCATCAAATTGCAGGGACATATCGAGTCTTTCGACCAATATGTGGTGCTGCTGCGCAATACCGTGACCCAAATGGTCTACAAACATGCCATCTCCACAGTGGTGCCCGGGCGCGCGGTGAACTTCAACGCAGTCGACGGCAGCATAGACGAGACAATTTGAGCGGGGCATTGCCCGGTCGCATCACCTTGACCAATCCCATCATTCCTTCCGTTCTGCAGACTGGCGAAGAGGCGCGAGCGATTCTCGTCGGCGTTGATTTCGGTCGTGGCACCAGGGCTAGTTCGGGTTTTGATCCGACCCTTGACGAATTGGCTTTGCTGGCTGAATCGGCAGGCGACAAGCCGGTCGCGCGGGTCATAGCGCGCCGTCAGGCACCCGACGCGGCCCTGTTCGTCGGTTCTGGAAAAGCCGACGAAATCAAACTGCTCGTGCAAGCGCATGAGGCGCACACGGTGCTTTTCGATCAGGCCATTTCGCCGGCCCAGCAGCGCAATCTAGAGCGCGTTCTGGGTGTTCCGGTGGCTGACCGGACGGCCTTGATTCTGGAGATTTTTGCCGCCAGAGCCAAGAGCCATGAAGGCAAGATGCAGGTTGAACTGGCAAGGCTGCAGTACCTTGCAACGCGGCTGGTAAGGCGCTGGAGTCACCTCGAGCGGCAGAGCGGCGGCATTGGCATGCGTGGCGGTCCGGGCGAAGCGCAGATCGAACTTGACCGGCGCATGATCGACGACCGGATCAAGACGATCAAGGAAAAGCTGAAGAAAGTGGAGCGTCAGCGCAGCACCCAGCAACGCGCCAGAGCACGCAGCGGCACCTTCAGGGTATCCCTGGTTGGGTACACCAATTCAGGTAAATCGACGCTTTTCAACGCCTTGGTGAAGGCTCGAACTTTTGCTGCTGACCAGTTGTTCGCCACCCTCGACACCACCACCCGGTCCTTGTACCTTGAACAAGCAGGTTGCAGCGTGTCTCTGTCCGATACCGTCGGCTTCATACGCGATCTGCCGCACAAGCTGGTAGTTGCCTTCCGTGCCACTTTGCAGGAGGCCACTGACTCCGATCTGCTGTTGCATGTGGTTGATGCAGCGTCGCCATTGCGTGACGAACAAATGGCTGAAGTCGAGCGCGTGCTGAGTGAAATCGGTGCGGCGTCGATTCCGCAGATACTGGTCTTCAACAAACAGGATCTGCTCGACGATTGCCGACGCTCTGAGCTGCTTTCCGATCGAACCGCAAGGCAGGTCGACGGCGAGGTGATCGGTGTAGCGCGCGTCTTTGTCAGTGCGGTCAATGGCAGCGGCCTTGACGTTTTGCGCGAATTGATCGTCCAGGCGATGCAGCCGCTTGCAAATGAAGGCTTGAATTTCCCCTTGTTCCCCCCATTTGCCGGGGCGGAGCAAGATCCAGAGAAGAATCTGCAGGCGGATGCCGATCCGGAAACCGCCGCAGCACACCCGACACAGGCATGAGCATGAACACCTATGAGCCCGTCAGCGCATCGCGGCGACTGAAGTCTTTGGCTGGGGCCACGCGCCAGCTGTTGGCCTATCTGCTGCAGCCGGCTGGCTGGCGGTCAGGGCGGCACCAGAACGGTCGCAACGATGGTCCGCCTGATCTTGATGAACTTTGGCGTGACTTCAACCGCAAGCTCACCGGCATGTTCGGGAGCAAGTCCGACGGCAATGGCCCTGCCGGCAAGGAGCCTTCCGGCGGCAAGGATTTCCAACCCGATTTGAAAAGTGCGGGCATTGGTGCCGGCTTGATCGGCGGCGTGGTGTTGCTGGGCTGGCTGGGCAGCGGATTCTTTATCGTTCAAGAAGGCCAGCAGTCCGTCATCACGTCGTTTGGCAAGTACACCAAGACCGTCGATGCAGGTTTCCAGTGGCGCTTCCCATATCCGTTCCAGGCCAATGAAGTGGTTGCCGTGACGCAATTGCGTCAGGTCGAGGTCGGACGCAATACGGTGGCCCAGGCCACCGGTTTGCGCGACTCGTCAATGCTGACGCAGGACGAGAACATCGTCGACATCCGCTTCACCGTGCAGTTCACGTTGATGAATGCGCGCGACTATCTGTTTGAAAACCGCAGCCCCGACGAGGCGGTGATGTTGGCGGCTGAATCAGCGGTGCGTGAGATTGTCGGCAAGAGCAATATGGATTCGGTGCTCTACGAGCAGCGCGACGCGATCGCCACCGAACTGGTCAAGTCGGTGCAGGCACAGCTCGATCGACTCAAGGCCGGCATTCTGGTGAAAAACGTCAATGTGCAGAACGTGCAGGCGCCCGAACAGGTGCAGGCCGCTTTTGACGATGCCTTCAAAGCCGGCGCCGACCGCGAGCGCCTGAAAAACGAAGGCCAGGCCTATGCCAACGACGTAATCCCGAAAGCACAGGGCGAATCAGCCAAGTTGCGTGAACAGGCTGAAGGCTACAAGGCGCGGGTGATTGCGCAGGCCGAGGGTGATTCGCAGCGCTTCAAGAGTGTGTTGACCGAATACCAGAAGGCGCCTCAGGTGACGCGCGATCGCATCTACATCGACACGATGCAGCAGGTCTATTCGAATGTCAGCAAGGTCATGGTCGACAGCCGTTCGGGTTCGAATCTGCTCTACCTGCCGCTTGACAAGTTGATTCAGCAAAGCGGTGGCAGCGTCACCGCGACGCCTCCTGCCCCCGCACCGCTGGCCGAGACACCAGCGCAATCGGGCACCAATGACATACGTTCGCGTGACGGCCTGCGTGGTCGTGAGCGCGACGGCCGTTGAAATCAGGGAGCATAGAGATGAACCGTATTGCCACCGCCGTTGCCGGCGTCCTGATTGTCCTGATGCTGGCCAGCTCGATGCTGTTCATCGTCGATCAACGCCAGTTCGCCGTGATTTATGCCTTGGGTGAGATCAAGGAAGTCGTCACCGAGCCTGGACTCAAGGTCAAGCTGCCACCGCCGTTGCAGAACGTGGTGATGCTGGATCGCCGCGTGCAGACGCTCGATAGCCCGGAATCGAGGCCGATCTTCACCGCCGAAAAGAAGAGCCTGGTGATCGATTGGTTGGTCAAATGGCGGGTTGCTGACCCGCGTCAGTTCATCCGTAACAACGGTGCTGATATGCGCAATGTCGAGAATCGTTTGAGCCCGGTCGTGCAGGCCGCGTTCAATGAGGAGGTGACCAAGCGCACGGTGCTGGCTGTGCTGGCCACCGAACGCGAAAAGGTCATGAACGATGTGCGCAAACGCCTTGAAGACGAGGCCAAGCAGTTCGGCATCGAGATTCTGGATGTACGCATCAAGCGGGTTGACTTTGCGGTCAATATTACCGATTCGGTCTACCGGCGGATGGAGTCCGAGCGCAAGCGCGTAGCCAATGAATTGCGTTCGACTGGCGGGGCCGACGGCGAGAAGATCCGTGCCGATGCTGATCGGCAGCGTGAAGTGATCGTGGCCGAAGCTTATCGGGATGCACAAAAAATCAAGGGCGAGGGCGATGCGAAAGCCTCGGTCTTGTATGCCGAAGCATTTGGCCGCGATCCTCAGTTCGCCCAGTTCTATCGATCGCTGGAAGCCTACCGGACCAGTTTTCGCAGCAAAACGGACGTGATGGTAGTGGATCCGAGCAGCGACTTCTTCAAGGCAATGCGCGGCTCGGGTGCTGCTGGTGCGCCTGCCCCTGCGAAGAAATAGGCATGGGCGGCGGCCTGTCCGAGGCACTGCTTGCGGCCTTGTCACTGATGTTGGTGGTTGAGGGCCTGCTGCCGTTCTTGAGCCCGACTGTCTGGCGACAGTTGTTCACCCGCATGCTGGCGATGAGTGATGGACAGATACGCTTCGTCGGTTTGACCAGTATGGTGATCGGATTGCTGAGCCTGGTGTTGATCTGGCGTTGAAGCTTCACGACTGGCACACCGCTATGGTCTTGCGCAGTTCAGGCAAAGAGCCGGTAGGCCAGAGTCCGACAAACACAAGGGCTGCTTGTGCAGCCCTTCAGAGTTGTGATCGACACAAATGGTTTCCTGGTGCTCCGGGCATGGGCCCGTACAATGCCTTTTTTAACCGAAGCCCATAATTTATGCCATCAGCTTGGCTGCTGCCCGAGCACATTGCTGACGTCCTGCCGTCACAAGCCCGACGCATCGAAGAATTGCGTCGCGAACTGCTCGACATGGCTCGCACCTATGGCTGCGAGCTAGTGATGCCGCCGCTGCTCGAGCATCTTGAGTCGCTGCTATCAGGTGCAGGCCATGAGCTTGATTTGAAGACCTTCAAGCTGGTCGATCAGCTTTCCGGGCGCAGCCTCGGGCTGCGCGCCGACACCACCCCGCAAGTCGCACGTATCGATGCACATCTGCTCAACCGTGTCGGAGTGACCCGGCTTTGCTATTGCGGACCGGTTCTGCACACCAGGCCAGATGGCTTGCATGCAACGCGCGAGCCCTTGCAGTTCGGTGTCGAAATCTACGGTCATGCCGGTCTTGAAGCCGACCTTGAAGTCCATGAACTGGCGCTCGACGCTGTAAAACGAGCGGGCTTGTCAGACGTTACGCTGGACCTCGGCGATGCTCGTCTGATACATGGATTGCTCGGCGAACAGCGTTTGACGCCAACGGCAATGGATCAATTTGTTGCCGCCTTGGCGACCAAGGATTCGAGTGCCTTGGCCGAATTGAGCCGCGACTTGCCAGTCAGCGTGCAGCAGGGCCTGCAAGCCTTGCTCTCCTTGTATGGCGGCATCGAGGTGCTGATTCAGGCGCGCGAACGTTTGCCCGCCCATCCTTCAATCACTGCGGCCATCGATGACCTGCAATGGCTGGCCGAGCATCTGCAGCAGACCCATCCCGAGGTGCGTTTGGGCTTCGATCTAGCTGATTTGACAGGCTACGCCTATTACAGCGGTGTGCGCTTCGCGCTGTACGCCCGCGGCTCCAGCGATGCCGTGCTGCGCGGCGGGCGCTATGACGAGGTCGGCGCAGTGTTTGGTCGGCGTCGTCCGGCGGTCGGCTTCAGCCTTGATTTGAAGACGATCGAGGGGCTGAGCCCTGCCAGTCCGCTGCGAGCTGCTGTGCGGGCCCCATGGGGTGAGGGCGCCGGTCTGCGTGCGGCAGTCAGGCAGTTGCGTGAGGCCGGTGAGACCGTGGTCTGCGTATTGCCCGGCCATGAACATGAAGGCGACGAATTTGACTGCGATCGCGAGCTGATCGCGGTCGACACGCAGTGGGTGGTGCGCGCCATTTGACGCGGACTGCCGAGGACTTTTTTGATCATCGGATTATCAAGATGCAAAGTGAAATTGCGCAAGGTCGCAACGTGGTCGTCGTAGGCACCCAATGGGGCGACGAAGGCAAGGGCAAAGTGGTCGACTGGCTGACCGATCATGCCCAGGGTGTGGTGCGTTTCCAGGGCGGACATAACGCCGGGCACACCTTGGTGATCAACGGGGTCAAGACGGCTTTGCAATTGATTCCTTCGGGCATCATGCGAGCGGGGGTGGCCTGCTATATCGGTAACGGTGTGGTGATCGATCCGACGCATTTGTTGCTGGAAATCGAGCGCCTTGAAAAGGCCGGTGTGGAAGTGCGGTCGCGGCTTTTCATCAGTGAATCCTGCCCCTTGATCCTGCCTTTCCACGTTGAAGTGGACAAGGCCCGGGAGGCGCTGCGCGAAAGCAGCGGTGCCGGCAAGATCGGCACCACCGGCAAAGGCATCGGGCCGGCCTATGAAGACAAGGTGGCACGGCGCGCTTTGCGTGTGCAGGATTTGAAGCATCCGGAGCGCTTCGCCAAGAAGTTGCATGAGTTGCTTGACTTGCACAATTTTGCGCTGACAAGTTATTTGCAGGCTTCAGCGCTTGAATTCCAGCCGATCTTTGATCAGGCGATGAAGATGGCCGAGGTTATCAAGCCGATGATGGCCGATGTCGGCTATCTGATCCACAAAGCCCATCTGGCCGGTGCCAACATCCTTTTCGAGGGCGCGCAAGGCACCTTGCTCGACATTGACCATGGCACTTATCCCTATGTGACTTCAAGCAATTGCGTGGCCGGCAATGCCGCCGCCGGTGCTGGCGTCGGTCCGCAGATGCTGCACTACATGCTCGGCATCACCAAGGCCTACACGACACGCGTCGGATCTGGCCCGTTTCCAACCGAGCTCGATTGGGAGCAAGCCGGCACGGTCGGTCATCATCTCTCCATCGTCGGGCAAGAGCGTGGCACCGTCACTGGTCGGGCGCGTCGTTGCGGTTGGCTTGACGCAGCGGCTTTGAAGCGCTCGATCATCATCAACGGCATCACTGGCCTTTGCATTACCAAGCTCGATGTGCTCGACGGACTTGCCGAGATCAAGATGTGCATCGGTTATGACCTGGCGGGCCGTCAACTCGACATCCTGCCGCTCGATGCGGATGAAATTGTTGCTTGTCAGCCGGTGTTTGAAACCTTCCCTGGCTGGACCGAAAAGACCTACGGCATTACCGACTGGGCCGAACTGCCCTTGAATGCACGCCGTTACCTTGAGCGCATCAAGGAATTGACGGGCGCCCCGATCGACATGGTGTCGACCGGGCCGGGCCGCGAACATACGATCCTGCTGCGTCATCCCTATCAGTCCAAGTGAACTTGGCGAGCAGGCGGCGCACCGAAGGCACATCCATCAATACATCACACAGGAGTTTCCCGCTATGTTGACTGACGACGGCAAGCATTTGTACGTGTCCTGGGACGAATACCATATGCTGACCGAACGGCTGGCGCTGAAGATTCATGCGTCGGGCTGGCAGTTCGACCAGATTCTCTGTCTGGCACGAGGCGGCATGCGCCCCGGCGACGTGCTCTCGCGTGTCTTCGACAAGCCGCTGGGCATCATGTCGACCAGTTCCTACCGTGCCGAGGCTGGCACGATCCAGGGGCGTCTTGACCTTGCCAAGTACATCACGATGCCGCAGGGTGAATTGGCAGGCCGCGTGCTGCTGGTGGATGACCTGGCCGATACCGGCGTGACCTTGCGAGCAGTGGTTGACCGGCTGCGCGGTATGCCTGCCATCACCGAGTTGCGTTCGGCGGTGCTCTGGTCCAAGGCTGTGTCCAGTTACACGCCTGACTACTATGTCGAGCGCCTGGAGACCAGCCCCTGGATTCACCAGCCTTTCGAGGAATACGACGATCTGCGGCCGGATGCTCTGGCGAAGAAATTTGTCGTCTGATCCTGTTCAGGCCATGGGCGAAACAAGTTCATTCGCCCAAAAAAATGCCAGCATGATGCTGGCATTCGATGTCTTGGTGCCCAGGAAGGGACTCGAACCCCCACGAAGTTACTCGCTAGTACCTGAAACTAGTGCGTCTACCAATTCCGCCACCTGGGCATTTCAGGAAAGACTTGGAGTCTATCATCAAAAAATCAAGCAATGAAGCGGAAACCTCTCTTGGAGGGCTGGCGCTGTTGAGCGAGGTCGACGGCACGGTGCAGGGTCATCGCGATGGTCATGGCTTCTTGTTGCCGGATGTCGGTTCGCAGGATGTCTACCTCTCATCCCAGGAAATGCAGGCCGTCATGCATGGCGATCGGCTACGTGTCCGTGTCGTGCGCTTTGACAAACGCGGCCGCCCGGAAGGCCGGGTGCTGGAGATTCTGGAGCGCAAAAAGAAGAACATCATCGGGCGCTTGTTGCTGGAGTCAGGCATCTGGCTGGTCGCGCCTGAAGACAAGCGCATGGGTCGGGACATCTTGATTCCGAAGAACGCCATCGCCAACGCTACAGCGGGGCAGGTGGTGGCGGTTGAGTTGACCGAAGCGCCGTCGCTTTATGCCAAGCCGGCCGGCCGCGTGGTCGAGGTGCTCGGCGAGATCGACGATCCCGGCATGGAAATCGAGATTGCCGTGCGCAAATTCGACGTGCCGCATCGCTTCAGCGCCGAGACCATGGCGCATGCGGCCAAACTATCCGAAAAGCTGCGCGCCGCCGACCTGAAGCAGCGCATCGATCTGCGCGATGTGCCGCTGGTGACGATTGATGGTGAGGATGCGCGTGACTTCGACGATGCGGTCTATTGTGAGCCGCACAAGTCGGGTCGCGGCAAGACAGCTTTCAATGGTTGGCGTTTGATCGTGGCGATCGCCGATGTCAGCCACTATGTCAAGCCGGGCGAGCCGCTCGATGCTGATGCTTATGAGCGCGCCACTTCGGTCTATTTCCCGCGCCGGGTGATCCCGATGCTGCCGGAAAAGCTCTCCAATGGCTTGTGCTCGCTGAATCCTTATCAGGACCGGTTGGCGATGGTCTGCGACATGCTGGTCACTCAAAGCGGTGAAGTGCAGGCCTACCAGTTTTACCCGGCGGTGATCTGTTCGAAGGCCCGCTTCACCTATACCGAGGTGGCCGCGGTGCTCGCCAACACCCATGGCCCGGAAGCTGCCAAAAGGCAGGATCTGGTGCCCCATCTCCTGCATTTGCACGAGGTTTACCGCGCCCTGCTGGCCGAACGCGGGCGCCGTGGCGCCATCGACTTCGAGACGGTGGAGACCCAGATCGTCTGCGACGACAACGGGCATATCGAGAAGATCATTCCGCGTACCCGCAATGAAGCGCATAAGTTGATCGAGGAGTCGATGTTGGCGGCCAATGTATGCGCCGCTGATTTCATCGCCCAGGCCAAGCATGGTTCATTGTTTCGCGTCCACGAGGGACCGACGGCCGAAAAGCGCATCGCTCTGCAAGCCTATCTGCGCGCTTTGGGGATCGGCATGGGGATCAGCGATTCGCCCTTGCCGAGCGAATACCAGGCCATCGCCGCAGCGACCAAAGACCGGCCCGATGCGACGCAGATTCACAGCATGTTGCTGCGCTCGATGCAGCAGGCGATCTACACCGCTGCCAACGCTGGCCATTTCGGCTTGTCCTATCCGGCCTATACCCATTTCACCAGCCCGATCCGGCGTTATCCCGATCTGCTGGTGCACCGGGTCATCAAGGCGATTCTGGCGGGCAAGCGCTACCAGTTGGATGCTTCCAAGATGGACGTGCCGACGCCGGCCAAACGGCCCGGCAAGGCGCCCCCGATCAACCCGGCCAGTGCTTCCACCGAACTGGAGCGCTGGGAGGTTGTCGGCGCGCATTGCAGCGCCAACGAACGGCGCGCTGATGAGGCTTCGCGCGATGTCGAGGCCTGGCTCAAGTGCCGCTATATGCGTGACCATCTGGGCGAGGAGTTTGCCGGCACCGTCAGTGCTGTGACCAGCTTCGGTCTGTTCGTGCAGCTCGATGCGCTTTATGTCGAGGGTTTGATTCACATTACCGAGCTCGGCGGGGAATATTTCCGCTTTGATGAAATGCGTCAGGAATTGCGCGGCGAGCGCAGCGGTATTCGCTATGCCACCGGCACACCCGTGCATGTGCAGGTCAGCCGCGTCGATCTGGATGGTCGCAAGATCGATTTCCACCTGGTGCATGAAAGTGGCGAAGCCAAGCTCATCGCGCGGGCGCAACGCGACAAGGCCGGGATTGCTCCGCGTGCGCCGGCAAATGCCGTGGAAGAGCTCGAGCAGGTGCGACGCGCCGACCGCAAGGTCAAGGCCGAACGCAAGGGCCGGCCAGCGCGTGCAAGCGCAAAAGCTGCGACCAAACCGGCGGCCGCCGAAGCGCGTACCCGCAAGCGCCGCTAGGCGCCGAACAGCGCATGCATGCGCTCGACCAGATCGGCTGCGCGCAAAGGGCCGGCTGACTGGTCTTGCGCTGCCAAGCCATGCCAATGGCAGGCCGCAATTGCCAGTTCATGTGGGTCGGCCGTGGCTTGCTGCGTCCATAACCCACCCAGCCAGCCCGCCAACACATCGCCCGTTCCGGCCGTGGCCAGGGCCGCGCTGCCGCTGCTGTTGATGCTGAGTCGTCCATCTGCGCTGGCAATGACGCTGCCGGATCCCTTGAGGAGGATGGTGCAGGCATATCGCGCGGCCAATTCGCGTGCCGCCGCCAGGCGATCCTGCTGCACTGTCAAGGCATCGCAGTCCAGCAATCTTGCAGCCTCCAGCGGATGCGGCGTCAAGATGGTCTGCATGCCGTTTGCGCTGCGCCTGCCCAGCAGGGCGCGCAGTTGCGGGTCCCGCGCTATCGCATTCAAGCCATCGGCATCGAGTACCAGTCGGCTGGCCTGGGCGAGCAGGGCGGGCAGTTGGGCGGCGATGTCCTGGCCGCCGCCGCAGCCGCAGACGATGACCATGTCCCGCCAGTCTTGCTGATGGGCCATGCGGTCTTGCGGCCAGAACATCAATTCGGGGCGCTGTGAATCCAGTTCGGTCGCCTGGCTCTCCAGCAGGCAACAATGGACAAGTCCGGCTCCCGAGGCCAGGGCGGCTCGCGCGGCCAACAGGGCGGCGCCACGCATGCCGCTGGCGCCACCGACCACCAACAGATTGCCTTGGCTGCCCTTGTGCGCCGAATGGCTGCGAGCACTCCGCCAAGCGGCCAGGCAATTGCTGCCGACCAGTTCAGCATCGGGCTTGTGCGAGTGGCTGACGCCAAGATCGTCAAACCATTGTTCGCCGCAAAGCGCACGGCCATCGGCGGTGAACTGGCCCGGCTTCAAGGTCAGCAAGGCCAGCGTATGTCGGGCCCTCACGGCCAATCTTGTCCCATCCAGGCTGAAAACTGCACCGCTGTCCGACTGCAGGCCGCTTGGCAGATCGACCGCTATCAAAGGCGCAGCCAGCAAGTTCAGCCCGGCAATCGCCGCGGCGATGGCGCCAACAGGTGGACGCTGCAGACCCAAGCCGAGCAGGGCGTCGACTGCCAGGCTGACTTGTGGTGGCGCATCGAGGCTATTGCTGATGGTCACACCGGCCTGTCTCGCGGCCAGCCTTGCCGTCATCGCATCGGCAGGCGTACGGTCGCTCTCGATCAGGCTGACATGCACACTTTGCCCATGCATCTGCAGCAGTCTTGCCGCCACCAGGCCATCGCCGCCGTTATTGCCAGGACCGCAAACAATCCAGATCGCGCCTTCGCCTTTCGGCAGAGCCAGGGCCAAGCGCGCCACCGCCAGTCCTGCGCGCGCCATCAGTGCATGGGCGGGCAGGTCGGCTTGAGCTTGGGCCTCGATCGCACGACTGCTGGCCGCCGTGAACAGCGGCAACTTGCTTGTGCTGGGAAGAATTTTTTGCATTGATACAGCTTGTCAGGCCTGGCTCTGGAAGTCCAGACGGATTGTTGCCGGGTAGTGGAATTTTGATTGAAATCGCGCCCGATCTTGAGTTCTTCTGGCAAGTCGGGCTGCTCGAGCAGTCCTGGCGTTGTATACTCTCATGGCTTTGCCGGGCGAGCCAATTGTGGGTCGTTCAACTTCCCGAATTTCGGGCGATGGCAAAGTAAATCGCAGATCAGGCCATTAAAAGGTGTTGCTGACTCGCTCGGAAAACTACCGGGTGAGGGGCAATTCAGGTCGGATCTTAGACACAACCTTTGGAGTTCAATATGTCAGTCACGATGCGTGAAATGCTGGAAGCCGGCGTCCATTTCGGCCACCAGACCCGTTTTTGGCACCCCAAGATGGCCCCGTACATCTACGGCCATCGCAACAAGATCCACATCATCAACCTGGAAAAGACGCTGCCTGCGTTCCAGGATGCGATGAAGTTCATTCGCCAGTTGTCGGCCAAGCGCGGCACGATCATGATGATCGGCACCAAGCGTCAAGCGCGCGACGTGATCGCCCTGGAAGCCCAGCGCGCCGGCGTGCCTTATGTCGACCAGCGCTGGTTGGGCGGCATGATGACCAACTTCAAGACGGTCAAGGGCTCGCTGAAGATCCTCAAGGACATGCAAGCTCAAGTCGATGCCGGCACACAGCCAGCAATCAAGAAAGAAGCGCTGATGTTCCAGCGTGACCTGATCAAGTTGCAGCGCAATATCGGCGGCATCCAGGACATGAGCGTGCTGCCTGATGCGGTCTTCGTGATCGACGTCGGCTACCACAAGATCGCAATTGCCGAAGCCCGAAAGCTCGGCATCCCCATCATCGGCGTGGTCGACACCAACCATTCGCCTGAAGGCATCGACTATGTCATTCCCGGTAACGATGACTCGGCCAAGGCAGTTGCCTTGTACGCTCGTGCCGTGGCTGATGCCGTGATCGAAGGCCGTGCCAACTCGAACAACGAAGTGGTCCAGGCAGTTGCCCCGGCGGGTGACGAGTTCGTGGAAGTCAGCGAAGGCGCTTGAGTTTTCAGCGTCCGCAACAGGAGGGGCTGTTTCAGCCCCTTTTTTTTCAAAACATATCGGTTGAGTTTGTCAGCGAAGGCTTGCAAACTCGCTGAGAACGGAGAATCAAGATGGCTGTAATTACTGCAAGCATGGTGGCCGAACTGCGCGCACGCACCGATGCGCCGATGATGGAATGCAAGAAGGCGCTGATCGAGGCTGAAGGCGACCTGGTCCGGGGCGAGGAAATCCTGCGCGTCAAGCTCGGCAACAAGGCCGGCAAAGCCTCTTCGCGCGTGACCGCCGAAGGTGTCGTCGCTGCTGCCGTTGTCGGCAACGCCGGCGCGCTGCTGGAAGTGAATTGCGAAACCGACTTCGTGACCAAGAACGATGCCTTCCTGGCTTTCGTCAACGCTTGCTCGAAGCTGGTGGCTGAGCATGGTCCTGCCGATGTCGTCGCACTCTCGGCCCTGCCTTTGGCACAAGAAGGCTTCGGCCCGACGGTCGAAGATGTGCGCCGTGGCCTGATCGGCAAGATCGGCGAAAACATGTCGCTGCGCCGCTTCAAGCGCTATGCATCGGGCGCCAAGCTGGCTTCCTATCTGCATGGCACGCGCATCGGCGTGCTGGTCGAGTTTGATGGTGACGAAACAGCTGCCAAGGACGTCGCCATGCATGTTGCCGCGATGAAGCCTGCTGCGCTGTCGTCAGCTGAAGTGCCGGCTGAACTGGTCGCTCGCGAGCGTTCGATTGCCGAGCAAAAGGCTGCCGAATCGGGCAAACCGGCCGAGATCGTCGCCAAGATGGTCGAGGGCTCGGTGCAGAAATTCCTCAAGGAGGTCTCGCTGTTGAATCAGTCCTTCGTCAAGAACGACAAGCAGACCGTCGAGCAGATGCTCAAGGCTGCCGGCACCACGATTCGCGGCTTTACCCTCTATGTCGTCGGTGAAGGCATCGAGAAGAAGGTCGACGATTTCGCCGCCGAGGTCGCGGCTCAAGTGGCTGCGGCCAAGGGGCAGTAAGCCAGCAGGAAAGACCAGAGGGCGCCGGTGGCGCCCTTTACACTTGTGCCCTGGCGATGGACGCCAGATGAATACAGCAGCAATCAGAGGTCCTCATGCCCGCGCTCAAACGCATCTTGCTCAAACTCTCCGGCGAAGCCCTGATGGGTGACGACGCTTTCGGCATCAACCGCGCCACCATCGTGCGGATGGTGCGCGAGATCCAGGAAGTCACCCGCCTTGGTGTCGAGGTGGCAGTCGTGATCGGTGGCGGAAATATTTTTCGCGGTGTCGCGGGTGGTTCGGTCGGCATGGACCGTGCGACGGCGGACTATATGGGCATGCTGGCGACCGTCATGAACGCGCTGGCGTTGGCCGATACGATGCGCCAGGAGGGCATGGTCGCGCGGGTTATGTCGGCGATCGGCATCGAGCAGGTGGTCGAGCCTTATGTCCGGCCCAAGGCCTTGCAATACCTCGAAGAGGGCAAGGTTGTGGTGTTTGCTGCGGGTACTGGCAATCCGTTTTTCACCACCGATACGGCAGCGGCCTTGCGCGGTGCCGAAATCGGCGCCGAAATCGTCCTGAAGGCCACCAAGGTTGATGGTGTTTATAGCGCGGACCCGAAGAAGGATCCTGACGCCACGCGCTATTCGAGAATCAGCTTTGACGAAGCGATCAGCAAGAATTTGCAGGTTCTGGACGCCACCGCCTTTGCGCTGTGCCGCGATCAGAAACTCCCGATCCGGGTGTTCAGCATTCTCAAGGCAGGTGCCCTGAAACGGGTGGTGATGGGCGAAGATGAAGGCACGCTGGTCCACGTTTGATCGCTGCCAGCTGGCAAGTAGAAGGAATCAAGATCATGAGCATTGCAGACATCAAGCACAACGCTGAAGCGAAAATGGCCAAGTCGGTCGAATCCTTCAAGAGCGAGTTGCACAAAATCCGCACCGGTCGTGCCCATCCAGGCATCCTCGATCAGGTCAGCGTCGACTATTACGGCGCGATGTTGCCGATTTCCCAGGTTGCCAATGTCAGCCTGCTGGATTCGCGCACGATCAGCGTTCAGCCTTGGGAAAAGGGCATGGGCGCGAAGATCGAACGCGCCATCCGTGAATCCGACCTCGGCCTGAACCCCTCCTCGCAAGGAGATTTGATCCGTGTACCGATGCCGGCCTTGAATGAAGAGCGCCGTCGTGATCTGACCAAGGTCGTTCGCAATGCCGGCGAGGATGCCAAGATTGCAGTTCGCAATGTGCGTCGCGAAGCCAATGAACAAGCCAAGAAGCTGATGAAGGACAAGTTGATCAGCGAGGACGACGAGCGCCGCAGTCTTGATGATGCGCAGAAGCTGACCGACCGCACCATCTCCGAACTCGACCGGCTGATCGCCGGCAAGGAAGCTGAGATCCTCGCCGTCTGAACCGCGAGCAGCTGTGACCAAAGAAGCGGTGCCACGCCACATTGCCATCGTGATGGATGGCAATGGGCGCTGGGCCAAGAAGCGCTATTTGCCGCGTTTCTTCGGCCACAAGCAGGGCGTCGAGGCGGTGGTCAAGATCGTGCAGGCCTGCATCGACCGCGAGGTCGAGTTCCTGACGGTGTTTGCCTTTTCGTCCGAGAACTGGAAGCGACCGAGCGATGAGGTGTCAGGCCTGATGGGACTGGTACTGGCCGCCGTGTCGCGCTATCTGGCCCGCATGGGTGAGATGGGTGTGCGCATCCGGGTCATCGGTGATCGCGAAGCGGTATCAGTCAAGTTGCGTCAAGCCTGGGATGAGGCCGAAGCAAGCACTCAGCACAACACCAAGCTGACCCTGTCCGTCGCTTTCAATTACGGTGGCCGCTGGGACATCGTCCAGGCTTGCCAGGCTGCCATGCAGGCCGGTGTGCAACCGGCTGAGTTGACCGAAGCCCGCTTGTCCGAGTACATGGCACTGAGCCATGCGCCCGATCCGGATCTGTTCATCCGCACCGGCGGCGAAATGCGCATCAGCAATTTTCTGCTCTGGCAAGTCGCTTACACCGAGTTCGTCTTTTCCGATTGCCTCTGGCCTGAATTTGGTGAAGTTCAACTCGATGCAGCGATCGGTCTTTTTCGCCAACGCGACCGCCGTTTCGGCGGCACCGCGCCGACCCTGGCCGGAGTCTGACCATGTTGAAAACACGCATTCTCACGGCGCTGGCTCTGCTTGCCGTGCTGTTGCCTGAACTGTTCATGGCCTCACCCTGGCCCTTTGCCTTGACAACCCTGTTGCTGATCGGCGCTGCTGGCTGGGAATGGTCGAGGCTCAACGGTTTGCCGGGCAAGCCGGCCATCGGCTTCGGCGCCGGCCTGGTTGCAATCGGCATGGCGGCCTTGCTGCTCGGTGGATTGCCTCTGCCCTTGTCCAACCTGCTTTGGTGGCTCAGCGGTCTGGTCTGGGTGCTCGGCGGCGCCCAGGCCTTGCGTGGTGGACCCACGCGCTGGCCGCAGGTCGCGCGCCCGCTGCGCTTGATGCTGGGCGCTTTGGCGCTGCTGCTGGCATGGGCGGCGCTGGTTCAGGCCAAGTCGATCGGAGTCAATTTTTTGCTCTCGGTACTGTGCCTTGTCTGGGTGGCCGACATCGCTGCCTATTTCGGTGGACGGGCTTTTGGCCGCCGCAAACTGGCGCCTGCCATCAGCCCGGGCAAGAGCTGGGAAGGCGTCTGGTCCGGCATGGCCGGCGTGCTGCTGCTGGGGCTGTTCTGGGCCTTCCACATTGATCTGCGCCTGGATGTCGATTCACCCAGCCTCTATCAATTGCTGTTACGGCAGGGTTTGCCGATCGGCCTGCTTTCAATGTTGGTCCTCGGGGCGATGAGTGTCGTCGGTGACCTGTTCGAATCGCTCGTCAAGCGCGCTGCAGGGGCCAAGGACAGCAGCAATTTGTTGCCGGGGCATGGCGGCGTACTCGACCGTGCTGATGCCTTGCTGCCGGTATTTCCGCTCGCCATGGCCTTGATTTCGCTGGGCCCCTTGGCATGAGCGGCAGCTTGCATGCGGCGGGCGAGCACAGGCGACAGCGCATTTGCGTGCTTGGATCGACCGGTTCGATCGGCGTCAATACGCTCGACGTGCTGGCGCGCCACCCGGATCGCTATCAGGTGTTCGCCCTCAGCGCGATGAGTCGTGTCGATGCTCTGCTCGGGCAATGTCTGAGCTGGCAGCCGCGCTTTGCAGTGATGCCTGATCCCTTGCTCGCGGCGCAGTTGCGGCGCCAATTGCGTGAACATGGCAGCCGGACCGAAGTCCTCGACGGTGCGGCCAGCCTGGCCTTGGTCGCCGCGCATCCCGAGGTTGATGCGGTGATGGCGGCGATTGTCGGCGCTGCCGGCCTGGCGCCTTGTCTGGCTGCGGCGCACGCCGGCAAACGCCTGCTGCTGGCCAACAAGGAAGCGATCGTTGTCGGCGGGGCCTTGTTCATGGGTGCCGTTGCAGCGGGTGGCGCGACGCTGCTGCCGATTGACAGCGAACATTCGGCGATATTCCAATGCCTCCCCGAAGACCGGGGGACCTGGGCGCAGCGCATCGACCATATCGTGCTGACGGCTTCAGGCGGCCCGTTTCGTCAGCGTGATCCAGCCAGCCTGGCATCGGTCACGCCGGATCAGGCTTGCGCTCATCCGAACTGGGTCATGGGCCGCAAGATTTCGGTCGACTCAGCCACCATGATGAACAAGGCGCTGGAAGTGATTGAGGCGCGCTGGCTGTTCGGCCTGGCGCCCGAGCAGATCAAGGTCATCATCCATCCGCAAAGCATCGTGCACTCGATGGTGGTGTGCCGCGACATGTCGGTGCTGGCGCAGCTGGGCACGCCGGACATGCGTGTGCCGATTGCGTTCGGACTGTCCTTTCCCGAGCGCATCGAAGCGGGTGCGAGCCGGCTTGATCTGCTGAGCCTGCCTGCGCTGAGTTTCGAGCCCGTCGATGAAAGTCGTTTCCCTGGGCTCTTCCTCGCCTGGCAGGCCCTGGCCGGGCCCGAAGGTGGAACCGCAGTCCTGAATGCGGCCAACGAGGAAGCCGTGGCGGCATTTTTGGAGCACCGGCTGCGCTTTGATCAAATTCATCAGATCAATCTGCAAAGCCTTGAGAACTTGCCACCGCAGAAGGGCGAATGCGCCAGCGTTGCAGGGCTGCTGGAACTCGATCAGCGCGCCAGACGATATGCCCAGGATTTGATCCAGAAGGTGGTTGCATGAGTACTTTGCTGGCTTTCGTGGTGACTTTATGTCTGCTGATCATCGTGCATGAGTACGGGCATTACCGGGTCGCCCGCCTTTGCGGTGTCAAGGTGCTGCGCTTTTCGGTCGGATTCGGTCGCGTCATCTGGCGACGTCAGAACGGACCCGATGCCACCGAGTTCACGCTCTGCCTGCTGCCTTTGGGCGGCTATGTGAGGATGCTGGATGAGCGCGAAGGGCCGGTACCGTCGGAGCTGACCGGTCAGGCCTTCAATAACCGGCCATTGCGCCAGCGCGTTGCCATTGTGGCGGCAGGACCGCTGGCGAATTTGCTTTTGGCCGTATTGCTGTTTGCCAGCGTCAACTGGATCGGCCTGGAAGAACCCAAGGCGCTGCTGGGCGCGCCGCTGACGGGATCGGTGGCTGAACGCGCGGGTATGCGCGCTGGCGACTGGGTCCAGGCGAGCTCGACCGATGGTCAGGAATGGCAGGAACTGCAATCGCTGTCGGAACTGAGCTGGCGCCTGACCGAGGCGGTCGAGGCCGGGCGCAAATTGCATCTGAATGTCAGCAATGCCGATGGACATGGCCGCCATACGCTGGTCCTTGATACCGACCGGCTGGACGGCAGAGAACTCGACGCGCAATCGCTGCGGAAAATCGGCTTGGGCGGGCCCTTCAGTGCGCCGCTGCTGGGCAAGGTGAGCCCGGGTGGAACGGGTGATCAGGCCGGTCTGAAGTCTGGCGACCTGGTGCAGGCTGTCGACGGTGCCTTGCTGACCGATGCTGCCACGCTGCGTCGGTTGATCAGGTCAGCGGTGCTGGACGGAGATGCGCGCACGATGCTTTGGCGGATCGAGCGCGCCGGGCAGGTGCTGGAACTGCCAGTGACGCCCAAGGTGCTTGTCGATGCAGGCAAGCCGATTGGCCGGCTCGAGGTGATGGTCGGCGCCGCGCCCGCGCTGGTCACGGTACGCTACGGCTTTTTTGACGGGCTGCTGCGAGGCTTCGAACGTACGACAGACATGTCCTGGATGACCCTGAAGATGTTTGGCAGGATGCTCGTCGGTGAGGCTTCATTGCAGAACCTCAGCGGTCCGCTGGCCATCGCCGACTACGCAGGTCAATCAGTTCGAATGGGTTTGGCGCATTACCTGGGATTCCTCGGTCTGCTCAGTGTCAGCCTTGGCGTCCTCAACCTGCTGCCATTGCCGATGTTGGATGGCGGGCACCTGATGTATTATTGTTTTGAGGGAATCACCGGCCGGGCAATATCGGAGTGGTGGCAAACGCAACTGCAGCGCGCGGGCGCGCTGATCCTGATACTGATGATGGCTTTGGCCCTTTCCAACGACGTGGTCCGCTTGACGGGCCTGCATTGACCCTACCTGCATGTCCTCATCTCAAAGATTCAGCGCAAAGATGCGCCCCTCATTCCTGACCTTGGCCCTTGCGGCCGCAATGCAGACCGGCGCTGCCTGGGCAGTCGACCCGTTCGTGTTGAAGGACATTCGCGTCGAGGGCTTGAACCGGACCGACCCCGGGACGGTTTTTGCGTCCTTGCCGTTCCGCATCGGTGATACCTATAACGATGACAAGGGTGCGGCGGCCTTGCGCGCCTTGTTCGCCACCGGCTTGTTCAAGGACGTGCGCATCAATATCGACGGCGCTTCAGCGGTGGTGATCATTGAAGAACGACCGATCATCGCCAATGTCAGTTTCATCGGTTTGAAAGAATTTGATACCGAGGCACTCAACAAGTCGCTGAAAGAAGTCGGCATCGGCGAGGGTAAACCCTTTGACAAGGCCCTGGCTGACCGGGCCGAGCAGGAACTCAAACGCCAATACCTGACCCGCAGCCTATATGGCGCCGAGGTCACGACCACCGTGACGCCACTCGAGCGCAATCGCGTCAATGTCAGTTTTACCGTGACTGAAGGCGAACCTGCAAAAATCGGCGAAATACGCATTCTCGGCAGCAAATTGGCATCCGAGAGCACGCTGCTTGGCTTGCTCGAACAGTCGACCAGCGGCTGGCTGACCTGGTACACCAAGACCGACCGCTATTCGCGTTCCAAGCTGAACGCCGACCTGGAAACACTGCGATCCTATTACCTGAATCGTGGCTACCTCGAATTTGCAGTGACTTCGACCCAGGTGACGATTTCGCCTGACAAGCAGAGCATCAGCATTGCCGTCACCATCAGTGAAGGCCAGCCTTACACGGTCACTGCGGTCAAACTGGAGGGCAATTTCCTGGGCCGTGAAGAGGATTTCAAACGCCTGATTGTTTTGAAGCCCGGCCAGGCTTACCAGGGCGAGGCCGTAGCGCAAACGACGCGGGCATTTTCCGACCTGTACGGCTCATTCGGCTATGCATTTGCGCGTGTCGACAGTCGGCCCGAGATCGACCGAGCCACCGGACAGGTGGTGGTGACCTTCGTGGCCGAGCCGCAGCGCCGCGTCTATGTGCGCCGCGTCCTGATCTCCGGCAATACCCGGACACGCGACGAAGTGATCCGGCGCGAGTTCAGGCAGTTCGAGTCAGCCTGGTATGACGGTCAACGCATCAAGGCCTCACGCGACCGGGTTGAGCGGCTGGGCTACTTCAAGGAAGTGACGATTGACACGACTGAAGTACCTGGCGCCCAGGATCAGGTCGATGTCGTGCTGAATGTGACTGAACGACCAACCGGCAACATCATGGTCGGCGCCGGTTACTCGAGCCAGCAAAGGCTTTCGCTGACAGGCTCGATCAAGCAGGAAAATGTTTTCGGCTCGGGGAACTATCTGGGACTCGAAATCAACACGGCAGCCACCGGCCGTGCCGTCGTTCTGAGTACGGTCGACCCTTACTTCACCGTCGACGGGGTATCGCGCGCGCTGGACCTTTTCTATCGCACGACCAAGCCGCTGAATACGCTGGGTGAGCAATATCAGTTGGTCACCCATGGCGGATCGATACGGTTTGGCGTCCCGTTCTCCGAACTCGATACGGTGTTTTTCGGCGCCGGCTATGAGCGCACGACGATCAGTACCTCGGTCGGCCTGCCGAACAGCTATCTGCTGTTCACCCAGCAGTTCGGCCAGAACAGCATTGCCCTGCCATTCACGATCGGTTGGCAACGTGACAATCGCGACAGCGTGATTTCCCCGACGAAGGGTATATACCAGCGCGTCAACCTCGAAATCAGCCCTGCCGGCGATGCCCGCTACATGCGTGCCAATCTGCAATATCAGCAGTACATCGCAATAACCAACAAGATCACGCTCGGGATCAACAGCGAACTGGGCTGGGGTGTCGGACTGGGCGGGCTGCCTTATCCGATCTTCAAGAATTTCTATGCAGGCGGACTGGGCTCGGTACGGGTGTTTCAGGCCGGCTCATTGGGTCCGGTTGATGTGACGGGCTCTTATACTGGCGGCAGTCGGCGGGTCAATGCCAACGCCGAGTTGTATATCCCTGTTCCGGGCGGCGGCAATGACAAGACCTTCCGCTTGTTTGGATTCATGGATGCGGGCAATGTGTGGGGCTCGCAGGAAAAAATCGTTGCTGACTCGGTGCGCGCTTCGGCGGGTATCGGTTTAAGCTGGATTTCACCGATGGGCCCGTTGCGCCTGAGTTATGGCGTACCGTTGCGCAAGAAACCCACAGATAGAATAGAGAAATTCCAATTCCAGATCGGGACTGCATTCTGATGAAGAGCATGTTGAAAGCGGCGGCCTTGACCGTCATGATGGCGGCTTCGGCTATGACGGCGCAGGCACAGGAAATAAAGATCGGCTATGTCAATAGCGAGCGAGTGCTGCGCGAAGCCAATCTGGCCAAGGCAGCGCAACTAAAGCTTGAAGCCGAATTCGGCAAGCGCGAGAAAGAGCTCAAGGATGTCGAGGCGCGTCTGCGTGGTTCGGCCGAGAAGCTCGAGAAGAATGCACAGACCTTGCCCGAAGCCGAGCGCAACCGTTTGCAGCGTGATCTGGTCGAGCAGGACCGCGATCTGCAGCGCAAGCGCCGCGAATGGCAGGAAGACCTGACCCAGCGCAAGAACGAAGAGTTGTCGGCTGTGGTCGAGCGCGCGAACCGCGTCATCAAGCAGATCTTCGAATCAGATAAATACGACCTGATCCTGCAGGACGCCATCCACTCGAGCGCACGTGTCGACATCACCAAGAAGGTGATCGACTTGCTCAACGCCCAGAAGTGATTGGTGGCGCTGGTCACGCTGGCTGATGTGGTCGCCGCCCTGGGTGGCGACCTTCACGGCGACGCCGCGACCACGATCTCGAAAATCGGCCCGCTCGAAGCTGCAGACGCAGCGACCTTGAGCTTTCTGGCTAATCCCCGCTACCGGGCGCAATTGCCAGTCAGTCTTGCCGGATGCGTGATCGTCGCGCCCGAGTTCGCAGAGCTTGCAGCAGCCCGCGGCGCTGCCATCATCACGCCTGACCCCTATCTGTACTTTGCCCGCTTGACCCAATGGTGGGTCAGCAGGACGCGTCCTGTCGTCCCGGCCTGCATCCATCCGAGCGCCGTGATCGATGCCTCGGCCCAGCTTGCCGCTGGCGTCGCTGTCGGCCCGTTGGCGGTGATCGAGGCTGGCGTGGTGATCGGTGCGGGCGCGCGCATCGGCGCGCATTGCGTGCTCGAGCGCAATGCAGTCATAGGTGCCGGCAGCCGCCTGGCAGCGCGCGTCACCCTGGGCCATGACTGCCGGATCGGCGAGCGCTGTATTGTGCATAGCGGTGTCGTCATCGGCGCCGACGGCTTCGGCTTCGCGCCAACGCAGGGGCGCTGGGAAAAAATCGAACAACTCGGCGCTGTCGTGATTGGTAACGATGTCGAAATTGGTGCCAACACCTGCATCGACCGTGGCGCACTCGGAGACACCGTGCTGGAAGACGGCGTCAAGCTCGACAACCTGATCCAGATCGGCCACAACGTCCATGTCGGCGCGCATACGGCCATGGCCGGTTGTGCTGGCATCGCCGGCAGCGCGACGATTGGCGCGCATTGCACCGTCGGCGGCGGCGCCATCATCCTTGGTCATCTGTCACTGGTCGATCATGTCCATGTCTCGGCTGCGACTGTCATCAGCCGCAGCATCAACAAGCCCGGCCAGTACAGCGGCGTCTTCCCCTTCGACGAAAATTCGAACTGGGAGAAGAACGCTGCCACATTGCGCCAACTGCATGCAATGCGTGATCGCTTGCGTGCCCTAGAAAAGAAGATTTCACCATGATGGACATCCACCAGGTACTGAAAAAACTCCCGCATCGCTACCCGCTGCTGCTGGTCGATCGTGTGATCGAAATCGAAAAAGGCAAACGCATCCTGGCGCTGAAGAACGTCAGCATCAACGAGCCCTATTTTGTCGGCCATTTCCCGCATCGGCCGGTCATGCCTGGCGTGCTGATTCTCGAGGCCATGGCCCAGGCGGCGACGCTGCTG
>CAMDHE010000036.1 GCA_945898095.1 Roseateles toxinivorans | reverse complement strand
TGGGCATCGACGTCGACGCGCAGGCGTCCACCATCGACCAAGCGGCCGAACAGCAACTCATCAGCAAGCGCGCGCCTGATGGTGTCCTGAATCAGACGCTGCATAGGCCGGGCACCCATCAAGGGGTCGAAGCCCTTCTTGCCCAGATGGTGTCGCAGTTCATCGCTGAAGGTGACTTCGACCTTCTTCTCCTGCAACTGGGCCTCGAGTTGCAACAAGAACTTGTCGACCACACGCAGGATGATTTCCTCATCCAGCGGACGGAAGGACACGATCGCGTCGAGGCGATTCCGGAACTCGGGCGAGAACAGGCGCTTGATGTCGACCATCTCGTCACCCTGCTGACGCACGGTGGTGAAGCCGATCGTCGACTTGTTCATCGTCTCGGCGCCCGCATTGGTCGTCATGATGATGATGATGTTGCGGAAATCCGCCTTGCGTCCGTTGTTGTCGGTCAGTGAGCCATGGTCCATGACCTGCAGCAGCACATTGAACACATCGGGATGGGCTTTTTCGATCTCGTCGAACAGCAGCACCGCATGCGGCTTCTTGGTCACCGCCTCGGTCAGCAAACCACCCTGATCAAAACCGACATAGCCCGGAGGCGCGCCGATCAAGCGGCTGACAGCATGGCGCTCCATGTACTCGGACATGTCAAAGCGGATCAGCTCGATGCCCAGGATATAGGCGAGCTGCTTGGCCACCTCGGTCTTGCCGACCCCGGTCGGGCCGCTGAACAGGAAGGATCCGATAGGCTTGTCCGGCTTGCCAAGGCCTGAACGGGCCATCTTGATCGCAGCGGCCAGCGCGTCGATAGCGGGCTCCTGCCCGAAAACGACCGAGTTCAGGTCACGATCGAGCGTCTTCAGCTTGCTTCGGTCATCGCTTGACACCGAGGCGGGCGGGATGCGCGCGATCTTGGCGACGATGTCCTCGACCTCGGCCCGGGTGATGGTCTTCTTCTGCTTGTTCTTGGGCAGAATGCGCTGGGCTGCGCCGGCTTCATCAATCACGTCGATCGCCTTGTCGGGCAGATGCCGGTCATTGATGTATTTGGCGGACAACTCGGCTGCCGCTTGCAGGGCGCCGAGCGCGTACTTGACGCTGTGATGTTCCTCGAAGCGCGACTTCAGCCCCTTGAGAATCTCGACGGTCTGCTCGACCGAAGGTTCGGCCACATCGACCTTCTGGAAGCGTCTCGAGAGCGCTGCATCCTTCTCGAAGATGCCGCGGTACTCGGTAAAGGTGGTCGCACCAATGCATTTCATCGCGCCCGATGACAAAGCCGGCTTGAGCAGGTTGCTGGCATCCAGCGTCCCGCCGGACGCCGCACCGGCACCGATCAACGTGTGGATTTCGTCGATGAAGAGAACCGCGTTGGGCTGATCCTTCAGTTGCTTGAGCACGGCCTTCAGCCGCTGCTCGAAATCGCCCCGGTACTTGGTCCCGGCCAGCAAGGAGCCCATGTCGAGTGAATAGACCACCGACTCCGCCAGCACATCGGGCACCGCGCCCTCGGTGATGCGCCATGCCAGGCCTTCGGCGATCGCGGTCTTGCCGACACCCGCTTCACCCACCAGCAGGGGATTGTTCTTGCGCCGGCGACAGAGGATCTGCACGACCCGCTCGACCTCGGGCTCGCGGCCGATCAAGGGATCGATCTTGCCGTCACGCGCGAGTTGATTCAGGTTCTGGGTGAACTGGTCCAGCGGCGTACCCTTCCCCTGGGCTTCAGCATCCTCCCGCTCAGTCTCGGCTGGATGCCCATCCTGGCCCTTGGGCGGCTCGGGCGGTTCGCTCTTCTTGATGCCATGAGCAATGAAGTTCACCACATCGAGCCGGGTGACCCCTTGTTGATGCAGGTAATAAACCGCATGCGAGTCCTTCTCGCCGAAGATCGCCACCAGCACATTGGCGCCGGTCACTTCCTTCTTGCCGCTGCCAGTGGACTGGACATGCATGATGGCGCGCTGGATGACGCGCTGGAACCCAAGGGTCGGCTGGGTGTCAACCTCCTCGATCCCGCCAACGGTCGGTGTGTTTTCCTTGATGAACTGCCCGAGACTCTTGCGCAGGTCGTCGAGGTTGGCCGAACAGGCACGCAGTACCTCGGCGGCGGACGGGTTGTCCAGCAGGGCCATCAGCAAATGCTCGACGGTGATGAACTCATGGCGCTGCTGGCGCGCTTCGACAAACGCCATATGCAGGCTGACTTCAAGCTCTTGCGCAATCATGCGGCCTCCAAAATGCACTGCAAAGGATGGCCGGCACGCCTTGCGGCGGCCAGCACCAGATCGACCTTGGTCGCTGCGACGTCTTTGCTGAAGACACCACATACCGCCCGACCTTCATGGTGGATCTTGAGCATGATATGGGTCGCCGTCTCCAGATCATGACGAAAAAATTCCTGTAAAACCATCACCACGAACTCCATCGGCGTGAAATCGTCATTCAGCAGCAGCACCTGGTAAAGATGCGGCGGCTCGGTTTTTTGCGGCAGGCGCTCCACCGTGGTGGTGCCCGCGGCGTCATCGCGGCCCGGGTTGTTGCCTGGCGGCTTGGGTGGTTGATTGGGTAAATCTGGCATAAGCTGATTCTATCGACTGGAAGCGCCCCCCGCTGATCAAGGGCATCTCGCATTTTGCGCTGTTGACCTGATTTGCAAGCCGGATTTCCTCCCAGCCCGCGAAAATACTGGGCGACTCTAGCTGCGAACCTCGCTGTCGAGCCCGTGGCGCCTCACGCGAATCCGATTGAAATTGAGGGCTATACCGACGACCAGGCAATCAGCACTGCAGAGTTCCCCTCCAATTGGGAGCTGTCTGCCGCGCGGGCCAGCCGTGTCGTCAGACGCTTGGCCGAATTTGGAATCAACGAAAACCGCATGCGGGCCATCGGCTATGCCGCCAATCTGCCCGTCACCAGCAACACCACGGTAGAAGGGCGTTTGCGAAATCGACGCGTTGAAATTCTGATTTTGTCCATTTAGACCGGATTGTCAGCTTGCGCCAGTTGCTGTTCTGATGCGAGCGGCGTTCTATGAACCCAAGGAGACGCTACACAAATCACGTGAGATCTGCAGCCTCGGTCGGCAAAATAAGCATCCATACCGTCATTTGAGCTCGTACCAAACACCGCGCCCACCGCCCTGCTGATTCAAATGCCCATGCTCAACCAGGTTGCGGAAGTGTTGCTTCAGCGTGTTGCGGCTAACGCCAGTCAATTTGATGGCAGCGCCAATCGTGATGCGGCCGTGTTCCTGCGCAAATTCAACGATCTGCAACGACAACTCGGGCAAGGCAGCCAACACGATTTTTTCGCGTTCGACTTTCTTTTCCAGGCGCCTAACCTGCTCTGCCAGCGACCGCAGGAAAAAAACCAGCCACGGTTGCCAGTTGGGCACATCCGTTCGGATGGACCCCTGCGTCTGCCGCAGTGCCAGGTAATAGGCTTCCTTGTTGACCTCGATCACGCTTTCCAGTGAGCTGTATGGCACATAGGCGTACCCCGCTTGAATAAGTAGCAATGTCGTCAGCACCCGGCTTAGTCGGCCATTGCCAT
The DNA here is from genome assembly GCA_945898095.1 of Roseateles toxinivorans. GTDB lineage: Bacteria > Pseudomonadota > Gammaproteobacteria > Burkholderiales > Burkholderiaceae_C > Paucibacter_A > Paucibacter_A toxinivorans_A. Next base: position 34,589 of record CAMDHE010000036.1, on the reverse strand, counting down.
CCTGGAATGGATGAATTTCCAGGAATACGACCACGAAAATGGCAATGACCAGCAGCGGGTGCAATTGCGATTTGTCGCGCTCATCATTGACCCAGGCCACCAATTCAGCCATGAGGCGGGGCGTGTCGAATGGACTTGCCGTCTCAAACACGATGCCAATCTGCTCCCCGTTTTCGTCGAACGCGGCGACACGGTTCGAGTTGGTCTTGTACTGCCCCCGGTGGCGTGCATCCTTCTGACTGTGGCGCAACAGAATCTGATGAAGCTGCTTGAGGTAGTTCTCGTTGAACGGAATATCCCTCCAGGAATTGAACACCAAGTCCATCAACTCGGCATAGCCAGCCACCTCCTGCTCGTCGCGCGTCTCAAAAGCCTGGATCGCGAGGTTTGACAACAGCTTTTCCACTTCCCGATCCGTCAGTTTGCTGCCTTCGATCCGGATGGATGAGCCTATGCTTTCAATCGTGGCCACCCTGCGCAGCGCAGACAGGCGGTCGGGCGCGAGGATCCCAAGGGCACGCCAAGCACCTTTGAACTCGTCTATTCGCGCGATCAAGCGCAAGATTTCTGACGAGATGTGGATGGTGTCGGTACGGAACATGAAACCAATAATACGCCCATTTACACCCGTTTAACTATACTTTACTGCCTCTAGTTGGGAAAAATGGGTGTAAACGGATGTCTTATTGGACGAGTCAAACAGGGTCCTCATGCCGCTTGAAAACGACCCGCTATCGCCCCCCGCTTGCTGCGCCGGCGCTTGATTGCATCCATTCGACCCTGCTTGATGTTGGTCCGGAATGAACCTCGGCTTCCCGAAATCTTCTCTTCCCATCGCAGGCAATGGAGCGCCGAAAAATTCTTGGCCGACGAAATTGATTGCCATCCTATGCCAAGATGCTGTCAGGAGTTTGGGATGCTCTGCATAACTCAACGCGAGTGTGTGCAGCGCGGATCGGGATGGGATGCAAGGCGCATTTTGCGGCCAATAGCGCGTGCTATTGGCAAGAAATGCAACGCCGCAGACCGCCCGAGGCAGCACTTGCACAAGCCGTGAGGGGTTATGCAGAGCATCCTTAGTGACGCCACAACGGGGATCGCGCGCCTCAGCCAATAGCATCCTGACCGGCTGGGCATGGCTGCGGATGGCGAGCCAGCCCACCACAGAGAACAGACCATGCCTTCAATCGCTGACAAACTGGCCGCTCTGCTGAGCAATGTCCGCCGACCCGGAGATTTCTATGCCAAGGGCGTGACTGAACTGCGAACCCCGCGTTTGGAGGTGCTCGGCGTCGGTCCGCTCGCCCTGCCCTTGCTGGCGGCCCAGGCTGAGCAACTCATCAACGTGGCAGAGCGCGCGCCTTACGGCCGTGGTGGCGATACCCTGGTCGACACCACGGTTCGACGAACCTGGCAGATCGGTGCTGACCAGATCCAGATTGACGGCAGCCAATGGGCAAGGATGCTGACAGCCATTGTTGCGAAGGCGGCCCAAGGGCTAGGCGTGACCGAGCCGGTGGCGGCCGAGTTGTACAAGCTGCTGATCTACGACGAGGGCAGCCATTTCGTCAGCCACCGCGACACCGAGAAAAGCCCCGGCATGTTTGCCACGCTTCTCATCACGCTGCCCTCATTGCACAACGGTGGCGACCTGCTGGTGCGTCACAAGGGCCGCGAGGTGCGACTGGAGATGCGCTGCGAAGACCCCTCGGAGGTGGCGTTCGCCGCCTTCTATGCCGACTGTGTGCACGAGGTGCTGCCGGTGTCATCGGGCTACCGTATGGTGCTGGTTTACAACCTGCTGCGCCAGGGTGGTGGCCGCGCACTGGGGCCACCCAACCATGACGAGGCACAAGCCGGTCTTGAAGCCCTGCTTTTGCGCTGGTCGACCGCCAAGGCAGCACCCGATGACGACAGCCCCGAAAAACTAGTGTTTCCACTCGAACATGCCTATACGTCCGCCGAATTGTCGTTTGCGACCCTGAAGGGCGCGGATGCTGCAGCCGGCGCCGTCCTCACCGCGGCTGTGGCGCGGGCTGGCTGTGATCTTCATGTCGCGCTGCTGACGATAGAAGAATGCGGCTCGGCCGAGTACGCCGCTCAAATGCGGCCCAGCCGTTGGCGCAGCGGCAGCGGTACCTACGACGAAGAATTCGAGATCGGCGAGATCCTTGATTCCAGCCGAATGCTCTCGGGATGGACCAGGCCCGATGGCAGTTCGGCATCGTTTGGTTGTCTGCGGTTCGACGATGCGGAACTTTGCCCGGCCGACGCCTTGGCAGACATGGAACCCGACGAGCAGCATTTCCAGGAGGCCACCGGCAACGAAGGTGCGTCGTTCGAGCGTACATACAGTCGGGCTGCGCTCGTGCTGTGGCCTCAGGAGCGACGTCTGGCGGTACTCAATCAAGGCGGATTGCCTGTCACCTTGCCTTACCTGGGCGAGCTAACCGGACGCTGGGCCGCGGGAGATCAGGACCAAGAATCGCCATTGTGGCAAGAGGCACATCAACTCGCCGGTCACATGCTGCGAACCTGGCAAAAGGAGCCTTTCTATCCAAGGCAGGTCGACGAGAGTTCCGGCGCCAAGATGCTCGGATTGGTGACCCGTTTGCGGGACACCGAACACGCCGAATCGATCTTGGCCGACATCATCGCCACGGGCGGGCATGGCAAGAACGACAACGAAACCGTGCAACTGGCCTTGGGCCTGTTTGCGGCGCCGCGGGCCGCAAAATGGCTGGAAACTATCGTCGCTGCAAACGTCGAGATCTGCCCTTGCAGTTGCGCCGACTTGCTGGCGCGCAGGACGCGAGTCGGCGCGATCGCGAACAGCTTGACTAATGCCGGCAAGGCGCTGCTGCTGGCGCTCCCGAGCGACACAGCGCGGTTGTCACAAGTGGCTGCGCCCTGGCAGCTGCAGAAGATCGATGCCGGGTTTGTCGTTGACAGCGTGTCGGCACTGTCCCGGATCGAGGCGGCGCTGGCAGACTCCGCGGTCGATCATCTGCTGGTCTGGCCAAAGACCTTCGACATGGACGCGGTCATCCTTCCGGCCGTCAGGCAAATGGTGCAGCAGGCCGGCGCAGGTTCCATGGCTGCCCTTGACCGCCTGCGCGCCGCCTGCCTGAACCATCTCCATGCGCGAGTGGCGATCCCGCTGGAAGCGCCTGTCGACTGGACACGCACGAGCACCACAGGTTGCCAATGTGTCAGTTGCCGAGCGCTGAGCCGGTTCCTGGCCGACCCCGAGCAGCAGCAATGGGTTTTCAAGGCGAATGAGTTGGATCGCCAGCATGTGGTGGACACGGTACGCAGCGACAGGTGCGACGTGGACTGCAAGACTGACAAGCGCGGGCGCCCGTACTCGCTTTTGTGCCTCAAGAACCAGGCCAGCTATGAACGGCGCGCCGCACAGCGACAGCAAGACCTGGCGGATCTTGCGCGGCTGGCAGTCCGGGGGTAGCTCGCCTGGATTTCCCTGCATCGGGTCATCTCACTGGCCTGCGAACGCTCGCTCGACATCATCGGCGCGCCCCAAGTCAGCGGTCTCGAACTGGTCCGCGCGATGACGATCGCAAGAAGACCTGACAAGCACATCGGTTGTCCACTTAGGCCAGATTGTCGACTTGCGCCAGTTGTTGATGGATGCTCGCGGCGTTCGCGGAAAAGTCGAGAAGAACCTCGGCCAAGCAAGGTCCAGACACAAAAAAACCCCAACCTCTCATTGGAGAATGGGGCTTCTTGTTGACGCCAGAAAGCGTCAGTCAAACTGCTTACATATGCTCGATCATTACCTGACCAAAGCCCGAGCATGACACTTGCGTCGCGCCGTCAAGCAGACGGGCGAAGTCATAGGTCACGCGCTTGCTCAGGATCGACTTGCCCATCGAACTGATGATCAGGTCGGCGGCTTCAAACCAACCCATGTGGCGCAACATCATTTCTGCCGAGAGAATCTCGCTGCCCGGATTCACATAGTCCTTGCCGGCGTACTTGGGCGCTGTGCCATGGGTCGCTTCAAACACAGCCACCGAATCGCTGAGGTTGGCGCCGGGAGCGATGCCGATGCCACCGACCTGGGCAGCCAGCGCGTCAGAGACATAGTCACCGTTCAAGTTCAAGGTGGCGATCACCGAGTACTCTGCCGGGCGCAGCAGAATTTGCTGCAGGAAGGCGTCAGCAATGACGTCCTTGACGATGATGTCCTTGCCGGTCTTCGGGTTCTTGAATTTGCACCATGGGCCACCGTCAATCAGTTCGGCACCGAACTCGTTGATGGCCAGGTTGTAGGCCCAATCACGGAAGCCACCTTCGGTGTACTTCATGATGTTGCCCTTGTGCACGATGGTCACGCTGGGCTTGTCGTTGTCAATGGCGTACTGGAGCGCCTTGCGGACCAGACGTTCGGTCCCTTCGCTCGAAACCGGCTTGATACCGATGCCCGAGGTGTCGGGGAAGCGGATCTTCTTGACGCCAAGTTCATCCTGCAGGAATTTGATCAGCTTCTTGGCCTTGTCGCTCTGGGCTTCGAATTCGATGCCGCAGTAGATGTCTTCCGAATTTTCGCGGAAGATCACCATATTGGTCTTGTGCGGCTCCTTGACGGGGGAAGGAACGCCGGGGAAATAGCAAACCGGACGCAAGCAGACATAGAGGTCGAGTTCCTGACGCAGCGCCACATTCAGTGAGCGGATACCGCCGCCAACCGGCGTGGTCAGCGGACCCTTGATCGAAACCACGTACTCCTTCAGGACCTCGAGTGTCTCGGCCGGCAGCCAAACATCAGGACCGTAGACATTGGTCGCCTTCTCGCCGGCATAGACTTCCATCCAGTGGATCTGCTTGGCACCGCCATAGGCTTTGGCGACCGCCGCATCGACCACCTTGATCATCACCGGCGTGATATCGAGGCCAGTGCCATCACCTTCGATGAAGGGAATGATCGGGTGATCGGGAACGTTGATAGAAAAGTCAGCGTTGACAGTGATCTTCTGCCCGCCTTCGGGCACCTGGATATGTTGATACATTTGTCGTCGTCTCCGCAGAGCGTGGTTGGGAAAACTGAAAAGCCGGATTTTATGCCAGCCAGGCTTGCATCAAGCTGATGCCTTTGACGGACCTGCGCTTTGTCAATGAATCTAGGCGAGAAAGCTGGTCCGGTCAGAGGCAAAAAGCAGCAATTTGCTGCCAAATACCATGACCCAGAGCCCAGGCCGATGCTGCCGCCAGGCCCAGGCCGCTGAAGCGGACGGCCCAACGCATGCCGGCATTTCGGCCGCTGCGGGCTTGCAGTCGCATCAACAATGCGGGGCCAACGACAAGCCCAAGACCCGATGCCAGAGCGAAAGCCGCCATCACGCCAGCACCCTGGGCGGGTCCGGAAGCCAGGGCCGCCAGCAGCAAGGCTGATTGCAGCAGGCCGCAAGGCCATGCGGCCCAAGCCAAGCCGAACAATCCTGAGCGTACCGGCGCGGCCAAAGCAATCTGACCGGCACTCAAGGACTTGACGGGAATAGAGACCTGACTGGCGACCCGATGGCCGAGCCCTTCCAACCAAGCCGGTTGCCGGCCATGCCAGACCAGGGTCAATCCAAGCAGCAGCGCAGCCACATGCAGGAGGACCCAGACCGGTTGCAGCAAGGCCGACGCCTGTCCGAGTTGCGCCAGCCATTTCACGCTCGCCGCAAGCAGCGCGCCCAGCGCCGCGTAGCTGATCAAACGGCCCGCTTGAAACGCCAGCAAGGCCTGCCGACTGCGACCGGTCAGGGCGGTACAAGCAGCGCCGCACATGGCAAGGCAATGAGGCGTACCGGCCAAGCCCATCAGGACGGCAGAGCCCGCCAAGGCAGCATCGAACATCAGAGAATTTTGGAGAAGCGCTCGCGACTGCGGTCGGTTTGCAAATAGCGATCGAACACCATCGCCACCGCTCGCACAAAATACCAGCCGACCGAGGTCACTTGAACCGCCCCGGGTTCCAAGAGCACCAGGCCCTGACTGGCAAGCTCGGCAAGCCGGGCAAGCTCGGCCTTGAAGTACACCGGGACATCGATCAGATGCGCCACTGCGATCGACTCGAACTCGAAACGCCCCTGGCACATCAATGCCATGATGACAGCGCGCCGCACGATGTCGTCGCGCGTCAAGGCCAGCCCCCGGTTGATCGGCAATTGCCCATGCCGCAGCGCGTCGTAATAGTCATCCAGGGTTTTCGCGTTCTGGCTATAAGTCGCGCCGATCCGGCCGATGGCAGAGACGCCGAGGGCGATCAGGTCGCAGTCGGATTGGGTGCTGTAGCCCTGAAAGTTCCGGTGCAAACGGCCTTGGCGCTTGGCCACTGCCAGGGAATCATTCGCCAGGGCGAAATGATCCATACCGATATAGCAGTAACCATGGCTTTGAAAGCCATTGATGGCGCCATGCAGCATTGCCACCTTGTCCGGCGCCAGCGGCAATTGCGCAATATTGATGCGTCGCTGCGGCTTGAAGCGCTGCGGCAAATGGGCATAGCCGTACAGGGCGATGCGGTCCGGTTTGAGCGCTGCGACCTGCGCAATCGTGCGCGCAAATGACTCGGGCGTCTGCAAAGGCAAACCGTAAATCAGATCGACATTGGTCGATTCGAAGCCGAGTTCCCGAGCCTTGCCCATCAAGGCCTCGACCATCTCGAAACTCTGTACACGATGGACTGCTTTTTGCACAGCCGGGTCGAAGTCCTGAACCCCAAAGCTCAGCCGATTGAAACCCAATTGACGCAAATGCAGCAAGCGCTGGGACGTCACCGTGCGCGGATCGACTTCGATGGCAATTTCAGCGCCCGCAGCGATTTGAAACCTTGAGGACAGCGCCGCCATCAATTTGGTCAATTCAGAATCGCTGAGGAAAGTCGGCGATCCGCCACCGAAATGCAGTTGAGACACCGCTGCGCCGCGGCCAAGGTGCGCCAAGGTGAGATCCATCTCGGTGACCAATGCCTGAAGGTATTCGGCCGCGCGGTCATGGTGCTTGGTGATGACCTTGTTGCAGGCGCAGTAGTAGCAGACGGATTCGCAAAAAGGCACATGGATATACAGTGACAAGGGCACCCCACCCCCCACTTGCGAGCCATGTCCGCGCTGCGTCAATGCCTGCTGATATTGCTCTACGGTAAAGGCCTCGACAAAGCGGTCGGCTGTGGGATAGGAGGTGTAGCGCGGACCCGAGACATCGAAGCGCCGCAACAACTCTTCGCTGATATGGGCAAGGCTCGGGGCAGAAGTGGGCGGGTTGCTTTCGATCATGAGCTGGACTTTGCCAAACTTTGCAGCTGCACTCTTGACCAAGATCAAGCTTGGCGGTCATGGCTACCGCAACAATCCGGCAGCGATTGAGCCATATCAAGAGCAAAATCGTCACAAATCTGGAGCTTACCAATGACCATGCCCGCGCTGTGCGAAGTCCCATCAACACTGAAGGTCAGTGCGATTCCGCTGGTCAAGATCGAATCGCTCAAAGTCGCTTGCTCAAGTTGCAATTTGCGCGAGTTATGCCTGCCAGTCGGTTTGTCGGTCAGCGATCTGGAACAACTCGACAAGCTGGTCGGTACCAGACGCCAGGTGCTGCGCGGCAATGCCTTGTTTCGCAGCGGCGATTCATTTCATGCCCTTTACGCCGTGCGAACGGGTTTTTTCAAGACCCGGGTCTCCTCCGAGGATGGACGCGACCAAGTCACTGGCTTCCAGATGGCCGGAGAATTGCTCGGACTCGACGGCATCAGCACCGACCGCCACAGCTGCGACGCGGTGGCCTTGGAGGATTCACAGGTCTGCGTGATTCCCTATGAACAACTGGAATCATTGACGCGCGAGTTCAGCGAATTGCAACGCCAGTTCCACAAGATCATGAGCCGTGAAATCGTCCGCGATCACGGTGTGATGCTGCTGCTGGGCAGCATGCGGGCTGAAGAGCGCCTGGCAGCTTTCCTGCTCAACCTGACGCAGCGACTGCAAGCACGCGGGTTTTCCGCTGCAGCCTTGGTGCTGCGCATGACGCGCGAAGAGATCGGAAGCTATTTGGGATTAAAACTGGAAACTGTCAGCCGGACCTTCTCGAAATTCCAGGATGAAGGCATTCTCGAGGTCAAGCAGCGTCACCTGAGGGTGCTTAACCTGCCAAGCCTGCAGCGCCTGGTCAATAACAGCAACTGCTGATCGGTCCCTCTTCAGGATTCGTCCAAACTCATTGCCGTGATTTTTTCGGTAAATCAGGCAAGCAGGCCAGCAGCAAACTAAGACCGGCTGCGAGGCTGATGATGAGCCAGAAAAGCAGAAAACAGAGCGTATAAACAGCCTGCCTTGACAGGTCAAGGGGCCCTCCGCCAAGCCAGGCGAGATCAGCTGGATCGATCAGGGCAAAGACGAGGATTTCCAGCAAGGTGGCCATCAGGAACGATGGCCAGGCGATTGCCAGCGCCCAGCGACCTGCCCGGGGGAAATCCTCTGCTGGTTCTATGAGGTCATTGCTCATTTCCCGCCCGTGGCCGCATGATTGCGGGCAGTGACGGCCGGGGTCAAGACCACCCCGTTGGAACCATCGGCCCCGGACTTGTACACGACTGGCTTGTCGCTGAGCACCGGATCGGGGTAATGGATCGCCAGCCCCAAGGTGACGAAACTCGCCACCACGACAAGCGCCGGTCCGCCCAGCACCAACCACATCATTGAATGGCGCCACCAGGGTCCGGATGACAAGGGCTTTTCTTGTTTGAGCATGGTTTTCCTCGATCAACGCGGGACTATGAAGGTGGACTTTTCCTGCACCAGGGTGCTGGTCGGAGAAACTGCCTTGTCCAGTCCGGCATGGAGTTGAAACATTATCGGATGCGCGCCGGTACCTGCCATGACGGCGGTTTGCGGTGGTAGACGTACCGCCACCGTAACCCAGCGCGCTTGCGCTGGCGCCACGCTCACCTCAACCGGTCGCGCCAGCGAAATACCTTGCAAGCCGGCGACCTCCACGCTGCACTGTTGCGGCTGTTCAGTGGCATTCATGATTTGCAGTCGATACAGGTTCTCGACAAATCCATCATCGACGATGCGAGCCATGACGCCGCGGTCGCGCACCACATCCAGTTTCACCGGACTGCGCAGAAATAGCAGGCTGCCCAGCAGTGAACCGATCAACAACAAAAGCACCAGGCTGTAGAACAGCACTCTGGGCCGGAACAGGCGCCTGAACTTCTGTGCGGGGCTCAGATGTTGATTCAGTCCGTTCTCGGTGTCGTAACGAATCAGGCCGCGCGGATAAGCCATCTTGTCCATCACGACGTCGCAGACATCAATGCAGGCAGCGCAACCAATGCACTCGTATTGAAGCCCTTTGCGAATGTCTATTCCGGTAGGACAAACCTGCACGCACAAGGTGCAATCGATGCATGATCCGAGCCCCGCTGATTGCGCATCGACCTTGCGATTGCGCGAGCCACGGGGTTCGCCGCGTTCGGCGTCGTAGCTGATGATCAAGGTGTCCTTGTCGAACATCGCACTTTGAAAGCGCGCGTAGGGGCACATGTACTTGCAGACTTGTTCGCGCATGAAGCCGGCATTGCCATAGGTCGCAAAACCATAGAACAGCACCCAGAACCATTCCCAGGGTCCGAACCCCAAGCTGAAGGATTCGGCCCAGAGGGAATGAATCGGCGTGAAGTAGCCGACGAAGCTGAAACCTGTCCACAGGCCCAGTGCAATCCAGGCGCCGTGCTTGCCGCCTTTGCGCAGCAACTTATTCAAACCCCAGGGCTTGGCGTCGAGTTTGATACGGGCTTGCCGGTCGCCTTCGAACAGCTTCTCGATCCAGATGAAGATTTCGGTATAAACCGTCTGCGGGCAAGCGAAACCGCACCACAAACGCCCGGCCACGGCCGTGAACAAAAACAAGGCGTAGGCCGAGATCAACAGCATACCGGTCAGGTAGATGAAGTCCTGCGGATAGAGCACCAGGCCGAAGATATAGAAGCGCCGACTGGCCAGATCGAACAAGATCGCCTGGCGTGAATTCCAATCCAGCCAGGGCAATCCGTAAAACAGGATCTGGGTGAACCAGACGAAACCCCAGCGCCAATTGGAAAAAACCCCACTGACCGAGCGGGGATAGATCTTGTTTTGCGCCGCGTACAAGGAAACTATTTCAATCACTGCAGCGGCTTTTTCACTGCCCTGGCCCTTGGCCTTGTCTTCAAGCATCGTCAGTTAGCCGCAAGTGCCGAACTTCGCGACAAGCTCCACACATAAGCGGCCAGCACCTGGACCTGCTCCGGGCTCAGACGCGAGGCATGGGCCGGCATCTGGTTGTTCTTGCCGAGGTTGACCATTGCCATCACGGCGGCTTCGCCTTGGCCATGCAGCCAGATCTTGTCGGTCAGGTTGGGTGCTCCGATGGCTTGGTTGCCAGCGCCGGTAGCGCCGTGACAAGCGGCACAGATGACAAACTTTGCCTGACCTTTTTGAGCTGCAGCCGCGTCATGGCTGCTGCCCGACAGGCTCAATACATAGTTGGCGACAGCGCGCACGTCATCGGGGCCACCGATGGCGGCGGCCATGGGCGGCATGATGCCATTGCGACCGTTGGTGATGGTTGCCACGATATTTTCAGGCGCGCCGCCGTAGAGCCAGTCCTGGTCAGTCAGATTCGGGAAGCCCTTGCTGCCCTTGGCATCTGAACCATGGCAGCCCGAACAGTTATTGGCGAACAAGCGCTCGCCCGTGACCATCGCCGAATTGTCCTGAGCCAGGTCGGCGGCTGTCTTGCCCGCATATTTCGCATAGACAAGATTCATCGCAGCATGCGCATCGCTTTGCTCCTGCTGGTACTCCCCCACGCTTGACCATCCCAGCGCGCCCGGTCGGCTACCCAGGCCCGGATAGATGGCGAGGTAGATTCCGGCAAACACGATGGTGAGCACGAACAGAATCGCCCACCAGCGCGGCAGAGGGTTGTTCATCTCGCGCAGGTCCTCATCCCACACATGGCCGGTGCTGTTGTCCCCCGCCATCACTTGGTGCCGACTGGCGATGGCCAGCAGCAACAGGCAGAAAACCAATCCGCCCACCGTTCCGATCGCCACGAACCAGGACCATCCGCTGGAGAAAAAGTCACTCATCAAGACCTCCCACCGACATCATCATCGAGCGGCAATACCGCCATCTCATCAAATTGCTTTTTGTTGCGGCCTGAATAAGCCCAGCCGACGATCAAAAAGAACACCAGCATTGACACCAGGGTCACTGCCGTTCTTGCCAGATTGATATCCATTGCCTCAGCCCTCACTTCGGCAGCACAGTGCCAAGCACCTGCAGATAGGCGATCACGGCATCGAGTTCGCTACGCCCTTTCACCTCATCGCCAGCGGCGGCAATTTCGGCATCGCTATACGGCACGCCAACCTTTCGTAAAGCGCGCAGTTTGGGCGCCATATCGACTGGGCCCAGGGTGTTTTTCGCAAACCACGGGTATGCCGGCATATTCGACTCAGGCACCAGATCGCGCGGGTTCGTCAGGTGGATGCGATGCCATTCATCGCTGTATTTGCCGCCGACCCGGTGTAGATCAGGTCCAGTGCGTTTGCTGCCCCATTGGAACGGGTGGTCATAAACGAATTCACCCGCGGTCGAGTAATGCCCGTAGCGCAGGGTCTCGGACCTGAAAGGCCGGATCATCTGCGAGTGACAGTTGTAGCAGCCCTCGCGGATATAGATGTCACGCCCGGCCAGTTGCAGCGCTGTATAGGGTTTCAGTCCGGGTGTTGCTTCTGTCGTCGAACGCTGGAAGAACAGCGGCACGATCTCGACTGCGCCGCCGACTGCCACCGTCAGCAGTACCAGCACGATCATCAGAAAGTTGCTGGTCTCGATTCTTGCGTGGCCGCTTGCCTTGGTATTTGTCGTTGCCATCTCAATCTCTCCTATCGGTCAACGTTGATCAAGCATGTGCCAGAACTGCCGGGATCGGCGTCGGCACGGGCCGACCCAGTCCTGCCGTCTTGATCACGTTCCAAGCCATCACCAACATGCCGGAGAGGTAGAGCAAACCACCGATCAGCCGCACCGCGTAAAAGGGAAAAGTCGCCTTGACGCTTTCGACAAAGGTGTAAACCAGACTTCCGTCCGGATTGACCGCACGCCACATCAGACCTTGCATCACACCGGCGATCCACATCGCAGCGATGTAGAGCACGATGCCCAGGGTCGCGATCCAGAAATGCAGTTCGATAGCGCGTTTCGAAAACATCTCGGTCCGGCCATACATCCGCGGGATCAAGTGGTAAAGACTTCCCATCGAGATCATGCCGACCCAGCCCAGGGCGCCCGAATGCACGTGGCCGACGGTCCAGTCGGTGTAATGGCTGAGCGCATTCACCGTCTTGATCGACATCATCGGACCTTCGAAAGTCGACATGCCATAAAAGGACAGCGAAACGATCAGGAACTTCAGAATCGGATCATCACGCAGCTTGTGCCAGGCGCCGCTCAAAGTCATGATGCCGTTGATCATGCCGCCCCAGCTCGGCGCCAGCAGCACCAGTGAAAACACCATGCCCACGCTCTGCGCCCAATCTGGCAAGGCGGTGTAATGCAGATGGTGCGGGCCGGCCCACATATAAGTGAAGATCAAGGCCCAGAAATGCACGATCGACAGGCGGTAGCTGTAGACCGGTCGGCCAGCCTGTTTCGGAATGTAGTAGTACATCATTCCGAGGAAACCGGCAGTCAGGAAAAATCCCACCGCATTGTGGCCATACCACCATTGCACCATCGCATCCTGCACGCCAGCATAGGCCGAATAGCTCTTGGTCAGGCTGACCGGAATCGCTGCGCTGTTGACGATATGCAGCAAGGCCACCGCAATGATGAAAGCCCCGAAAAACCAGTTCGCCACATAGATATGCCGCACCTTGCGAATGCCGATGGTGCCGAAAAAGACGATTGCGTAAGAGACCCAGACAACTGCGATCAGGAGGTCGATTGGCCATTCAAGTTCGGCATATTCCTTGCCTTGGGTGAGACCCAGCGGGAGCGTGATTGCCGCAGCCAGGATCACCAGCTGCCAACCCCAGAAGGTGAACCAGGCCAAGCCCGGCGCGAACAGCCTGGTCTGACCGGTACGCTGGACCACATGGAAGGCGGTCGCAAACAAGGCGCAACCGCCGAAAGCGAAGATCACCGCATTGGTATGCAAGGGCCGCAGGCGTCCGTAGCTGAGCCATGGAATGCCGAAATTCAACTCGGGCCAGGTCAATTGGGAGGCGATGATCACACCCACCAACATGCCCACGACCCCCCAGAGGACAGAAGCCAGGGCAAAGGCACGCACCACGCCATCATCGTAAACACTTGCGGTTGTTACTGGACCTGCTGACTTTGCCATTGCATTGGCTCCTTGGAACTCTTAGTTCGACCGGGAGGATTCTTTGTCAGCATCAATTGACGAGGCTTGATATTCATCAAATCCCACTGGATCTTCCAGAATTCGCCCACCCTCGCGTTCGAGGTCCTCCAGCTGGCCGTTATTGATCGCCCAGCCGAAAATACCAACAATCATCAGCACCAGCAGCACTGACAGCGGAATCAACAGATAGAGCACATCCATGGCAGGGTTCCGGTCTATTTCTCTGCTATGGGGATTGCCAGTCGCTGGGCATTGAGCACCACCAGAGCCGAGCTTGCGGCCATGCCCAATCCGGCAGCCCAGGGCGGTAGCAAGCCAGCCATTGCCAGCGGAATGCAAGCGGCGTTATAGATCGCAGCCCAGAGCAGGTTTTGCTTCATCACGCGCCGCGTCTTCAAGGCCAGCTCAATTGCCAGCACCAGATCCATCAAGCGATTCGACAGCAGCAAACCATCAGCGCTGGCACGGGCCAGCATGGCGCCCTGCCCCATCACGATGCTGGCATCGGCCAATGCCAGCACTGGCGCATCGTTGATGCCGTCGCCAACCATCAGCACGCAATGACCTTCGGATTGCAACTTCGCCACCACCGCCAATTTGGTTGCGGGCGTTGCATCACCCTGCGCCTGCTGTACTCCGGCTTGAGCAGCCAATAATTCAACCCTTGCCCGACCATCGCCCGATAGCAGCAAGCTGTGCAAACCCAGCTTATGCAAGCGCGCCAAAGCAGCAGTTGCATCGGCGCGCAAGACCTCGCCAAAGCGCAGGCACAGAAGCTCGCCGGGACGGCCGAAAGCGAGCTGAGCGGCCTGGATTTGAGCGTTACCGGCCAGCTGGCCCTGGTAGACCCAGACCGGTGCGCCGAGCCGCCAAGTTTGGCCTTGCGGGTCAGTCGCCTGCAAGCCTTTGCCGGGAATTTCCTCAACATCGGTCCAGTTGGCGGCAACATCAACGCTGTCGCTGCTGGCAATCGCACGCGAAAACGGATGTTGCGAATGGCGTGCCAGGCTTCGCGCTGCCGCCAGCAAGCCTGCTTTATGCGCTGCCACATCGACCCGATCTGGTGAAGCGGCCTGATCGCAATAGAGCCAATGTTCCATCAACTCCATCCGGTCCTCGGTCAAGGTGCCGGTCTTGTCGAGAACCACAGTATCGACATGGCAGAGTGTTTCCAGCAGGTCGATTCGCACCAGCAGCAAGCCGCGCCTTGCCAGAGCAGCAGTTGCAGCCAGCCAAGCGCTCGGCGCAGCCAGCGACAAAGCACAGGGGCAGGTCACGATCAATACCGACACGGCCACCCAGACAGCGCGCGCCGGATCAAGCCAGCTCCACAACAGCGCACCGGCACCAGCGAGCAGCAGCACCACCCATAGGAAATGTCTTGCCACCCGGTCTGCCAGCGGGCTGATGGCCGGACGCTGGCTCATCGCCTCCCGCATCAGCCTGACGATCGCATCCAGACGCGTGTCGGCGCCAACCCGCAAAACCCGCATCAACAGCGGCGCTTGCAGATTCAAGCTGCCGGCTACCACCTCATCGTCCAATGATTTGGCTACCGGTCGGGACTCCCCGGTCAGCAAGGCTTCATCCACCATGCTGCTGCCGGCCTCGACCCGGCCGTCAGCTGGGAAAGCCTGGCCGGCGCAGACTCGCACCAGGTTCCCGACCCGCAAACGCAATGGCGCCACCATCTGGCCGCTGCCGTCCGGGTCTATCCTTTCGACGCAATCGGGCAAGGTCCCGCTGGCCTTTTCGAGCGCCGCTGCGGCCCGGTGGCGCGCAAGCAATTCGAAATAGCGTCCCGCGAGCAAGAAGGTGACGAACATCGTCAGAGAATCGAAATAGACCTGGTCGCCAAAAAGGCCATCAGGCTCGAACAATGCGGCGCTGCTGACCATAAAAATCACCGCCATGCCCAGCGCGACTGGGACATCCATGCCAAGTTGCCGCTGCTTGATCTGCTGCAATGCCGAACGAAAGAACGGCCCGGCCGAGAACAGCAGCACCGGCAAGCTCAATACCCAGCAAGCCCATTGCAGCAAGCGCAGCAAATCCGGTTGCAGATCGCCAGTGGCCGCAAAGTAGCTCGGCGATGCCATCATCATGGTCTGCATCATCAAGAAAGCGGCGACGAACAAGCGCCACAACAGGAGGCGTTGTTCTCGCTCACGCAATTGCCTGGCAGGCGCCGCTACATCAGGCGCTGCGCCATAGCCCGCAGCCTCGATCCTGGCCAGCAACCCGGCCAGAGCTGTCTCCCCCGGCTGCCAGACCAATTGCAGCCTTGCACTGGCGGCATTCACCGTCGCTGCTCGCACGCCGGGCAGTTCCAGCAAAGCGCGTTCGATGATGCCGGCGCAAGCTGCGCAATGCAGTCCTGACAACTGGAACTGGGATTCGGCAAGTCCGGGCTCATCAATCCCGGATTGATTCAGCCAACGGGTGAACGGAGCGAGCAACATCGGATCGTCGATCGCTGGATCAACTACAACGCTGGCTGAGGTGATCTGGACAGGGGTCGGCATGGCGGCTTGGCCGCATAATCTAAGCGGACAACCAATACCTCAGCATGACATATATCAAGACTGCCCCCCTTCACCATCGATTCCGGATGCCGGTCATTGCGCGCTTTTTCCTGCTCGCGGCCTTGGCATTCGCCGCCACGACCGGCGCGCAGACCATGCCGCAAAAACTCCCGGCGATCACCCTGGGCGTCGGCATCTATTTGATCAACGCCGAGGTGGCGCAAACGCCAGATCAACGGGCGATCGGTCTGATGAACCGTCCGACAATGGGCGTCAGCGATGGCATGTTGTTTGCGTTCGAGGCAGGGGCCACCCAATGTTTCTGGATGAAGAACACCCTGCTGCCACTTTCAATTGCCTTCATTGGCGACGATGGGGCCATCGTCAACATCATCGAAATGAAACCACAATCGCTGGAATCGCATTGCTCGACCAAGCCGGTCCGTTTCGCGCTGGAAATGAACCAGGGATGGTTTGCAAAACGCGGCATCAAGGCCGGTAGCAAGTTGACCGGCCAGCCCTGGCCCAAATAAAAAAGCCGGTCAATGACCGGCTTTTTGCAACGAGAAGAGCGCTTCAGGCGTAATTGGCCTGGGCGAAGTCCCAGTTGACCAGATTCGACAGGAAGGTCTCGACAAACTTCGGACGCATATTGCGGTAATCGATGTAGTAAGCGTGCTCCCAAACGTCAATCGTAAGCAAGGCCTTGTCAGCCGACGTCAGCGGGGTACCGGCAGCACCGGTGTTGACGATGTCGACCGAACCGTCAGCCTTCTTGACCAACCAGGTCCAACCTGAACCGAAATTGCCGACAGCACTCTTGGTAAATGCTTCCTTGAAAGCATCCAGGCTGCCCCATTTGGCATTGATCGCATCTGCCAACGCGCCTTGCGGTGCGCCGCCGCCATTGGGCTTCATGCAATTCCAGAAGAAACTGTGGTTCCAGATCTGAGCTGCGTTGTTGTAGACCGGGCCACTGGCCTTCTTGATGATCTCTTCAAGAGCCAATGCTTCGAACTCAGTGCCTTTTTGCAGGTTGTTCAAATTCACCACATAGGCGTTGTGATGTTTGCCATGGTGAAACTCCAGCGTCTCGGCGCTGTAGTAAGGCGCCAGGGCTTCCTTGGCATAAGGCAATGCGGGCAATGTATGTTCCATATCAACTCCTAGGTGAGATTAGCGGGGGTTTCGTCCAGCGCGGATTGTATGCAGCTTCGTCAAGACCTTGCAGTCGTGCTGACAAGTTGCATTTCGGCCTCGCCATCAGCCAGTACTGCGTGAATTTTGCTGCCGATATGCAGTTGATGCACCGAGGTGAGTGCATGACCCTGGCCATCATCGAGCCAGGCATAGCCTCGCGCCAGCACCTGTTTGGGGTCCAGGGCCGCCAGCCTGGCATGCAAGGCATCCAGCCTCAAGCCATGGTTGAGCAAGGCCACAGGAATTGCGCGCGATACCTGTCGGGCAAGATTGTCCAGACGCTGGTTCTGCAAAGCTTGCAGCCTGGGCAAAGCCTGACTCAAGCGCTGCCTGAGCAAAGCCAGTCGGCGGACCTGCCCGGACAACAACGCGGAAGGCCTGGACAGCCTTAGAGAGAGCCGATCAAGCCGCAATGTGGCGCTGTCCAGGCCGAGTTCGATGCGCCGCTGCAGCGCGGCAGCCAGGCCGCTCAAGGCTTCCAGATTGAATTGCAGCGACGGAGCGGCGAGTTCAGCCGCAGCGGTCGGCGTCGGGGCCCGCAGATCAGCCGCCAGATCGGCCAGCGTCAGGTCGGTTTCATGTCCTACGCCACAAATGATCGGCAACCTTGACGCGGCCACCGCACGCACCACTTTTTCATCGTTGAAAGCCCAGAGATCCTCAAGCGAACCACCACCCCGCACCAGCAACAGCAAGTCAACCTCGTCCCTGGCATTGGCCGTCTGCAGCGCTTGCACCAGCGCTGCGGGGGCCTGGTCTCCCTGCACGAGGCTCGGGTAGATGACCACCTCGATATGCGGGGCACGGCGCGACAAAGCGGTCAGAACATCGTGCAAGGCGGCGCCAGCAGTCGAGGTGACGACACCGATACGCCGAGGGAAGGCCGGCAGCTTGCGTTTGGCATCAGGGTCGAAAAGCCCCAAGGCCTCCAGTTTGGCCTTCAAGCGCAAGAACTGTTCAAACAGCGCACCAACCCCGGCGCGGCGCATTGCTTCGACGACAAACTGCAGTTCGCCTCGCGGCTCGTAAAGCGTCAACCGCCCGCGCAACTCGACCAAGGCGCCGTCTCCCGGGGCGAAATCCAGCAGACTGGCGGCGCGTCGAAACATCGCACAGCGTATCAAGGCACTCTGCCCTTGCGCGTCTTTCAGGCTGAAATAGCAATGACCGCTGGCCGCGCGGGTAAAGCCTGAAATCTCGCCGCCGACGACACAGGAAGAAAAGCGCGACGCGAGGCTGTCCGAGGCGGCCGCAAGCAATGCCGCCACGCCCCAGACCGGGCGCTGTGGCGCAGCGGGCAAGCGATCATTCATCTGAAAATTTCAAGTTCAACCGATCCATGAATTCAAGCCAAGGCCCGTGATTTTCAAACAATTTCAGCCATTTCAACAACCGTAGGAAAAGGCTTGCCGCCTTCGCTTCAAGCCATAATCGCGCGGTGCAGACGGTTGCACGACCCTGTTGGCATTGCCCCTGTGCAACGCCATTTTCAGCCGCTTTCGATGGGGAATGCCTTTGTTTTCGATCATACAAGCCGCAGGCTGGCCGATCTGGCCCTTGCTTCTTTGTTCCGTGGTGGCCCTGGCATTGATCATTGAACGCTTTGCGAGCCTGCGGACCAACCGGGTCGTGCCTGTTCGCCTGCTCGAAGAAGTCCTCGGCGTGACCCAGAACCAGTTACCGACGGCCGAGATGGTCAAGCGTCTGGCCGAACATTCTTTGCTGGGGACGGTGCTGGCTGCCGGACTGAGCGCAGCCGCCGAGCCGAGGATCTCCGAAGACAAACTGCGACAGGTGTTCGAGTTGGCCGGCCGCCGCGCGGTGCACCAGCTTGAACGTTACCTCACCACCTTGGGCACCATTGCCACCGCAGCCCCGTTGCTCGGTCTGCTCGGCACTGTCGTGGGATTGATCGAAATCTTCGGCAGCCAAGCCCCTGGCGGCGGTAACCCGGCGCTGCTTGCCCATGGCATCTCGATCGCGCTCTACAACACTGCCTTCGGTCTGATGGTGGCGATTCCGTCGCTGATGTTCTATCGCTATTTTCGCGGACGGATCGAAGAATATGAACTGGAACTTGAGCAATCCAGCGACCAGTTGCTGAGCCAATTGCGGCGCTTGATCGCCTGAGCCCGAGATGAAGTTCAGGCACCGCCGCCGAGAAGAACCCGAGATCAATCTGATCCCTTTCATCGACGTCCTGTTGGTGATCCTGATTTTCCTGATGCTCTCGACCACCTATTCCAGGTTCACTGAACTGCAGATCAATCTGCCGGTTGCCGACGCCGAAAAACTCAAGGACCGGCCGCGCGAAGTCATCGTTTATGTCTCTGCCGACGGTCGATACCTGGTCAACAAGCAGGCGGTCGAAGGCCGTTCGGTCGAACTCCTCACCGCAGCGCTGGGCCAGGCAGCAGCCGGCGAGGCCGACAGCATGGTGGTGGTTTCGGCCGATGCCGCTGCCGCGCACCAGATGGTGGTCAATGTGATGGATGCTGCAAGGCGGGCCGGGCTTTCGCGGCTGACTTTCGCCGCGCAAGCCAGCGCCGAGGACAAGCCCTGATGTCGCTGGCTGCCCGTTTGCAGAAGGAATGGGTCAGCGGCGGCGCCCTGAGTCAGGGATTGCGCCCACTGGCAGCTTTGTACGGTCTGCTGCTGAGCTTGCGTGGCTGGCTCTACCGCAGCGGCGCGCTGCGCAGCCAGTCCCTGCCGGTGCCGGTGATCGTGGTCGGCAACTGGATCGTCGGCGGCGCCGGCAAAACGCCAACGACGCTTGCCTTGCTGGCCCAGATGCACAAACTAGGCCTGAAAGCCGGGGTCATTTCACGCGGCTATGGCCGCAGCGGGGATGAAGTCCGGCTTGTCAACCAGCAGTCCGACGCAAGTCAAGTCGGTGACGAACCATTGCTGATTCATCTGCGTGCGGCGGTACCGGTTGCGGTCGGTCGCGACCGGGTCGCTGCCGCCAGAGCCCTGCTGCAAGCACACCCCGAATTGCAACTGTTGATCAGCGACGATGGGCTGCAGCATCTGCGCCTTCCACGTGCCTTGGCCGTTTTGGTATTTGATGATCGAGGCCTGGGTAATGGCCGCTTGCTGCCAGCCGGGCCGCTGCGCCAAACGCCGTCCAGGGCCCTGCAAGACAACGAAATCGTGCTCTACAACGCGGCCCGCCCCAGCAGTTCCTTGCGCGGCTTTGTCGCCAAGAGCGGCTTGGCGGGGGCTGTTTCTCTGACTGACTGGTGGCAAGGCTTGCCGGCCAGGCTGCACAAGCTGCATGAATTACGCGACCGGCCTTTGCTCGCCATCGCCGGCCTGGCGCAACCGCAACGGTTTTTCGCAATGCTGAACCAGCAAGGTTTGAATTTTCGAACCTTACCCTTGAACGACCACCATGATTTCTCCAGTTTGCCCTGGGAGGCTGGCGAGGCTGATGTCATCTTGACTGAAAAAGATGCCGTCAAAATCGACCCTGCTCGTTGCGGCAAAACGCGAGTCTGGGTGGTGGCGCTAGACTTCAAGCCCGAACAAGCTTTTGAGCAGGCCTTGCACGAGCGTTTGAAGCGCTTCACCAACCTACTCCCCTGAATCATGGATACCCGTTTGCTGCAATTGCTGGTCTGCCCTGTCTGCAAAGGCCCGCTGGCTGACTTGCGCTCGGAGGCCGGCCAGGAACTGACCTGCCATGCCGACCGACTCGCCTTTCCGGTCCGTGACGACATTCCGGTGATGCTGGAAAGCGAAGCGCGCAGTTGGGATCCTGAGGCTGAACCAGCCTCGCCCTTCAAACTCGGCGAGCCATGAGTTTCAGCGTTATCGTGCCTGCCAGGCTGGCTTCGACCAGACTGCCGAACAAACCCCTGGCCGACCTCGAAGGTCTGCCGATGATCGTGTGGGTGGCGCGCCGAGCTGCCTTGTCAAAAGCTCGCCAGGTTGTGGTGGCGACCGATTCGGAAACGGTCATGAGGGCCTGCGAGGCGCATCAGGTGCGAGCCTTGCTGACCCGCGCTGACCATGTCTCGGGCAGCGACCGTCTGGCCGAGGCCTGTGAATTGCTGGGGCTCGATGGCCAGGAACTGGTCGTCAATGTGCAAGGCGATGAACCGTTGATCTCGGCTTCGATGATCGATGCCTGTGCCTTGTTGCTGAGCGAACGGCCGCAATGCGTGATGAGCACGGTCGCTCATTCGCTCGATGATTCAGTTGACGGGGCGGCTGATTTCGCCAACCCAAATGTCGTCAAGGTCGTGACCGACGCCAACGGGTTGGCCTTGTATTTCTCGCGTGCACCGATTCCCTGCTGGCGCGATGGTCAGGGCCGGCCGCTTGCCGGTTCGGCTTTGCGCCATGTCGGCCTCTATGCCTACCATGCGGGTTTTCTACGCAGGTTCCCGACTCTCGCGGTAAGCCCGTTGGAGCAGATCGAGTCGCTCGAGCAGTTGCGGGTACTTTGGCATGGCGAACGAATTGCGGTCCATATCACCTCGGAACGACCCGGGCCCGGCGTCGATACGCCAGAAGATCTGGAGCAGGTCAGATCTATCTTGCGTGCCGGCGCTTGACTCCGGGCAAGCTGTCAGCTTTCTGAGGGTAAGCCCATGCTATTCTCGACCACGATAAATGCAGCTTTACGTCTGCAATCCGCTAAATATTGAAGGAGACCCATGCGACTGATTCTTCTCGGTGCCCCAGGCGCGGGCAAAGGAACTCAAGCCACGTTCATCTGCCAGAAATTCGGAATTCCGCAGATCTCCACTGGAGACAGGTTGCGGGCGGCTGTCAAAGCCGGTTCTGAAATGGGTCTGGCAGCCAAAAAGGTGATGGACGCTGGCGGCCTGGTCGGCGATGACATCATCATCGGTCTGGTCAAGGAACGGATCACCCAGGCTGACTGCGCCAACGGTTTCCTGTTCGACGGTTTCCCGCGCACGATTCCACAAGCTGATGCGATGAAGGCCGCCGGCGTCAAACTTGACTTCGTACTTGAGATCGACGTTCCCGACAGCGCGATCATCGAACGAATGAGCGGTCGCCGCGTGCATGTCGGTTCGGGTCGGACCTACCATGTCAACTTCAATCCACCGAAAACCGCAGGCAGTGATGATCTGACCGGCGAAGCATTGGTACAACGCGACGATGACAAGGAAGAAACCGTGCGCAAGCGCCTGGAGGTCTATCATGCCCAGACGAGGCCTCTGGTCGATTACTACGCACAATGGGCCGCCACCGGCGATGCCGGAGCGCCGCAATACCGCCGCATCGAAGGTATCGGTTCGGTGGATGACATCATGCAGCGGGCCTTGACCGCCTTGAACTGAAGCAACAATTTTCGACTGACGAAGCCGCTGTCCAGCGGCTTTGTTTTTGACCTCCAATTGACGTTGACGTCAACGTCAACCAAACCAAGGAAACCTTATGGAAATCGCAGGCAAGGTATTCATCGTCACAGGCGGCGCCTCGGGGCTGGGTGAAGGGACAGCGCGTATGCTGACCGCCCATGGCGCCAAGGTCGTCATCGCCGATCTGCAGGTCGAGCAGGGGCAGGCCGTCGCCGATGAACTCGGTGGTGCATTTGTCCGCGCTGACGTCAGCCAGGAGGCTGATGGTCAGGCCGTGGTCGCCAAAGCATTGAGCCTGGGTCGCTTGATGGGCCTGGTGAATTGCGCCGGGATCGCACCCGCCGTCAAGACCGTTGGCAAGGAAGGCGCCCATTCGCTGGCGATGTTCGCCAAGGTCATCAACGTCAACCTGATCGGTTCATTCAATATGATCCGACTGGCTGCCGAAGCGATGTGCAAGAACGAACCCGAGAGCACTGGCGAGCGCGGGGTGCTGATCTCTACCGCATCAGTAGCGGCTTTCGATGGGCAAATGGGCCAAGCCGCATACGCTGCATCCAAAGGCGGTGTGGTCGGAATGACCTTGCCGATTGCACGAGACCTGGCGCGCAATGGCATCCGCAATATGACGATCGCTCCGGGGATCTTCGGTACGCCGATGCTGTTCAGCATGCCCAAGGAAGTACAGGATGCGCTGGCAGCCAATGTCCCCTTCCCTTCAAGGCTAGGGACGCCGGCAGACTATGCCAAGCTCGTGCACCAGATCATCACCAATGAAATGCTCAACGGCGAAGTGATACGACTCGACGGCGCCATCCGCCTGGCGCCAAGGTAAGCATTGATCAAGACCGTCCGGTCAAGTCCAGCGCTCGCTGGTAGACCGGCTTGTCGATCATTTGACCATCCAGCTGGATCGCGCCGACGCCATTGGCATCCGCCGCCTCGAAGGCCTGAATGACCCTCATCGCTTGCTCCATTTGCTCAGCGTTGGGCGTGTAGCAGTCGTTGATGATGTCCAGGTATTTCGGGTGGACGACAACCGCGCCCCTGAAGCCGAGTGACCTGGCCTGCTCGACTCTGGCTTTGAAAACCTCCGGAGCGCCAAGTTCGGCGATCGATCCGACGAAACCGATCGGCTGAATCTTTGCCGCCCGGCAGGCGAACAGCACCATCATGCTCGGCATCATCAAGGTCTCAGGTGTCGGGATGGCGCCGCAATCGAGCGAGAAGTCTTCGCTGCCCAGCATCATGCCCAGCACTCGGCGATCGGCTGCAGCGATCTCGTAAAGCTTTGGCAAGGCCAAAGCGCTCTCGATCTGCAACACAAAGCGAACATGGCCGACCGGTATTCCCGCAGACCGCTCAAGCCCGGCCACGACAGTCGCCAGCAACTGCACATCGCGGGGATGTTCGACCTTGGGCAACATCAACAGGTCGAGTCCAGGCAATACCGCCGCACGCAGGTCAGTGATCGCGGTATTCAGGTCCCCATTGATGCGCACCACGCTGATTTTTCCGGCCGCTTTCAGACGCGCATAGGAAGCCTCCAGCGTCTGCCGGGCAGATTCTTTCTTGCTTGCATGGATGCCATCCTCAAGATCGAGGATGACGGCATCGCAGGGTTTGGTCAGCGCACTGACCAGCAAGCGCTCGTTGTCTGCCGGAACAAACAAAAAGGAGCGGATCAACTCAGGTTTCATTCGGTTTCCTTCTTGCCTGTCAGCCATTTTTCATTGTCCTGTCCCAGGCTCGGGGCGCTACGGCGCAAGGGTGGGCGCCTGCCGTTGATCTTGTAAGGCGGGGCATGAATCCGGTGCGAACTGCCGTCGACGCCGACATCATCGAGCAGCAACTCCCGATCGATCATGTAGGGATGTTCGAGCAAATCGGCGATGTCACAAACCGGGCCTGCCGTGATGTCACGTTCACTGAAGAACTGCAAGGCCTCGTCGAGCGTCAGCCGAGCCAGGTGATCCTGCAGAAGTTTGTCGAGCGCATCGATGTTCTGCAAACGCGCTTCATGGGTCGCAAAGCGCGGGTCACTCAAACCCTGCGGATAGCCGATACCTTCGAACAATCGCCCCAGCGTCCCTTCCATGCCGGCCGACAAGGCAACCCAGCGCTGATCCTTGGTCTGATAGACATTGCGGGGCGCATGCGTTGGCGAGCGGCTGCCGGAGCGCGCATGAACCTCACCGGTCAACTCGTATTCGGCGGCCTGCGGGCCGAGCACCGAGAACAGTGGCTCGAACAGCGACAGGTCGATTTCCTGGACCCGCGGCTTGGCGGTTGCGCGCTGTTTGTGCAGCGCGGCCAGAGCCAGCGCGGCACCGTAAATGCCGGCAACAGAATCCGCCATCGCAAAGGGAGGCAAAACTGGCGGTCGGTCAGCGAAACCGTTCATCGCCGCAAAACCACTCATCGCTTCGATCAATGAGCCGAAGCCTCCCTTCTTGGCATATGCGCCGGTCTGACCCCAGCCCGAAATCCTCACCACGACCAACTTGGGATTGAGCAGTTGCAACGCTGCCTTGCCGAGGCCTATGCGCTCGAGCGTACCCGGCCGGAAATTTTCCACCAGCATGTCGGCACCAGCCAGCAGTTCGCGTAAATGAACCTGGCCTTGAGGATCGCGCAGATCGAGCACCACACTGTCCTTGTTGCGGCTATAGCTCAACCAGTAAGTGCTGACGCCATTGCGCTTCCAGGCCCGCAATTCATCGCCCTTTTGTGGCGGCTCCACCTTGATGACCTGGGCGCCCAGATCGGCCAGCACATGGGTCAGCATATTGCCGGAAACCAGCCGGGACAGATCAACAACCCTGACATCGGCCAAGGGTTGAAGATCGCAATCCGGGTCTGGCTCGTTGTCGGTCATAGTGTTCGCTATCAATCGCGGTTTCTCAAGAATGACTAAGGGATGCCTTGGCTCTGCACAGCCTCGCCCACGCCGAATCAAAAAAGCCCTGGCAGACGCCCGCCAGGGCTTTTCAATTGAGCTATTCAGCTGACTTCAGCGCTTGCCACCGCGCACCTGAATGCTCCACAGATGAGCCAGGTCAGTCACGCCGTCGTTGCCCTTGACATTGCGCCAGCTTGCTTGCGCCTTGGCAATCTCACCGGCCAGCGCATGCGCCATACCGAGGTAGAGCTTGGCATCTTCCGGCCTTTTCAGACTGCCTTTGGCAATGCCCTGCTCGATCAACTTGACACCGCGTGAAGCATCACCGCGCAGCGCATAGCCCAGACCGATGCTGACCAGCGCATTGCCATCCTTGGCATCCTGTGCCGCACTTTCGGCCGCCGGCAAAGCCGCTTTGACCTCGGCTGTCCTTTTTACCATCAAGTCCATCAAGCGCTTGTGGCGCGCACCTTCAGCGCCCTGCCCCAGCACATTGGCGGCCATGCCTTTGTCGACGACCTGCTTGCCCTCTTCGGGATAGCCGGCCTGGGCAGCCAGCTGTGCCATTTCCATATAGTCAGTGGCGCTGCGCATATTGCCTGTGGCCAGCTTGAGCCGATAGACATCCAACGCAAAGCGGTCAGAAAAACCCTTCTTCTGCGGCAAGCTGCCCAGGGTCTGTGCCCAGAGCTCCTTGCGCGGGTAATAGTTCAGCAGCTTCTCGGTTGCCAGCGCCTCGTTGGCCGAATCCTTCTGGCGGCTGGCCGCCGTCAGCAGCAGATTCAACTTGTCCTGCGGCGGCGTACGACCGGCTTTCTCATCCGCGCTGATTTCTTCCAGCGTCTGCTTGATGATGCCGGCCATGTCGCCCGAATAGAACTGTGCCGAGGTTTGCACCTGCTTCATCGTCGCGCTGGTACCACCCTCCTTGAAGTAGCGCTGCGCCCAGGTCAAAGCACGCGCGTTGTCCTTGTTGCGCAAAAAAGTACCCGCGATCGACTCGATCATGCGCAACTGCTCAGCCTGACTTAGACGCCCGCTGGCCTTCATCGCCTCGAAGCCCTTGACCATCGAATCGGCATCACCGGCACCCGAGCCCGCGGCGACACGCATGCCTTCGATGTTGTAGTTCTCGACCGGCGTACGCCCGCCAACGCTTTCGGCCTCTTGCAATTTGGTCAAGGCGTCCTTGAACTTGCCCGCCTTGATCAAGGCGCTGGCTTCCTTCAAGGGTTTGCCGATTTCCGGGCGCACCGTTTCTGCCTGCGCCTGGGCTTGGACAAATCCGATACTGCCGTCATGCGCCGCACCAAATACAAACGCTGCGGTGCCCAATGCGACCGTGGCCAAGGTCTTGAACTTCATAACCATCTCCTGCGAAAAAAAACGCGCAACCCCTTCGGGCGGCGCGCTGTTCAAATGCTGACAATCAGATCGTCACTTGACGAACTGCTCGTTACCGACCATACCCATCTTCTTCACGCCCAAGCGCTGAGCAGCGGCCATCACCGTGGACACGCTACCGTACTCGGCCAGCTTGTTCGGCTTGATATGGACTTCAGACTGATCGGGTTCGGCTGCGACTTCGGACAATTTAACTTCGACCGCGGCCTGGTCAGCAAGCGCCACCCCGTCCCAGCTGACCGTGCCATCAAAGTCAATGAAGACTTCATGCACGATCGGGTCCTTCAATGGCGGCGTTGTGCTCGGCGGCGGCATATCCAGATTCACCGAATGCAACTGGATCGGAATGGTGATGATCAACATCACCAGCAGCACCAACATCACATCGATCAGCGGCGTCGTGTTGACGTCCATCATCACTTCCGGCTCTTGACTACCGGACGAACTGCCCAAATTCATACTCATGTCTTATTTCCTCGCCTCAACCGCCGCGTTCGGGGGGCTGAGTGACAAAGCTGACTTTCATGATGCCGGCGCGTTGGCAGGCAAAGACGACTCGGCCGACCGATTCATAGCGCGACTTCTCGTCACCGCGAATATGCACCTCGGGCTGAGGATTCAGCACCGCGATCGTTCCAAGGCGCTTGACCAGCGCCTCGGTGTCAGCCACGGGGCTTGAGTTCCAGAAAATGTCGCCGTCCTTATTGACAGCGATTTCGACATTTTCAGGTTTGGTGACACGGGCGATGTTGGTCTCTTTGGGAAGAGACAACAACACCTGCTGGGTCACCGCCGGGATGGTGATGAGAAAGATGATCAAGAGCACCAACATCACGTCCACAAGGGGCGTGGTGTTGATGGTCGACACCACATCATCATCGCCGGAGGCAGATCCGACGTTCATGCTCATGAGGCTTGCTCCGCGCTGTCTAGGATGAAAGACTCAATGCTTGCTGGATTGACGGTTGCCCATCAGCACGCCGTGCAGGTCAGCAGAAAAAGCGCGCACTTCGCTCATCACAGCCTTGTTGCGAGTGACCAGCCAGTTGTAACCCAGCACCGCTGGCACAGCGACGGCCAGACCGATGGCGGTCATGATCAGCGCTTCACCCACCGGGCCGGCAACCTTGTCGATCGACGCTTGTCCGGCAATACCGATGGCGGTCAAGGCCTGCAAAATCCCCCACACCGTACCGAACAGGCCGACGAATGGCGAAGTGGAACCCACCGTTGCCAGGAAGCTCAGGCCGCCCTGAATACGGGCGTTGACTTCGGTCACAGCGCGGTCGATATTCATCGTCACCCAGGTATTGCGGTCGATGTTCTCGGTCAGCGCACCTTCATGGTGCTCGGACGAATCGATGGCAGCCGCCGCGATGTAGCGGAAGGCACTGGCTTCAGCCAAGCCCTTCACGCCTTCGGCAAGCGAAGCCTTCTTGAAGAAGGTGACACGGACATTCTTGGCTTCATCAGCCAGCTTCTTCGTGTCCCACAGTTTGGTGATCAGGATGTACCAACTGCCCATCGACATCAAGGCCAGCAGGGCAAGCACGCCCTTGCCGACCATGTCACCATGCTTGATCATGGCCATCAGGCCGTATGGATTTTCTGCTTCCTTGGCAACCACTGGCGCTGCGCCTTCCACAGCGACCGAGGCCGCCGCATCAGCAGGTTTCACATCTTGGGCCTGGACAGGCGAGATGGCGAGGGTTGCGGCAAATGCGATTGCGGCAATCAAGCCGGAAATACGAGAAATCATGGAGTCAGCTCCTGGAAAAGAAAACAAAAAACTCGGTTTTGAGATCAAGGCCGGGCATCATTGCCCGGAACTTGCAGGGTCATTCAAAGGGGAAATTCTTCTGGCTTATTCGATGCGGAACTGGAACTCCTGCTCGAACACATGGTCGCCCGGGCATTCGTAGGTATCGCGCAGGGTCGTTTCGATCGATGAAATCAAGGCACGTTGGGCCTTGCGATCGACACCACCACGCAGCGGCACCACTTCAATCGATGCCACCCGCCCGGCCTTGACCGTAGCGGTGACCTTGTACAGCGCTTCTCCACTCCAACTGATCGAAGGCAGTTCAGGCTTGCCCATCTTGGTGCAGACCATCGCAGCGCGCACTGGCCCGACCCTTGGTGGCGGAGGTGCTGCGACAACTGGCGGCGGCGCAGCGCGCACCACCTGAGGCGGCGGAACGACCTGAGTCGACTGGATAGCACGAGCCGATGGTGGCGCTGGCGCCGTAACCTGGAATTCAGGCGGGGGCACAAATGGCGGTGGCGGTGCTTTCAGATCGGGTGGTGGCGGTACGACCTTGTCAGGCAGATCCGGCGGCTTGACCTTCTCCTCGATCACCTTGGTCTCGATCGGACCCTTGACTGCATCGAGTGCCTTGCGTGCCAGGCCACTGGCCAAGGCATAAACAATCACGATATGAATCAACACCACCAAGCCGAACCCAGTCAGGCGCGAGGAATTGTTCTTCTGCTGCGCAAAATTCATGCGCTCTCCTTCATATGACTACGAAATACATTCATCTACACAACCGGGGAAGCCCCAGTGCTGCTACGTTGGCTTCACCGGCCATCGCCCATCAAATCCTCATCGCTGCTCGGGCATGACCTACGCCGATTGGCCACTCGAACGTCCCGACAGAACAACTCCCAGCAATTCGCACACACCCTGTAACAAAACTACATCAGCACAGCCTAAAACAAGCACCGTATCGTATCTGAAATACCGTCCGATTCGACATGGGGTTAGCCCTGCCTTGAAGCAACGTCGCCCTACTGCGAAGAGACTAGACCGAAGCCTTCAAACAATGCTACCCGTGCAATACCGAGTGCAAGATCCGCGCCAACAATGCAAGCAAGTCATCAAACACGAACCGGACCTGAGTCTTTCACTTGATCGACTCGAAGTTGCGGCACGAATCCTATGCTGAAACCGCCTCCTGTCGCCAATACAACAGACGCATTGATGGCAAGGCTGCTATGTCGTTGACTGTACTGCCCGGAACCCGATCGCCGCATGGATATTGTGGATGCGACCCGTGCCCATAACGAAACCCTGTCCAAGCCCCGACCACCCAATGAACAAACCTGGCGCACCCTTGAGCCAATTCATTACAGATCAAACTCCCCCGCAGTCCCGAGAAATTCGTTTCGCGCGATCGTCATCGCTGAAACCAACCGGCGTTCAGCAGGTGTCAGATGGGGATGCCAGATGTCGAAAATCAGCACGACACGCAACTTGTCGCTGTCATTCCAGGCTTCATGCTCGATCGTGTCATCGAACACCCAGGCCTTCCCAGGCAGCCATTGCCGGGTCTGATTGCCAACCCGGAATCCGCAGGACTCCGGAATGATCAAGGGCAGATGGGTGACCAGGCGCGCATTGCTGATGCCGACATGGGGCGGAATTCTTGTACGCGGTTTGAGCAAAGAAAACATCGCCACTGGCGTGCGCCCGGCCTGCTCGGGCTGGGGCGCACCGGAAAGTGCTCGCATCGTCAGCGGGCAATTGGCTGAATTGCCCGGCACCGGTCGCCCATCCTTGAGCAAGTGAAAAGCCGACCAACGGGGTGAATTATTCAACTCGGCCCATTGATTCACCGGCTGGTCGCTGCCATAGGTGATGTAGGGCGAAAAACCTTGTTCGCGGTCCAGCACAGCCAGGAATTCATCGCGTATTCCATCGCTGGCAGCTTCGATCTGGTCGAGCCAGGGAAAGTCGCTGCGTTCGAAAAACTCGATCGTTGGCAGGCCGGGGAAGAAGTAGCCGATTGGCCTGGATTCATAACGTTTTTTCCTGCCGAACTCGATGTCCAGCGAGAGCCTGAATCGATCGAGCTCTGCGCCATTCATGCCAGCGCCTTGGTCGGCGATGGACTTGTCGACGAAGTCACCGAACTGGGCCTGATAGCGGTCGCGAAAGCCGAACGCATGCTGCAAGGCTGGGCGCAGGTCAGGCACCAACTTGTCCAGCGCTGGTGCGACGGCAATCACGGCCTGATAAGCCTGCGCAGCTTCATGTTTCAAGCCTTGGCGCTCGAGCAGATTGGCCCGCAGGATCAAGGCCATCAGGTCATGCGGATCGGCCGTCAACGCATGTTGCAGCGCATCGATTTCGCCGGTCAGATCCTTTTGCGCACGGCAGGCCATCGCCAGATGGATCCAGGGCTGCGGGTTGCCGCCTTCAATCAAGGTCAAGGCTGCGAAGCTCTGGCGCGCCGCAGCATAGTCGCGTCGAGCCAGCGCAAACTGGCCCATCGCTTGCAAAGTGGCTATATGCCGAGGGTTGATGGCAAGAACGCTGCTCCAGCATTGCTGCGCTTTGCTGTGCTGCCCTTCCTGAGCCGCCTGCTGCGCCTGCCTGAACAGCAAATCGATCCTGCCTGACTCATCTGAAGGATTCCGAACAGCAGTCATATGGGTGTACCGGTTTGTATCGAACCGCGATTATCTCGACTCGCCATTGAAAAAGCGCCTGTGCAAGCACAGGCGCTTTCCATGTCAAGCCTCGAAAATCAGAACTTGGCGTTCAGATTCAAGTTCACGCGACGACCCAGGGCGTCGTACACCACCGGGAAGGTGTTGCCATTGCCGAATGGTGCGCCGGTCACAGCCAACGGTGGATCCTTGTCCAGCAGATTGTTGATGCTGCCTGCAAGCGTGATCGTCTTGGTCAGCTTGTAAGACACGAACAAGTCCAGATAGTTCTGCGCGGCGAAGGTCTTGCTGATCGCGTTGACAGTTCCAGCCAGCTGCGTGTTGCTGCTGGTGGTATCCACATCGACCGAGCCGAAATGGCGCCATGTCACACCGACCGTAGCGTTCCACGGGGTTGACCAGGTACCACGCAGCTTGTTGCGCCACTTCGGAGCTGGCGTGCCGCAGGTCGAACCATACAGGCCTGCGCAGTCATAGGAGCCCAGTCCAGGCACCGCTTCAACACTCATCTCTTTCAGATAAGTCCCGAGCAGGCTCAGGTCCAGCTTGCCCATCGCGCCAAGCTTCATCGCATAGTCAAGACCGACGTCGATGCCCTGCGTCTTCAAGGACGCGACATTGACATTGGTCGAAACAATCTGCGCTGTCGGCAAAGCCCAGAGCGAACCGGTCCTGTCCCGCGTGATCAAGCTGCAGAACTGTGCCGAACCGGTAGCCAGACATTGCGCCAAGCTGGTTGTCGCCGGCAGGCTGCTGATCGCGTCCTTGACCTTGATCGAGAAGTAATCGACCGAGACATTGAAGTCCTTGACCGGTGTTGCCACCAAGCCCAGGGTCACGCTGTTGGAAGTCTCAGGCTTGAGCTGCGGGTTGCCGCCGAACAGGCCGTTGTACTGTCCTGCAGGACTGTCGATGATCTTGCCGTACTGAGCTGCAGTCACGCCAGTGCGAGCGCATTGCGCCAACGTGGCCGTAGGGGCTGCACCTGCACAAGGGTCGGAATCGTTGTTGTACAGGCCGACCGATTGAGCCGCAAACATCTCGATGATGTTGGGGGCACGTGCTGCCTGCTGATAGCTACCGCGAATCTTGAACTGCTTGATCGGCGACCATTCCAGGCCGGTACCATAGGTATCGGTCGAATTGCCGGTGCTGTACTTCGAATGACGGTACGAAGCGTTCAAATTCATCGCATAAGCCAGCGGCTGATTGTCAGCCAGAGGAATACGCAATTCACCGAACACATCGTCGACGTTGTACTTGCCGCCAACGCCGATGGTCGGGCCGCCTTGACCGGCCAGATCGCCGCTCGAGAAGGCCGTATCGGTCGACAACTCCATCTGTTCGGTGCGACGCTCAACACCTACGGCGATGCCCAGACCCGATCTGGCTGTGGGCAGCTTCAGACCGTACTTGCTCAGGTCACCCGCCAAGGTGGCACCGAAAACGCCCTGGTTGGTGAAACCCTTCTGGAAACCAGGAGTCTGCAGATAAGCCAGCGAAGCCGGATCGATCTTGCCCAGCGACCAGACGTTGTACGGGATGCAATTCGGGTCGGAACCATCAAGTGCCGAACGGCAAACCGTTTTGCCAGTGACCGGATCGACCACCGCGTCAAGCGCACGGCCGATGCGGACGTTCGAGAAGTCGTTCTTGTAGGTTTCCTGATAGACCACGCGGCCGACCTGGCCGAATGCGTCATAGCTCCAGGCACCAACATCACCCTTGACGCCGATGACAGCGCGGTAAGAGGTGTGACGAATGTCATCCTGTCGACCACCACCTTCGACATTGCGGCGGGCAATGAGGATGTTGGCAGCATCGCCGGTCTTGTTGAAGGTCGAACCTACCTCCGCATTCGACGCTGCCAATGTCGTCTTCCAGGCTGAGGACAGGAAGGGATTCTCGAAGCGGACACCGCCTGCCGTCGATGTGTCAAAGACGAACAAGCCGCTCGGCGCGATCTGTGCCACCGTGTGGTCATCGTGGAAGGCCAGTTGCGCGTAGACGCGGGCCATATCGTTGATGTCGTAATGGGCGATCGCGGTGGCCGAATAGCGGTCAGCCGGGCGCTGGAAATAGTTCAGCGGACCGAAGTTGTACTGGTCGGTCGCAGCAGAGAAGGGGCGTACGCCGCCACTGGCATCAGCCACGGTGTACGTGCCCTGCTCCAGGAAGAAGCGGCCCGGATAGCTGGTCGATGACCCACCGCAATTGAACGCCGTCCCGCCGGCGGCAATGCCGACCGAGCAGGCCGAAAAGTCACGCTCCGATTGCAGCAGCGCGTCTTCCTTGTGCGCCGTGAAATTCAACACTGCATTGCCCTTGTTGCCGGCAAAGTTGCCGCCAACCGTGACGCTGAATTCCTTGGTGCCGCCATCGTTCGATTTGTCGCCAGGCACCTTGAATCCGGTCGGATTCGTCACGGCTCGGCCGGCAACGACTCCAGCGATACCGCCACTACCTTGCTGCTGGTGGTTGAAGAAGGAGTAATTGGCATCAAATTCAACGCCCTGGAAGTTGTCCTTCAGGATGAAGTTGACAACGCCGGCAACGGCGTCTGAACCGTAGACAGCCGAAGCGCCGCCGGTCAGAACTTCAACACGACTGATCATCGACACCGGAATCTGGTTCAAGTCGGCAGCCAAGCTGCGCGGGCTGCCTGCGGGCAGGCGGCGGCCATTGACCAGTACCAGGGTGCGGCCGGATCCGAGGTTGCGCAGATTGACCGTGGCGGTGCCTGTGGCGCCGTTCGACACGCTGCCACCGAAGTCGGCGAAAACCTGCGGAAGGTTGTTCAGCAGACCTTCGGTCGTACGGATACCTTCAGCCTTAATCGACTCGGCAGTCATCACGACCACTGGGCTGGCACCTTCGGTGTCGATCGTCTTGATGCGCGAGCCGGTGATTTCGACCCGCTGCAGCGTTTCCTGGGCCATTGCCACGAGTGGCATACCCAGCGCGATCAAGACCGCGATGTTGACGCGTTTTCTTTGAAACATTGTGAACTCCTTGTAAGGAAAAGAGCGCTTGCAGTGATTCCGCAAGCGCGTTAGCCATTGCCTGGGTCGAAACGCAGCGTGCGCAGGCTCGACCAAGCAGCAGTGTTTGTAGTTTCAGTTCAAGTACCTATTTACCCACCCTGGTATTTACCCTTATGTTGCAATCGCATGACAAATTTGTGTCTTTTGGCAAATTTTCTTGGCAAATCCTTGGCTACAACGATCGATTCCCCTCCTTTTGCCAGCGAAAGAGCTCAAAGATTAGCCGCGAGCTTGGGGCTGAAGTTCAGTTGGATGACGGTTCCGGAACGCCTGACCTGCGACGCAGTGGTAGCCA